>NZ_JBLYZH010000005.1:0-463790 GCF_048551595.1 Rhizobium sp. CRRU65 | reverse complement strand
TCGGAAGCCGCGGTCGTCGGTTATCCGCATCCGATCAATGGCCAGGGCATCTATTGCTACGTGACGCTGATGGCCGGTCATGAGGGATCGGATACGCTTCGCCAGGAACTGGTAAAACATGTGCGGGCTGAAATCGGCCCGATTGCTGCGCCTGACAAGATCCAGTTTGCGCCCGGCCTGCCGAAGACCCGCTCCGGCAAGATCATGCGCCGCATCCTGCGCAAGATCGCCGAAGACGATTTCGGCGCTCTCGGCGACACTTCGACGCTTGCCGATCCGGCCGTCGTCGACGATCTGATCGCCAACCGGCAAAATTGGGCAAGCGGCGCGTAACAAAGGCGATGGAGCGATTTCTATCGGCCGGCTCGATTACGTCGCCTTAAGTTCCATAAATCTGCTTACGCCGCTGAGACTGAGCTTACTGTTTGGTTCTATTCCCAGCAGAGTCGAGCTTAAACACCAATCGGACAGCACAGACCAATCAGAGTGCTCATTTGCACTGCGATTTCCGATAGCGATTGGAGCGCGAAAGAACCTGCCGCCTGACATTGTGACGATCCCTCAGATCAAATCGGAGCCAAGGCTTTTCCTGCACGGATGATCAAGCCTTTGGCTTTCGCCCCGCCTTCATTGGTTCTGGCTTGCCTTCGGACGGTAACGGTTCAGAGAAAAACTCCGAAATGTCAATCGAGAGCGCGATTGCAAGTCGATCCATAAGATCGATGGAGGCATTGTGCTTGCCTCTCTCCAAATCGCTGATAACGGTTCGGTCCACCTGCGCGTCCACAGCGAGGTTCTCCTGTGTGACTTTCCGCGAGACCCTGAGATTTCGCAGGTTCCAAGCTATGCGAGCGCGAGTGTCCATGTTTCATGGCCACCATCTTGCATTGCGTTAATCCATGGGATATATCCGACATATTACCATTGTTGTCCTAGTTGATCATCGAATGATGCGGTGAAGGGGAGGGCCTCAAGAGGAGACGTGCAAGTGGAACTGCGCCAGCTCTCCTACTTCGTCGCGGTGGCCGAGGAACTGCATTTCGGCCGGGCAGCCGCCAAGGTGCGCATCGCCCAGCCGGCGTTGTCCAATCATGTGCAGGCGCTGGAGCGCGAGCTCGGCTGCGCGCTATTCATCCGCTCGACCAGACGGGTGGAACTGACCAGGGCAGGGGTGATCTTCCACGAGCGCTGCGTCGGGATCCTGAGCGAGGTCGATCTGAGTGCCGAGATCACCAGGGCGGTGGCCGGCAAAACGATCCGGCAGATCAGGATCGGCACCGTCTATCCGGCGACCACCGGCGTGCTGCCGGCGTTTCTGGCAAAGATCGCCCGCAAGTACCCGGATATCCGCATTCATATATCAAGCGGCAATACCGGCGACATCATCCGCGGCCTGGAAAACGGCCAGATCAATCTCGGCTTCATCCGGCCGGTGGAAAACATCGGCTCGTTGCGCTTCTCTTCGATCGCCCATGAGCGGTACCTGCTGGCGGTGGCGAGGAGCAACCCACTGGCGGAACAGGCGGAGATTGGCATCGACGACCTGCGCTCAGAGAGGATCATCGCCTTCAATCGCAAGAACCTCTCCTATACCGAGCGGTACTTCAACGAGAAGTTCGAGGAATACGATCTGACCCGCAACATCGCCTATAGCTGCGACGATACCTATTCGCTGGTGTCGCTGGTCTCGGCAGGCCTTGGCATTGGCTTTGCGCCGGAATGGACCGAGGGCCTGCCGAACCGGGCTTTCGAGCTGAAGGCGGTGAGGGGCATCGACTTCCGGATCGGGCTCGGTGTCGCCTGGAACAAGGAGGATCCAACCGCCTCGCGCGACGATATCGTCGATATCGCCCGGTCATTGGCACGGCCGGGCAGGTGAGGCGAGGGGGCACCACGGGTACACCCCAAGCGGAACGGCTTGCCGGGGGCAGTCGGTCCCGGGTTCCGCTCGTTCCCGAGCGGCGCTCCGCTAACCCTCCTGCGGCTACCCTTTTAACCGGTCAAGCCGTGCGCGAACTGGCGCCGGCGCGGACGCGCCTTCGCCTGGTATGCTCATTGTTTGGAGGGGCGCCCTTGCCGTGGCCGGCACGGCGGCGTGGCAAGAATGCGACCGGCCAGGAGCAGCGCATGTCGATCGCCGCCGTACCGCACCGTGAAGTACTATAACCCAAGCCGAAGGCTAACCCATGATTAATGAAGAACAGATAAGCCAGGTTACTAATCCAAAGTGCTACGTGGACATAATAATGTTTTAGCAATATTCGTAATGTCATGTATTTGCGTAGGGGCGTAATATGACTGCAGTATCGCTGGCGTTGATTGACGATCATCCATTGATGTTGGCAGGATTGACTGACATCCTTAGCAAGCAGTCTCCATTTTTCATCGCAGCGACTGGTTCAACCGCAGATGAAGCATTGGAAATCGGATTAAAATTGAAGCCGAATGTTTTTATTGTTGACTTGATGATGCCTGGAAATATTTTCGACACCATCACAAAACTCGTCGAAAAGGTTCGGACCAAAATTCTTGTTTTTACAGCGATGACAGGGAGCGATTACGCCGTGCGCGCGCTTAACGCGGGCGCAAGCGGGTACGTCCTCAAAGGAAGCAGCGCTCAAGAACTCATCCAGGCTATAGCAACCGTCCATCGCGGCGATATGTTCATCACACCGGCGTTTGCCTGCAAAGTCATTGAGGAACTTAAAATAGCCTCGCTCCGAAAAATGGCCGGCGGGGAAGTAAAGCTTAGCATACGGGAAGGCCAAATCATCAGGATGCTTCTGCGGGGATTCACAAACCGCCAGATTGCCACGGATCTGCAAATTGGCGAGAAGACCGTCAAGAACTACATGACGATCCTGATGCAAAAGTTGAACGCGCGAAACCGCCTGGAAGTGCTGATTGCCGCTCAAAAGCTCGAGGGGAGCAGAGACCCGGCTCTGCGCCACTAAAGCATGTCGCGCAAAAGTGTGCAGCGGTTTTGCGACAACGACATGCGTGAAATCAAAGACCTAAAGCGCTCGAAGCGAATCTGAACGATCGCGACGCGCGTTAGATGCCATTGCCCTCTAGCGGCACCACGATCCGAAGTTCCGTTCCGACACCGATCTGTTGGAGGATTTCGACTCGGCCGCCGAACGCTTCAACCCGGTTGCGAATGCCCTGAAGACCGAGCGGTCTGCGGCGTCCATTGGAGCTGCCGCTCGCGAAACCCGGGCCGTCATCGCAAATGACGACGGTTATGGCCGACGGATCGGCTGAAGCGGACACACGCTGGTTGCGGCCTGCACCGTGACGGAAAGCGTTGTTGAGCCCCTCCTGAACTACTCGATAAAGACAGATCTTCAACGGATGTGCGACACGCTCGGGCAGCCCGTCATAGGTTGACGTTACTTTTGATCCAGTCGCATATTCGTGCTGTTCAACCGCCATACGCAAGGCCGCCTCCAAGGCCATGTGTTCGGTCTCCGGCATGACCAGTCCTGTCGAAAGCTCACGCAGCTGAGTCAGAACCTGGCTTGCGATATGCGACGGCGCAAGGTCTGATTCCTTCACATCGGACGCGCAATTGAAGGCAGTCCTCGACGTGCCGGCCGTGCTGGCGGAACCTCCCAATCTGAGAATCAACAGACTGAGCAATTGAACAGGACCGTCGTGCAGATCGGAACCGATGCGGTTCAAGAGCTGCTCGTTCGATTTCGTGGCATCCATGCGTGCTTTGTCAGCTGCCTTGCGAAGCTCGGTATTCTGCCGGGCCAGCGCCTGGGCCTCTGTCAGTTGCACCTTCAGGGTCGTTCTTTGACTGGCGATAATATTGCTCGCCCGCCGGACGATGAGGAAAAGCAAAGTAACGATAGCAAGGGTTGTTGCGCCGACGAGCGCCCATGTGTGACGCTGAACTCGGTCCCTTTGGACGACGAACTCGGCTGCATCCTCGTAAAGCTCTCCGACTGCGATAATGTCGTGAGTACCGGACCGATAGATGGGCGCGTAGATTTCGAGGAGCGGTCTATGGGCGGACGAACTGTCAGCATCGCCGTCGTTATGGCCGTTTTCAAGTTGTGCGACAACCTGTCCCGCGAAAGCCCGTTCGATCTCACTCGATGGAAAGGTCTTTCCAATGAGAGATTTGTCGGTGCTGTAGATCACCAACCCGTCATGGCGCCAGATCCTGAAGCTCTCGACTCGCCTTGCGAGATCGGTGCCGATTAGCAGATCGTCCAGTTCCTTTCGACGGGCTTCGGAAACTTGCGGGTCGGTTGCGGATCCTTCAACGTGCCGAGCAAGAAAACCCTCCATGTAGAGGGCTCCGGATTCGGCCCGGCTTCGGAACTGGTTGGCTGCGATCTGCACGTTCAGCCATTCGCCAAGAATCGCCATTGAACCGCAGACGACAAGGCCGGCAATTATCAGAAATTGTGTTTTCAATTCAAGCCGTTGCCAGGAAGCAACGATCCCGGCGTTTTGGCCGCCAGACCTCTTCCTGAATGGGACGTAAGTCACATCATTTCCGGGCCCAAGGTCCCGTCCTCCTGCAGACGAAAGTCCATGCATGTCGCCGGACCTTTGGAACTATCCCGTGGCCTCTCGGCGCGACAAGATCCAATCATCGCAGAGAATGCTGAAGATTTTCCTATTGGCCATTCATGCCTTGGACGCCCGAGGAGAAAATCTCTCGCAAAACAAACGATGCCTGCAAGCGCAGGGTTGGGAAGAAGCATTGCCGGAACGATAGCGGTTCCCGGGCAACCAAAGGGGAGAGTACAAATGGTTACCTATATTCGATCGGATCTCGATTTCATCTTGGCGCAGATCAAGATTGCGGAACGGCACGCCGCAGGCGAGCCGTTGTTCGGCCAGGGCGGTCTCATCCCGACCTACAACCTGGCTTGGGGCCTGCGTACGGTCGATGGTACCTACAACAATCTCTACCACCCGGAATGGGGTGCTTCCGACAACGAATTCCCCGAAGGGCTGGGCACCGATTTCCGCACTATCATGGTGCCTGCTGGCCCGGGTGGGCCGCTTGTGCCGGTGAGCTATACGCCCGGTGTCGACAATGACGGGCCGGGAACCGCTGGCCCCGGTGATGTGTTCGACCCAACAGTCCGGACAATTTCCAACCTCCTCGTCGACCAAACTCTCGGCAACCCGTCTGCCATCCTGACGGCCTTGCAAAGGGCAGGCATTGTTGCCGGGCCAGACCAGATGACGGTCACCGCACAGATTTCTGCGGCCTACGCCCCGCTCGTGGACGAGTTCAAAGCCGTGTCGGACGCCCAGCGCGGTTATGCGGCAGCATCGGCCGCAGCCTCGGCAAGCCCGGCCAACGTCCCGCTGCAGGAAGCCGCAGCGGCCGCCGCGGCAGTTCTGGCGGCTGCCGAAACAGCACTGGATGCCGTCGATGACGAGCTCATGGCACTTCTTGTGGCCACCGGCATCGAACTGGATGGTCCCAACGTCGTCATTACCAATACCGCGCCCGATGAGGGGCTGTCGGCACCGTTCAATTCCTGGTTCACGCTGTTTGGCCAGTTCTTTGATCATGGTCTCGATCTCGTTAACAAGGGCGGCAATGGTACCGTATTCATTCCGCTGCTGCCGGATGACCCGCTCTACGTTGAAGGCGGAAATACCAATTTCATGGTCCTCACCCGCGCGACATTGGCAGGACCAGGTCCGGACGGTGTTGTGGGAACAGGCGATGATACCGATCGTCCCGTCAATACAACCACCGCCTTCGTCGACCAAAACCAGACCTATACCTCACACCCATCTCACCAGGTTTTCCTGCGGGAATATGTACTGAATGCCGCCGGCGATCCCGTAGCGACGGGCAAGCTTATCGAGGGCGGGAATGGCGGAATGGCAACTTGGGCGGATCTCAAGGCCCAGGCCGCCGACGTTCTGGGCATCCAGCTCGTCGATGCCAATGTCGGCAACGTTCCGCTTCTTGCCACCGATGCCTATGGCAACTTCCTTCGCGGCCCGAACGGTTTTCCGCAAATGGTGACGGCAAGCGGCCTAATCGAGGGCGATCCGTCCGCCAACGGCGGTCTCGGCGTTTTGGTGCCCGCCAACGCTATCCTGACCGGCCATGCCTTCCTCGCCGACATCGCTCACAACGCGGTTCCGACCGGACTTGCCGACGGTGACATCGAGATTGGCCTTGAAAATCCGGGCAACGAACCAGGCGTCTACGACAACGAATTGCTCGACGCGCACTATATCGCTGGCGACGGTCGTGCCAACGAGAACATCGGCCTGACCGCCGTCCACCATGTGTTCCATTCCGAGCACAACCGGCTCATGGAGCACACAAAAGCGGTGGTGCTGGCGACAGGCGACAACGCCTTTATTCAGCAATGGCTGGTCCCCGGCGCAAACATCGCCGACGGCATTCAAGATCTCGAGTGGAATGGCGAACGCCTTTTCCAGGCAGCCAAATTCGGCACCGAAATGCAGTATCAGCATTTGGTGTTCGAAGAATTCGCCCGCAAGATCCAGCCGAATATCAACGTTTTCCTCGTTCCGGACGGGTATGACGTCACGATCGATCCCTCGATCGTCGCCGAGTTCGCCCATGTAGTCTACCGCTTCGGCCACTCAATGCTGACCGAGACGATCGATCGGTACGATCCTAGCTTCAGCGAAAATGACATCGGCCTGATCGAAGGCTTCCTGAACCCGCTTCAGTTCGAAAACAACGGGACCGGCGCGACCGTCGATGCCAATATCTCGGCCGGTGCCATCATCCGCGGCATGACCCGGCAGGTGGGCAACGAGATCGATGAATTTATCACCAGCGCACTCCGTAACAACCTTCTCGGACTGCCGCTCGATCTTGCGACCATAAACCTGGCGCGTGGCCGCGACACAGGCGTGCCCTCTCTCAACGAGGCCCGTCGGCAGTTCTACCTCGCCACCAATGAAGATTCCCTGCTCAAGCCTTACGAGAGCTGGGTCGATTTCGCCGGCCACCTCAAGCATGAAGCCTCGATCATCAACTTTGTTGCAGCCTATGGGACGCATTCCCTGATCACCGGAGAAACGACGATCGAGGGAAAACGCGACGCAGCGCTGACACTGATCACGGGTATTGCCACAGGCAAATTCGCGACGATGGCGGGGTTCGTGGTCCCGGCCGACGCGGTCGACTTCCTCAACGCAACTGGTGCTTATGCGGGCGGATCACTCGGCGGGCTGGAAGATATCGATCTCTGGATCGGCGGTCTGGCCGAAGCGATCATGCCTTTTGGCGGCATGCTGGGCTCCACCTTCAACTTTGTCTTCGAGATACAGATGGAGAAGCTCCAGAGCGGCGATCGCTTCTATTATCTACAGCGCCTCGACGGTTTGCACCTCTTCGGCGAAATGGAGAACAACTCCTTTGCCGCGATGATCATGCGCAACACCGACGCGACGCATCTGCCATCCGATGTGTTCTCGACCCCGGGCCTAATCCTGGAAGTTGATCAAACGCGACAATTCAACGACCTCGACGGTGACGGCGTGCTCGAGAGCAGCGATCCGACCGGAAGCGGCATCCTGACACCGTTGGTGATCCGCAATAATCCGGGCACCGTCGGTCCCGACGGCAATTATCTCCGCTATACCGGCGGCGATCACATTGTCCTCGGCGGAACTGACAATGCCGACATTCTCGTTGCCGGCATCGGCGACGACACGCTCTTCGGCGATGCCGGCAACGACAGGCTCGAAGGTGGTTTTGGCAACGATATCATTAATGCCGGTGACGGCGACGACATCGTGACCGACAGCGGTGGTGACGACAACTTCAAGCTCGGCGCCGGCAACGACGTGGTTCACGCCGGCCCAGGTCTCGATCTGGTCATGGGCAACGACGGCCAGGACTTCATCTTCCTCGGTACGGATATGGGCTCGGAGGTCTTCGCCGGCACAGGCAACGACTTCATCTACGGCAACCGAAACGCCGAACGAATCCTTGGGAACGAGGGAAATGACTGGATTGAAACCGGCACCTTTGACGGTGCCCCCGGTGACAATTTTGATGAAATCTTCGCTCACGACCTGATTGACGGGCACGACGTG
Organism: Rhizobium sp. CRRU65; assembly: GCF_048551595.1. Classification (NCBI taxonomy): domain Bacteria; kingdom Pseudomonadati; phylum Pseudomonadota; class Alphaproteobacteria; order Hyphomicrobiales; family Rhizobiaceae; genus Rhizobium; species Rhizobium sp. CRRU65. The sequence continues at coordinate 455,714 of NZ_JBLYZH010000005.1, read as the reverse complement.
TTCCTCGGCGATGGCGGGTTTGACGAGTTCATCGGCGAGGGCGGCGACGACATCATGGTCGGAAGCGCCGGCCGCGGCAAAATGGTCGGCATGTCGGGCTTCGACTGGGCGACCTACAAGGACAATGTCCTCGGAGTGAACGCCAATATCTCGATACCGATCATCTTCGACGAGGCCCCGATCCTGCCTGAAAACGCCGCTCTCGACGAGTACGAGTCGATTGAAGGCCTGTCCGGTACCCGGTTCAACGACGTGCTCACCGGCTCGGAAGCCCTGGCGGCTGATCGCCTGCCGGCAGCACAAGGCGGTACAGAAGGTTATGCGGGCAGCGCGCTCGACGCCGACGGCATCGCCCTCATCAATGGCCTTCAGGCATTGCTCGGCGCCGGAGTGACCTCGTTTTCTGCCGGTGACATCATCCTCGGCGGTGATGGCAGCGACGTCATGAAAGGCCTTGCCGGCGACGACATCATTGACGGCGACAGGTGGCTCGATGTGCAGATCGGCGTATTCTCCCTTACCGATCCCAACCATACGGGCACGCCTATCGCCTTGCATAATAGTATGACGACACTGGCGAGCTCGATGTTCTCCGGCGCGATAAACCCCGGCCAGCTTGGCATCGTGCGCACCATCAAGTCGGCCGACGGGACGGGCGATACCGACACTGCCGCCTTCCAGGGCGCCCGCGCCGATTATACTTTCGGCGCAACCGCCGATGGACAAGTCACCGTCACCGACGTCACCGAGATCAACCTCGACGGCTCCGACCGACTGCGCAATGTGGAGCGGCTCCAGTTTACCGATGGAGCGGTCGGCCTGATCGTCGGTACGGAAGCCAATGACGTTCTCAACGGCACCGCTGGCGATGATCTGATGCTTGGCCTGGGCGGTAACGACACCCTGAACGGTGGCGAGGGCAACGACATCCTCGTCGGTGGCCCCAGCACGGCCGGCTCTTCAGGCAGCTACGCCGATAATTTCAACAACACGGCGCAGAATGGAACCAGTGGCGCAACACCATGGACGTCGCCCTGGGTCGAGACGGGCGACAATAGCGGCACAAACAGCGCTTCGGCAGGCCAGATCCGTATCGACGACGGCACCAATCAGCTGCGCCTGCGCGATGACGACAACGATCCAGGCAACGGCACGGCGACGATCACGCGAACGGTAAATCTGACGGGGGCGTCGACCGCCACCGTCAGCTATACCTTCAATGAGAACGGCTTTGATGGAGGAGAGACGGTCACGGTGCAGTTCGCCGCCGACGGGGTCAACTTCAATCAGACGATCCAGACCATAGACGGGAATTCCGGCAACGGATCGAGGGTCAACATTCCCTTGAACGGGCCGTTCGGCGCCAATTCGGCGATCCGCTTTGTGGTGGCCGGCACGAACAACAACGGCGATTTTGTCGGTATCGACGACTTGTCGATCGCTTTCTCCAGTGCCGCCGAGATACTGAACGGCGGTGCCGGTAACGATACTTATGTCATCAATCTCGGCGACGGGTTCGATATCATCAACGAAACCAGCGGCAGCGACCGCATCACGGTCGGAGGAACCGTGCCACCGGCGCTGCCGGCCGCCCTCGACGGGCTCAACATGTTCGAAGTGACGACCGGCGGCGGCAACGACGATCTCGTGGTCCAGTTCAACGGCCAGCAAGCCACCGTCACTGATCACTTCGACACAGTCGGCGAGGCTGTAGAGTTCATCAACTTCAATGGCAGTACATTCGAAGGCTACGCTCTGACCGGCGACTATGCACTGAGCACGGATGATACCGGTGAGCGGACTGCCGCAGTCGGCATCAATACGGCGCTGGCAGGCACGACGGGTAGCGATACGCTGACCGGCAATACCGGCTTCGACCTGCTCTTCGGCCATGACGGCAACGATACGCTCAATGGCGGCCTCGGTGAGGATCTGCTCGTTGGCGGTATCGGCAGCGACACACTCGACGGCGGCGACGATATCGACACGTTGGTCGGCGGCGCCGGAAACGACACCTATATCGACGACACCGGCGAAGATCTGATCGTCGAGGCCACGGGTGGCGGAACCGACACGGTCGAAACGACCGCGGCACTCTACACGCTGGCGGCCTTCGCCAATGTCGAGAACCTGACCTATACGGGTGTCGATGCCGACCAGTTCGTCGGTACTGGCAATGACGGCAATAACGTCATCACCGGCGGCGATCTCGCTGATACTCTAACAGGCCTTGGCGGTAACGACACGCTGAACGGCGGCCTTGGTGCCGACACCATGGTGGGCGGTATCGGCGATGACATCTACGCCGTCGACGATGCAGGCGACGTGGTGACGGAACCGGCGGCAGGCGGCACGGACCGGGTCGATGCCAGCATCGACTACACGCTTGGCGCCGAGGTGGAGAACCTCAATCTCATTGGCGCGGCGGTCACCGGTCGCGGCAACACGCTCGCCAATACGATCAACGGCAACGGCGCCGCCAACCAGCTCTTCGGCGGAGGCAACAACGATACGCTCAATGGCGCTGACGGCAATGATCTGCTCGACGGCGGCGAAGGCGCCGACACGCTGAATGGCGGCGACGACAACGACACGATCATCGGCGGTGCCGGCAATGACGCCATCGATGTCGGCGGTGGTGTCAACACCATCATCTACAGTGCGACCGGCTTCGGGGCTGACAGCATCAGCAGCTTCGACGCCACCGGTGGAACGCCGGCGACCCAGGATCGCATCGACCTTAGCGGACTGGGAGTAACGGCGGCGAACTTCAACAACCGGGTGTTCGAAACTGCCAGCGGCGCCAACACGATCATCACCATCCGCGAGAATGGACCGGCCTCGACCATCCAGGGCACGATCCAGATCAACGGTGTCAATAATGCCGGCATCGATATCTCCGACTTCACGCTCGCCACTGCCGGCAATGTGATCACTGGCGCTGCAGCCGGACAGACGCATAACGGCACCGGCGGTGCCGACACGATCAACGCCCTCGGTGGCAACGACACGGTCAATGCCGGAGCCGGCAACGACATTGTCAACGGCGGGACAGGCAACGACACGCTGAACGGCGATGCCGGTGACGACACCTTCAACTGGAACGCCAACAACGCGGCGGCGGCGTCACTGGCCAATTCCGATGGTCGCGATGTCGTCAATGGCGGCACGGAGGGCCAGGCCGGTGATACCTTCGTGATCACAGGCAATGGCGCAGTCGCGGAGACTTACCGCATCTACACCCGCGCTGCATGGGACGCTCTGGCCGGCAATAATGGTGCAAGCCTCAATGCCGCAACCGAGATCGTCGTGACGCGGGGAGCCAATACCGATTTCGCCACCGCCGTCATTGCCGAGTTGCGCGAGATCGAGGAGATCCGCATCAACGGGGCCGAGCCGTCCGGAGCTGGCACATCCGGCGGCGACACGTTCCAGGTGATCGGGGATTTTGGCGGGACAAGTCTGCGGCTGAACACCATCACCATCGACGGTGACGCCGGTGACGATACGATCGACATTTCGGCTCTGACCTCGGCGCATCGCATCGTATTCCGCTCGAACGGCGGCAACGACACGATTGTCGGCACCTTGCGGCCGCAGGACGTCATCGAACTGCCCGCAGGCGCGACTGCCGATGATTACGAGGTCACGACTGACCAGAACGGCGTGACAACGATGACAGGCAACCAGCATAGTATTCGCTTCACCAGCGAGGGCGGCCTGCCGCAATTCAACGGCAATGGCGATGACGAAACCGATACGCCGCCGCCTGCACCACCGACACCGCCGACTCCCGAAGCAACAACGGGAGCCCCGATTGCCGGTACTGCCGCAGCCGATGTTCTTCTCGGCACCGCAAGCGGAGAAATGATCGTCGCATTCGGCGGCAATGACGTGGCAACCGGCGGTGCCGGCAGCGACATCATGCGCGGCGATGACGGTGACGATCTCCTCAGTGGGGAGGCCGGCAACGACATGGTCTTCGGCGGCGCCGGAAACGACGACCTGCTGGGCGGCGCCGGCAATGACATGCTCTATGGCGACGCTGGATCTGACCGCGTCTTCGGCGATGCCGGCGACGACATGATCCAGACCGGTGCCGGCAACGACACCGCCCATGGCGGCGACGGCAACGACATGTTCGTCGCCGAAACCGGCGACGGCGATGACGTCTACTATGGCGATGCCGACAGCGACACGCTGGACCTGGCGGCGATCACCGCCAACCTGACGGTCGACCTCGGCAGCGGCTTCATGGGCAGAGGAAATGCATCGAGCAGTCAGTCGGGTAACGATACGCTCTGGAACATCGAGAATGTCGTGACGGGCTCCGGAAGCGATACGATCACTGCCAACGCTTCCGTCAACATCATCGACGGCGGGGCAGGAAATGACAAATTCCTGTTCCGTTCCGAAGCGGACGCCGACGGCGATACGATCATAGGCTTCCAGCCCGGAGACAAGATCGACCTCAGTGGCACTGACGCCAACAATGCTCTCTCCGGAAACCAGGCCTTCACCTTGGTAGCCGCCTCGACACTCAGTGGCCCTGCGCAACTGATCGTCACGCACGAGACCCGTGCCGACGGCGACTATACGGTCGTGCAGGGAAGCGTCGACGGCGACAGCAGTGCCGAACTCCGCCTGAACATAAAGGGGAACCACAACCTCACCACTTCGGATTTCAACCTGTAATCCGTGAGCTGCAGCGTTCCGGCTTTGCCGGAGCGCTGCATGCGCCAACATCAGCAAGAAATGGTGAACGACATGCGTCCCAAGACTCCGTTGACCGGCAACAAGCGCAAACAGGTCGAGAAACTGACACAAGGACTTCGAGGAATATTCGTATTCCTCTTCATCACGTCCGGCGTCATCAATGTTCTCGCGCTGACCGGTTCCTTCTACATGCTGCAGATCTACGATCGTGCGTTGACCAGCGGCAGCGTTCCCACACTGCTGGGACTTTCGGCGCTGGCGATCGGCCTCTATCTGTTTCAAGGATTCTTCGACATCATCCGATCGCAGATCCTGGTTCGCATGGGCGCTCGGCTCGACAGCCGCATCGCTCCCATGGCGCATCAAGTGGCAATCGACATGCCGCGTTTCGGTTTTTCGACCGCAGAAGCTCTGGAGCGCGGGCGCGATGTCGATACGGTTCGGGCTTTCCTCGGTGGCCAAGGCCCAGTCGCCCTATTCGACCTTCCTTGGGTACCCCTCTATCTGATCTTCGTCTACATGCTTCACCCCTACCTGGGTGCGCTCACCTTCGCCGGCGCCTTCGTCCTTTCCATGCTGACGATCGCGACGGAACTCATGACCCGTCGGCTGGCAAGCGCCACACACAGGTCGGGAATAGAGCGCAATGCGATCGCCGATTCCAACGCCCGCAACGCCGACATCCTGAAGGCCATGGGATTTGCGGGACGCGCGGTGGATCGTTTCAACCGCGCCAATCAGGATCATCTCGAGCTACAGACCCGCACGAATGACATCAGCGGCACATTTGGGGCCATATCCCGTGTGCTGCGAATGATCCTGCAGTCGGCCGTTCTCGGTCTCGGTGCCTGGCTGACGATCCAGGGCGAGCTATCGGCTGGCGCAATCATCGCCGCTTCGGTTGCCTCGGCGCGCGCGCTTGCTCCCGTCGATCTCGCCATTGGAAATTGGAAGAGTTTTGTTGCTGCCCGCACCGCGTTCATTCGGCTGAAGGAGACGGTCATAGCACTGGCGGGAACCACACCTCCGATGACACTGCCTGCACCTGCCCACTCGCTGAAGGTGGAGAAGATGACCGTGGCTGCTCCCGGCTCTGGAAGGGTCCTGCTCAGTGAAGTCAGTTTCGAGATCGCTGCGGGACAGGCGCTCGGTATCATAGGGCCAAGCGGCGGCGGCAAGACGACGCTCGCACGCGCGCTGACCGGCATCTGGCCGACCCTTCGCGGTAGCGTCAGGCTTGACGATGCTGAACTCACGCAGTGGTCGGACGCCGATCTCGGTCAACATGTGGGATATCTGCCGCAGGATGTGGCGCTGCTGGATGCAACGATCGAAGAAAACATATCCCGGCTGGAACCAGAGGTCGACGCCCGTGCCATTGTCGACGCGGCCCAAATAACAGGCATTCATGAGATGATCGTGCGAATGCCAGACGGCTATCGCACAGCTTTGGGTCCTCAAGGCGTTTCGCTTTCGGCCGGGCAGCGGCAGCGCATCGGCCTTGCAAGGGCACTTTATCGCAATCCCTTCATCGTCGTCATGGACGAACCCAATTCGAACCTCGATGGGGAGGGGGAGATGGCGCTCACCCAGGCGATCAAGGCGGTCCGCGCCCGCGGCGGCATCGCGATCGTGATCGCCCATCGACCCAGCGCTCTCGCGGCGGTCGATACGGTTGCTGTTATCCAGAACGGAAAGATGGTGGCGTTCGGTCCGAAGGACGAAATCCTCAAGCCATCGGCGACAGAAACCTTCAGCAGACCCGCGGGCGCGACTCAGGTCGGGTCACGCATCACAGCGAGGATGTCGGAATGATTGAGGTAAAGGGAACAAAATCCGCCAAGATAGAAGACGATCCGCACGACCGGTATGTGCTCAAGTCCGAGGACAAACATTCAAGGGTTCCGCTGTTTTTTTCGCTCCTTTTGACGGGATTCGCGCTCTATCTGAAAAGTGCTCTGTCAAGCCGGCAAGAGGCCCCGGATGCAGAACAGCAACCGGCCGACGACCTTCCCGACGCCGCGCCGGTAATCGACACCAGCACGACCGGCTCCACGGTTCAGCCGCAGGACGAGGCGGATGAACGCGCACCAGCGGCAAGGAAGGCGGTGGTTATTCCACTCTCCAACCATAAAAATGCCGTGAGTTACCCTCTGACGGAATCCCTGCCAATAGAATTCAACCGGATCAACTTGCCAAGTTTGGCGCTGCTGAAAACCTTCAACGGCATCTCTGTTTCCTTCCATGCATCGAACGACAATGTCTGGATGGCTCCGAAGCAAGCACTTTCGGTTGTGAGACCTCCTCCGTCCAGCGGAGATAAAGCCCGTCCTTCCAATGCCCAACCCGCAACCGAAAAGGCTGCCAACCGTGCGCCTCGCGTCAGCGGTCCGGTCACGCTCGCGGATGTTTCCGGTTGCGCAGGTGCATTGATCGGTCTGGTCGATCTTCTGCGAGGCAGCGTGGATCCGGACGGCGACGCGATGTCGATCAAGGACATCAGCGTATCTTCGGGCCGACTGGTGCAGACAGCCGGCGGCTGGACATACGATGCCGCCATGCTCGGCCCGGTGACCATCACCTACCAGATCAGCGACGGCAAGGTCTCGGTGTCGCAGACCGCCCAGTTCTCCGTCGTCAAGCCGCCCCCTGTTGTCGGAACGGCTGGCGACGACCTGCTTGTTGGCAGCAATTGCGCCGACGACATCGATGGACTGGCCGGCAATGACAACATTGACGCCAGGGACGGTAGCGACACTGTGAGCGGCGGCGATGGAAACGACAATATCGTTGCTGGTAGCGGGAACGATATTGTTTTCGCAGGCGACGGCGATGACGTTGTTCTTGCCGGATTGGGCGACGATCAGATCTGGGGAGGTGCAGGCAACGACCGCTTGTATGGCGAGGAGGGCAGAGATAGCATCTTTGGCGACGCTGGTGATGATGTGCTCAGCGGCGGTGCAGGCAACGATATGCTGCTCGGAGGTGACGGCCACGACATCTTGACCGGCGATGCCGACAATGACGTCATCGATGGCGAAGGTGGCAACGACAGGCTCGACGGCGGAGACGGCAGGGATATCCTACTCGGGCACAAGGGCACCGACAGCCTTGATGGCGGCGCCGGCGACGACGTGTTAAGCGGCGGTGACGATCGCGACACGGTCAAGGGAGGCTCAGGCGATGACGCGATTATCGGCGATGCTGATCGGGCAAACGACGGTTACGACGGTGGATCGGGTATTGATTTGCTCGATTATTCAGCACTCGCCGAGGCGGTAGAGATCAATCTGGCAAACGGCACAGCTTCCGGCGCCGAGATTTGCAACGATTCAATCTCGAATTTCGAAATCGTGCGCGCCGGTTCCAGCGATGATTCAGTCACGGGCAGTGCAGAGGCCGAGGAAATACACGGCAACAAGGGAAACGATCATCTCCGCGGCGGCGCCGGCACGGACCTCGTGGAAGGTGGTGACGGGGATGATATCGTTGTCGGTGACGCCGATGGGGCCGCAGACAGTTACGATGGTGGAAACGGCATCGACACCCTCGATTATTCTGCAGCCGTCCTGTCGATTGTCGTTGATCTCGTTGCAGCAAATGCAAACGGGGCTGAAATTGGCAGCGACAGCATAAAGAGGTTCGAAGTCATCAAAACTGGCGAAGGCGACGACATATTGCGCGACGATGAAGACGTCGATTGCCTCTCTGCCGGCGACGGTGATGATATCGTGGTGGCGGCTGCCGATGCGTCGGATGACGACTACCGAGGTGAGGAAGGTCTCGACACGATCGACTATTCGCAGGCCGCACATGGCGTGCTCATAGACCTGAATACCGGCACCGCCACCGGTTTTGATGTCGGGCAAGATCTCATCGACGGCTTCGAAAAGGTCGTGGGCGGCGCAGGCAATGACGTTGTCCGCGTCGGGTCGGCGGCCGTTCTCATCGAAGGCGGAGCTGGCGATGACACGTTCGAGTTCAGCGTGCCGGCCGGCGAAAGCAGCGCCGATCTCGTTCATCAGATCCTGGATTTCATGGTGGGAGACCGCATCGATGTATCGAAGTACAAGATCTTCGAGGAGGTCATGGACGGCCTGGAGGAACGCTTCGAGAATATTTATGGCGAAAAGGCTGCTGCAGAAGCCCTGCCGATCCGGGTTCGCCATGAGGGAACGGACGAATTGAGCCAGACCTTCATCGAAGTCGATATGAACAAAGACCAGCATTACGAAATGACGATCAATCTTACGGGCCACCACTTGCTCGTGATCGTCGAGAATGCATGAAAAACGGCTCGGGAGAAAAGAAGTGTTCCATACCCAGACGAAAGCACCGCCTCCGCTCGCACCTGATACGAACAATACGTTTCCGGTGGCATCGCGCGTTCTTGCCGGCGTAACTCTAGGACTGCTGCTCTTTGCTGGCGCAGGCGGATGGGCGGCGACGACCCAACTGCAGGGCGCCATCATCGCACCAGGCATCATCAAGGTTGATCGCAACCTGAAATCAATTCAGCACCGCGACGGCGGCATTGTCAGTGAAATCGCGATCAAGGAAGGTGATTTCGTGTCGAAGGGGCAGATCATGCTACGCCTCGACGACGCCCAGACTCGTGCCGAACTTTCCATTGTCAGGACGCAACTCGTCGAATTGGCGGCGCGGCAGGCGCGGTTGGTCGCTGAACGCGATAACCTGGGTGAAATTCTCTTCGCGCCAGAGTTCGCCGCAATCCTCTCCGAATTTCCTCTTGTCTCCTCCGGCGAGCGCCGTCTATTTGATGGAAACCGGCGCAATCGCCAAAATCAAAAGCAGCAGCTGCAGTACGGAATATCGCAGCTCGAAGAGGAGCTAAAAGGTCTCACTGCCCAGCATACCGCAAAAACCGACGAACTCGAACTCGTGCGGATCGAACACGTCAAGATCAAGGGTCTGGCCGACAAAAAGCTCATCGACACGTCACGCAAATATTTCATCGATCGCGAACTGTCAAAGCTGACGGGCGAGAACGGAGAGGTTCAGGCCAATATTGCGCGCTCAAGAGCACGCATGAGCGAAATTCAGGTTCAGATCATCGCCATCGATGAGGCGGCACGTACGGAGGCGCAGCGCGAACTAAGCATCATAGAACCTAAGATCTCCGAATTGACGGAACGGCGTATCGCTGTTGAAGATCGCCTGTCGCGCACCGATATCAGGGCGCCATTGTCGGGAACGGTGAACGAACTCTTCGTTCACACGATCGGCGGCGTCATCACACCCGCCGAAAAGCTCGTGACGCTGGTGCCGAATGACGCCGCACTTAAGATTCAGGCCAGACTGTCACCCACCGATATCGATCAAATATTTGTCGGGCAGGATGCAAGAATGCGGTTCTCTGCCTTCAATCAACGTGCAACGCCGGAGCTTCACGGCAGCATCGCCTACGTCTCGGCGGCAACCAGCACCGATCCTGCGACAGGGCAAATATTCTACCTGGCAGATGTCGCGGTGCCCCCCGCCGAGCTTGCAAGACTTGGCCACAATCGGCTTCTGCCTGGAATGCCGGTGGAAGTCTTTGTCTCCACCGAAGAGCGAACCGCGATGTCATTTTTTGCCAAACCGCTCACCGATCAGTTCAATCGCGCATTCCGCGAGGAATAACTCGTTTTGTGCAGCTATGCCGGTGAGTGGTAGACCCGCTCGCTGGGCAATGAGGGTAAATAGCCGCGTTTCGACGCGATGTTGGGTGTCGTCGACGACGCCTCGGGCGACCGGCTCCCCGTCCGGCTCGGTCGATCCATTCCCGGCCCACTTAGCATCGGCCTTCGCGTCGACAAAGACGACGCGAAACGGCCTCGAAGTTTCTGAAATTGGTTCCGGTGTCGAAATTGCCTCGCTGCTATCGCCTACAATATGAAACGCAGTTTGAAGTCATCGCCATGGCTGGATAGCGGGCAAAAATACCGCTGCCGCTCATAGGAGAGCGTCAGAAGACACAGCCGACGTGGTCGGCGCTAACATCTTTCCGCCCTTCACGCTCGAAGCCGAAAAGATCTAATCAAGGCGAAGCTCTTCCCGCGCACAGGTCTCATCAATCGCGTCATATCGCGCATGTCGGTTACCATCGGGATCCTTGAAGCAGTACTAGGAAGTTCCATAAATACCCTTTACGCCACTGACCCTGAAAATAGCGGCTCAATGATTCTGGCAGGGCGAGAGCTTCGAGGCCGGCGTCCGACTTGTTGTGGGGTTCACGTTTTAAGCCAGGCAGATCGCATAATGGATTGACGGGAACTCACGATCTACTCGTGGTGATCAGGTGCAAGGCAGCATTGCCCCTTGTAACCGCTGCTGCTGACAGCTTGCGATCGAATGTCGCCAGCTGGCGCCCACGCGCCTTGGCTAGCGCAAGCAGGTAGGTGTCAGTCACCTGCCCCGATGTTAGAATTTTCGTGGGAGCGATATCACCTGACCCGACAAGGCTCACATCGTCCGGCCAAAAACTGTGACCGGGGAGCGACCGCAATTTGCGGACAATTTCCATCACGAGTGACGGTGAACCGGGAGAGTTGGGATATTTGGGGTTGCCGACAATCCGGATGACACCATTTTCGGTAATGGGGCAGGTAGCCCACGCGCTCTGACCTATCGCCGCGAACCATTCGTGCGCATCATCATGGGCTACATGGCCCGGATCGATTAAGGCAATCAGCACATTGACGTCGAGCAAGAAAGTCACGGCAGTTCGTCACGCATGGCGTTCACAATTTCGAGCGTCACCGGCGGCGTATCCGGGCGTGTTGACAGGAGAGGAATGCCATTGCGCTCGCCGCTGCTCGGGGGTCGGCGCAGAGAACGTCTCGCCAGCTCAGAAATGACCTCGCCGACGCTCCGGTGCTGCTGGGTTGCCATCGCTTTTGCGGCGGTCAGCACGTCGTCGTCGATTGTCAAGGTCGTTCTCATCTTCGCCTCATCGCGCATCAAGCATCACGCATCATATAAAGCAAGCGGTCGACCTTCTCAAGGCGGGTACCGAAAGAACGCACCACTACGCCAATCTGTTCACCTGCGAAAACGGTCAATCACGTTCTCAAATGTGCGCAAACACGGGTCTCCGGTTCGAACCTGCTCAGGCGGCCAGATCATTCGAGGTCGCTGACCTTCGGAACCTTATCCGTATCCTCCAAACGCGAAAGCATTCCGCATTTACAGCCGTTGGGAAGTCGTCAGGGAGGTCTGAGTGGAGTTGGGCAACATGCTTAAACCTCCCTGACGTCCTTGCAAGGATCAGGAGAATCTAGGCCGGATGGTGCCGAGGGAAAGGCGGACTTGAGGCCGGCTGGTGATGTCAGGGCACGCCGCTCATATCTAATGCGAGGTAATGTGTACGTCCGTGGAGGGGCGGGACAGGAGGAGAAAATGAAGTTCGGCCCCGATAACTACAATCACGAAGAGCGCTGCTCGCAAGGCCATAGTTCGGCATCCACGATCGCCACAATCGAAGCCACCCTTGCCGCCGATCCTGATATTGACAGCAGTGCCATCGAGATCAGGATGCTCGGCCCTGTCGTCCTGCTCGAAGGCTTTATAACCAAGGCTGTGGACCGCGACAAAGCCATCTCGCTTGCCGCGATGATCGTCGGCTGGAAAACGTCCACGACCGTTTTCCCACGCAGTAGGCGGGCGAATCCTACGCTAGGACCAAGGTCGGATCGGCCCCGGCATGAAGTCCGACATTTGGAACACTTCCTCGATCTTTCGGTTTGTCTCCGCAGCGGAATCAACCGCATCCAAGGAGGAAAACAGACGAATATCAAAGTAGTAGGAACCGCCAACGGGTGCAATTGTCGGCGGCCCGGTCGGTGCTGCTGTCGGCGGCATCGTCGGCGGCGTGGCAGGTAGCGTCATCGATCCGCCGCCGCAGCAGGTGTTGACCTATGTTCAGCAGGCTCCCGCCCCGACCACGCGCGTCGTGGTGAAGGAGAAGGTCGTCGTCGGACAGCCCCTGCCGGAGACCGTGGTCGTCACCCCAATTCCCGACGACCCGAAATATGGATACGCGATCGTCAACGATCAGCGTGTGATCGTCGAACCGTCCTCCCGGAAGGTCATCCAGGTCATTCAGTGACCACGTGCGACCAGGAAGAACGCTCCAGTGCGCTCCGGCGACGGAAGCTGCAAGTTCAACCACAAGCCGCCGATCGAGCCGGTAGCCATCGCTGCGACGAAAGCGGATATTATAGGTAGGAACATGGGCAATACTGAACATATGTCTCTCTCGCAGCGACCGCGAAAGCATTCAGTTCCCGCGCATCGGCCTGGAGACGAATCCGGCCGAGCGAAGGTGAGCCTATTGCTATCATCGCCCCGGTCATGAGGTCGACACCACTTTGATATCGCCCCGGCGGTCGATGACCTCGACGACAACCTGCCGCCCCGACCGGCGCAGCGCGACATCAACCGTGCAGTTCGAAAGCTGCAGGTTCCGCAGCGTGACATCATCAACGAACGACGGCAGGGTGGGCTCGTCAAAGCTGATCTGCCGACCGTTCGGATCAAACTCCAGACCTAGGCATGACTGCAGCAGCAGGAGAGGGGCTGCCGCGGCCCAGGCCTGCGGAGCACAGGCGACAGGGTAGAAGGTCGGACCCTGCGCCCGTTGGCGCGACATGCCGCAAAACAGCTCGGGAAGCCGGCGCAGGTCGATGTAGGTCGACGCTGCAAACAGACCCTCGAAGATCCGCGCTGCTTCAGCGCGATATCCATAACGTGCAAGACCGCTGGCGATCATCGCGTTGTCATGCGGCCAGATCGAGCCGTTGTGATAGCTCATCGGATTGTAACGCGCCTCGGTCGAGGGGATCGTGCGAATACCCCAGCCGCAGAAGGATGAGGCACCCATCAAAGTGTGGGCGACCTGCGCAGCCCTTTCGGGATAGGCGATGCCGGTAAACAATGCATGGCCGGCATTCGAGGAACGGACCCGGCAGGGGCGCTTGTCCCCGTCGAGCGCCAGTGCGTAGGTGCCAATTTCCTCATCAAAGAAACTGATGTCGAAGGCACGGCGGAGCCCTTCCGCCCTTGCCAGGAATTTTGCCGCCCGTTCCGGCCGCTCGAGCCGTCGAAAGATCTCAGCGGCAGCGTTCCACGCACCATAGACATACGCCTGGACCTCAGCAATCGCGATTGGACCTTTGGCAAGGGTCCCATCGCCATGGAAGACGGAGTCGTGGCTGTCTTTCCAGGCCTGGTTGATCAGCCCTTCTTCGCTCAGTCGCCCATACTCGACGAAACCGTCGCCGTCGCGATCGCCGTGCTCGTCGATCCAGGTCAGCGCCGCCTCGATATTCGGCAGGACCGTTTTGATAGTGGTAAGGTCGCCGGTGCGCTTGAGGTATTCGCCGGCCAGCATCACAAACAGGGGCGTCGAATCGATGCTGCCGTAGTAGCGCCGGAAGGGAACCTCGCCAAGTTCTGCCATTTCGCCGTAGCGCACCTCGTGCAGGATCTTGCCGGGCTCGGCATCCGCGGCCGGATTGAACTCCGTCGCCTGGTTGGCAGCCAGATGTCCAAGCACGCCGTGGGCAATCTGCGCATCGAGCCAAAGCGTTTCCAGGGCGGTAATTAGCGCATCACGGCCGAAGACCGTGCTGAACCAGGGGATGCCGGCATAGGGATAAGGTCCTTCTGGCGTATCCGTCATCAGCATGTGGAGGTCGGACACACTGCGTCGCGCCACCTCGTTGAATATCTCGTTGGACGTTACGATCGACGCCGCACGCGAGGCGGACGAGCGCAGTGCGCGGCGGGCGTCGCGAAATGCGAAGAAAAAGGAAAGGTGGTTCGGTGCCCGGGCTTCGGCTTCGTCGCAGCCGATCTCGACAAATAGCGATCGGGTCTCGTGCGGGGCCAGGTGAAGATCATAAACGGCAAGATCGCCTGCCAACCTATCGGGAGTAGGATCGAAGGATAAACGCGTCGACCGCTTTCGATCGTCGAGCCCGAAATACGAAAGGAGGATGCTGTCCGCCTCGATCACTGCTGGAAGAGAGCGTCCTTTCTTTGCCCTGACGGTTCCCCGAACCTCGAAAAGGTCGGCGAAATCGGCCGCAAATGCGATCTCGATGCGGACCTGCTGGGGCCGTTCGTCGTAGTTCTTGACGGTCAGCCGCTCGTAACAGCGCCTATCCCAGAGGAAGCGTGTCCTGCGCAGGTGGACAAGGTCATGCGCGAGCGCAAGCTTGCCCTTGTTATCGAAGAGATCGGGATTGGTGAGGTCACAGGTCAGCGCCGCGTTGTCGTCGCGGAGCGTCGACGACAGCAGCATCGGCCGCGTGCTGTTGATCGTCAAAGAGAGGTGTGAGAGATACCGCGTATCTCGGTGAATCAGGCCTTCGGGGCTGCCGGGCCCGGAAAGCGCGTCGCCATTATGGTCGAAGACAGCGAAGGTGTCGCCGTGCTTCAAGGTGCGCGGCCGCCGCTCCTGCAGCGATGCGGTGGCCGGAATGAAAAACTGGCCCGTAGGCGACAACTGCGTTGACGTTGCCGGCATCCCGTTGCTGTCTGTCAGCTCGCTCGACATGGCTTCTCCTTACGAGGCGACGTTAAGGTCGGGAGCCGTCCCATTGGACCGGCGCATGCGAGCGGTCTCGGTGCGCACTCCCGGCAGACGTCGGTATATATCAAGGTAGTCGGACGCCATGCGGCTTGCGGAAAAGCGTCTCCCGAACGTTTCGCGCACCCTGTGACGATCCATGCGCAGAGCCCATTCGACGTTTTCCACCGCTTCCGTGACTGTATCGACGATGATGCCAGAGAGCCCGGGGTCGATCAGTTCAGGCACCGAGCCGCGGTTGAAGGCGATAACGGGTGTCCCGCACGCCATGGCTTCGATCATCACCAGCCCGAAAGGCTCGGGCCAGTCGATCGGAAAGAGCAGGGCACCTGCATTGCCGAGAAATTCCGCCTTCTGATGTTCGTTGATCTCTCCGATGAACTCGACGTTGGGATGGCTCTTGACCATCGGTTCGATCACCGTGTCCCAGTAGGCCTGGTCGGCATTGTCGACCTTGGCGGCCATCCTTAGCGGCATCCCGGCTTTCGCCGCGATCTGGATCGCTCGATCGGGACGCTTTTCCGGCGAGATGCGGCCAAGGAAAGCGAGATAATTGCCTTTCGGCTTGGCGGTGAAGGGCAGGCCATCAGTGGCAAGCCCGTGATAGACTGTTCCGGCCCAATTGACCGGCGGCATGGGATGGCGCTGGTCGTTGGAGATCGACACCAGCGGAATATCGGGGAACGCCTTGTAGAAGGGCCTGAGGTCTGGCAGATCCAGCCGCCCGTGCAGCGTCGTGACGGTACGATCGGCAAAATCCCGGATCAGCGGGAAATGCAAGAGATCGATGTGGAAGTGTAAGACGTCGAATTCATGCGCCCGGCAGCGGACTTCCTCCAGCATGACGACATGATGCGGCAGGTGGTCCTTGACGGCCGGATTAAGCCGCAGGGCGACGTCAGAGCACGGCACCAGCCAGGCATCGGTGACGGAATCGCCGCTGGCAAAGAGGGTGACATCGTGACCCCGCCGAACCAGCTCGTCGGTCAGGTATGAAACAATGCGCTCGGTGCCGCCGTACAGCTTGGGCGGGACACTTTCAGCGAGCGGCGCGATCTGGGCGATCTTCATCGGCAAAACCTCCGCAATTGAGCAAAGAGTCGACGGTAAAAATCAGATCCGCATCCTTGCTAAGGCATGCGGCAGATTAAGCCGTTTCTACATCTCGAATGGCTGTCGCAGGCGGTCTCCTCTCCGGAAGCTACACAGGCTGAAGCCGCCCATCCGGCGTGGTTGTGGTCTGCGGCGCTGGCTTCGGTGGATGTTGGCGGCAACGGGTAAACCTTGCTCTCCAGCGCGCATATCGCCCTCGTCCAGATGTTTCAGCGCTTGGATGATCTCGTCATAAGAGACGGCCTTATCCGTGCCGGGGTAAAGTCGTAGGGCGGGTGCGGATTCGATCGCGAATATATCGGATGCCCACGAAGCGAGAATGGCCCGCTTCTCTTGCTTGCCAATGCCCTCGGCCGCAAGCACGTCCCGCGGGTGATTGAAATGTTTGGCCGGATGCAGGAGATGGGCAGCACTGATGGCCGCGGTGGCTTGCTTTGGAAGAGTATTCTCGATGTCCTTTCTCATAGGTTGGCTCCATTGATGTTGCTCGACGGAACGGCTGGTACGGATATGAAATGTAAGGGAAGGCCCGCTGTGGCGGCCTGCGCGGGCCTTCCCGCAGGCCTTAGAAGTCCATGCCGGCCCCAGCGGGCAGGGCGGGGGCGGCATCCTTCTTCGGCTTTTCGGCGATCATCGCCTCAGTTGTGACCAACAGACCCGCGACCGAGGCCGCATCCTGAAGCGCGGTGCGCACCACCTTCGCAGGGTCGATCACGCCCTGCGCGTATAGATCGCCATATTCGCCGGTCTGGGCGTTCCAGCCGAAGGACAACTCCGACTTTTCGCGCAGCTTGCCGACGACGATCGAACCTTCGGCGCCAGCATTTTCGGCGATCTGACGCACCGGCGCCTCGATCGCCCGACGGACGATGTCGATCCCGACGCGCTGATCGTCGTTGGCCGTCGGAAGACCGTCGAGCGCCTTGACCGCACGCAGCAGGGCGACACCGCCACCGGGCAGAATACCTTCTTCGACGGCAGCACGTGTCGCATGCAGCGCATCGTCGACACGGTCCTTCTTCTCCTTGACCTCGACCTCGGTCGAGCCTCCGACGCGGATGACGGCAACGCCGCCGGCGAGTTTGGCGAGGCGCTCCTGCAGCTTCTCACGGTCGTAGTCGGAGGTGGTTTCCTCGATCTGAGCGCGGATCTGGGCGACCCGTCCATCGATCTCTGCCTTGGAGCCGACGCCATCGATGATGGTGGTGTTTTCCTTCTCGATCGAGACCGTCTTGGCGCGGCCAAGCATGTTGAGTGTCACGTTCTCCAGCTTGATGCCGACGTCTTCGGAGATCACGGTACCGCCCGTGAGGATGGCAATGTCTTCCAACATGGCCTTGCGGCGGTCGCCGAAGCCCGGGGCCTTGACGGCGGCGATCTTCAGACCGCCGCGAAGCTTGTTGACGACGAGGGTCGCAAGGGCTTCGCCTTCCACGTCCTCGGCAATGATCAGCAGAGGCTTGCCGGACTTCACCACGGCTTCCAGGACTGGAAGCATCGCCTGCAGATTGGAGAGCTTCTTCTCGTGAATGAGGATGTAGGGCTCTTCGAGCTCGACCCGCATCTTGTCCTGGTTGGTGACGAAGTACGGGCTGAGATAACCACGGTCGAACTGCATGCCTTCGACGACTTCCAGCTCTGTCTCTGCGGTCTTGGCTTCCTCGACGGTGATCACACCTTCGTTGCCGACCTTTTCCATCGCTTCGGCGAGATACCTGCCGATTTCCTCGTCGCCGTTGGCCGAAATGGTGCCCACTTGGGCGATTTCCGAATTGCTGGTGATCTTGCGGGCGTTCGCCTTCAGTTCCTTGACAACGGCGTCTACGGCAATGTCGATGCCACGCTTCAGGTCCATCGGGTTCATGCCTGAGGCGACAGCCTTTGCACCTTCCTTGACAATGGCCTGGGCAAGGACGGTCGCCGTCGTGGTGCCATCGCCAGCAAGGTCATTGGTCTTCGACGCCACCTCGCGCAGCATCTGGGCGCCCATATTCTCGAACTTGTCTTCCAGCTCGATTTCCTTGGCGACGGATACTCCGTCCTTGGTAATCCGGGGCGCTCCGAACGATTTGTCGATCACGACGTTGCGTCCCTTCGGGCCGAGCGTAACCTTCACGGCGTTTGCCAGAACGTCGACCCCACGCAACATGCGTTCACGGGCATCGGTATTGAATTTGACTTCTTTCGCAGCCATTGTTCACTCCTTCAATAGGCAGCTTTTTGACTGATGAGCGGCGTGTTACGCGGCCTGCTTCTGTTCGGCCTGGGCTTCGATGATGCCCATCACGTCGCTTTCCTTCATGATCAGCAGGTCTTCGCCGTTGATCTTGATCTCAGTGCCTGACCACTTCCCAAACAGGATGCGATCGCCGGCCTTGACATCGAGCGCCTGGATCTGACCGGCTTCATTGCGAGCGCCAGAGCCTATGGCGATAACTTCGCCTTCCTGCGGCTTTTCCTTGGCGGTGTCAGGAATGATAATCCCGCCCTTGGTCTTCTCCTCAGAGTCGACGCGGCGGACGAGAATGCGATCATGCAGCGGTCTGAACGACATGTTTTCCTCCATGGACAAACAAGATGACGTTGACCCCGCGCCGAACCAGATGACCGGTCCAGCCGGGTGCGAAGCCTCTTCGAGCGTTTCGCGCGAAAGATTTATTTTCCCGATTTTCCGATTTCAAGAGGGTGCCGCAGAAAAATTAGCACTCTCGCACGTTGGCTGCTAACGTGCTGGAAAGGAACAATAAGGCATGGGTTTCCGTTTGAAAAACAACTGATGA
Organism: Rhizobium sp. CRRU65; assembly: GCF_048551595.1. NCBI lineage: Bacteria > Pseudomonadati > Pseudomonadota > Alphaproteobacteria > Hyphomicrobiales > Rhizobiaceae > Rhizobium > Rhizobium sp. CRRU65. Next base: position 436,508 of record NZ_JBLYZH010000005.1, on the reverse strand, counting down.
CCGGGCGTACTTGCGGCATCCGTCCAATGTTACGAAAAGGAGATGAAGCATGCAGTTTTCGTCGGATCTTGAGCGGCAACTCAATGGTTATGGCCTCACTACAGCGCATATCCTGTATCACATCCCCGATTTCGAAACCGTCCTGCAAGCGTACGTCTGGCAGGACTACGATCTGGCGCCGAATTTCCCGGAGATGCAGAAGTTCCTCGACTATTGGCAGGCCAATCTCGACGGGCCTCTGCACTCGGTCCGCTATACCCATCAGCGTCTCATCGGCCCGAACGAATGGCGGCGCGTCGACGGCGAGTTCAAGCTGCACTGAATCTTGAATCCGGATTTTTCTCTTCCCAATTCTCCGAGCGATCGAGGCTCCACGAGCTCGGTCGCTATCGAAGGTCTGTTTAGAGTGAGATGATATGGAAGAGCAGATCAGGAATATCGGAGACCTCAGCATCGAGGAACGGGAAGAGGTCTTCGTCGTTGTCGCTACGGCCCTCGAGGGCACGGCACGTGAGGCCTTTGTTGAAGGTAACCGGCACTTTGCAGCGCTTTCGGCCAATATGGCGCAAGCAATCCGCGTCAACGCCGATGAGCTGGCTCGTGACGATTTGACAAACACCGAACGTATCTTGCGGCAAGCAGCTGCCATGATTTCGCAGTTCAACGCGACGCATCCGTATCGTATGGTCAGTCACGCCGTCCACTAGGCGCTGCTTCGTTGATCCGGGCGCAGTCCTGGGCGGTCGCTCAGAAGTGCCAGAGTGCGGCGGCGGTACGAGCTAGAACGAACGGGCATCGAAATCTTTATCCAGGGCGGCACGTAAGCGTCGCTTCACCGCTGGAGCCTCGTTGCCGATAGCCGAGATGAGGTCGCGCATGGCCATGCGAAGACCGTGAAGCTGATCGACGAGATCCATGATGACGTCGATGCCGGCCTCGTTGACGCCCATGCAGCCGGGCGCGGGCGAGATCTGCATTCCAGGAACTGGCGCTGGTCCTCGTGAGTTTGCGGCTGAAGCCAACCTTCCTGGATCCACAGTTCGAGCTCGGTTACTTCGATCTTGAGGCGATGACGGGATTCACGATCGTCCCCCAGCCAGTTAGCGTTTTCACACGGTCGGGGCCATTTTTCTCGCACGGCGGCGGGCTGTTGGGCCGACGGTGCCGTGGAACCGAGACGGCTGTCAAATCTTTTGCCATTGCTTTGATCGAGATAAGGCAGATGAACACGAAGATAAAACCCGAACGCGCCGAAATCCTCCGTCTTCGCGCCCGCATTGTTGCCGTCGAGCGCGCAACCCTCGCAGCACTCGAACTCGTCCTCCTCCTTAAACCAAAAGAGCTCGAAGCTTTCCTCGAAAGCCGGAGGAAAGAATTATCGCAGAACTATTTGGACGAGACGTTCGCGACGGATTTGGTAGATCCGGCTGAACGAGACTTCGTCGCTGAAGAGGTGGAAAGATTGATGCGTGCGCTTCAATCGGAAATGGATTTCAAGGGTGGAGTTTCAACTCCGGAAAGCGGATGATCAACGCCACGGGCCTATAAGCCGCTCGTACTCTGCTTCCGATACACCGTAGCAACCGTTAGACCGTTTGGCCAAGCCAGCACGGTCAATGATCTCGATTGTGCCCCGGCTGGCCTTGATGAGCCGCTCGCCTTCAAGAATGTGGGTTGCATCAGTGACGCTGGGCCGTCTCACGCCCAGCATCAGCGACAGAAAGTCGTGGGTGAGGGAAAGGGGTGACCCCAGACGATCTGCCGACATCAATATCCAGCGGGCGAGCCGTTCTTCAACGTTGTAGCGGGCATTGGCGTAAGCGGTCTGACCGACTTGCAGCTGGAAGACGTGAACATAGCGCAGGAGAAGCTTTCGCAGGGATTCGCTCTCGTCGATCGCTCTCAAAAGGGGTGCGACCGCTATGCGTCTAGCTGGACCGCCAACCTGCATGAATGTCTTGTGTGGCGTTTGCATGGCGCCAAGGATGACCGGCACGCCAATAAGCCCTTCGTAGCCCTGCGCACCGATCTCGGCCGAGCCGTAAACCTCGTCAGGCATTACCGTCGAACCCAAGCCGCCGTCCAGAAAGTATACGTGGGTCAGCGGTCGCTGGCTCTCTATGCACACATCGCCCCTGTTGAGGGCGACGGGCTCGAGGTGATCCCAAAGCAAATCCCCATCCGCTTGCGATAAGGCGCGGAGCAATAGGTTCGATCGGCCAGCGGGCAATGTAGACAGTTGGTTCATGGTAAAATCGTCGAAATAGCTTTTGGCAGAACGCATGACAGCCATCAAGAGTTCAGTATAAGATTGAAAATGGTCTTCAGTTTTCAGAGGCAACACGTAGCTGTCGGAGGCGTTCGTTCTTCTCCTCGCGTCGTCTGCGTTCCTCTTCAGCGGCTTCGGCCGCGGCCTTGTTTGTTCGCTCGAATGCTTCCGCGCGTTCCTGCACGGTCAGAGTGCGTCTGATCCTGCTTACCATTGGAATGTTCCTTGAGGGTCTTCTGATATATGGGTGGATTGCCAAGCCGCTTCAACACCTTGAGCGAAGTGTCTGTAGCGTACCGCCCTTGAGCGGGCGCTTGCGAAGGGCGCGATCGGGCCACCTCATAATCGTGAATCTCCCCAGATGTCCGCCGGCGTCCGCCTCGATGCTCGCGCGTCGGGTGAGAGGGCGGCTCCCATTCTCGGGTGAGCCCCCTCGGTCCAGTTCAGCAAGCTACGGAAAATCATGGCCGCTTACGATCACCTCGTCATTTTTCTGCACGGCATCGGGGCGTCTGGCGCTCAGCTCATGCCATTGGCATCATCCTGGCGAGCACAGCTTTATCCTGTGTGCAAAGAGAGATGAATGAACCGGCGTTCCACTTAGTTCATGACGCGCTTGCCTGGCAACCCTACTCGGTCGACATTCGCGTCAACCACTCTCCTGCCTCCGCCGCAAACGTCGCCGGGATGGTTCGGGCGCTCCCCATCGGGTCGAGCGTCCTTTTTTAACCGCTTCCTGGTGACACGCTCTCATCGCCCTTGTCGGGCAATGCTCCGGCGCCGGGCGTCTTGCTTTCGTCCTGCAGGTGCTCCTTGTCATGAGGACCTGCAGCGGGTTGATCCTGACCGTCGACTGGTTTCTTGCGTGTCTCCTCGATTGCCTGCTCGGCTTTGATGTCCTGGACAGAGCCGTTCGGCGGCACTTTGAGGATGCCATCGTTGGAACGGCAGTCTCTCAGAGCAGCCCATTTCCCGACGGCGATGGTCAGGGATGCGGCGTCGTTCGGTGTCCCCGGTGCGAACGACCTTCCAGACCTGCGGAACGAAGCTGCAGACGGAACAGACGGAGGCAATATCCGACAATGAGCGCTATATCCATAATTTCGATCTCCTGACTCCGCCATTCACGGCCGTCGGGAACTATCGCCGCTAATCCGTGTTCCAAAACGCTCCCTCCGCCTCAGGGCGGTTACCGATAATGGATGATGGAATGGATCTAACAAAAAGAGACTGCATCATCGTCGGAGGTGGGCCTGCCGGACTGACGGCGGCGATCTACCTGACGCGCTATCACCTGTCTGTGACGGTTTTTGATGACGGAACCAGCCGGGCAGCCAACATCCCGGTGTCCCATAACCATGCCGGCTTCCCCAGCGGCATCAATGGTGCCGACCTGCTCCGCCGGATGCGCGCTCAAGCCGTCATGTACGGCGCGGAAATCGACGATAAACGAGTGACCGCACTGCGCAAGGCAGAAAAGGATTTCGTCGTCTCTTTCGCCGACGGCTCCTTATCGGCCCGAACGGTTCTCGTCGCCACAGGTGTTGTGAACCGCATGCCGTCGATGCCAAAAGACAAGCACGACGAGGCAGTGAAACGAGGGCTCATCCGCTACTGTCCGGTTTGCGACGGCTTCGAAGTCACGGACAAACGCGTGGCGATCATCGGGCAAGGCTCCCAAGCGTTCAAGGAAGCGGTATTTCTCAGAAGTTATAGCCGTGACATTACTTTGGTGTCACCCTCCGGCGAGCATGAACTCAAGGCGAGCGAGGAGACGCGGCTGCAGCAGCTGGGCATATTGGTGAAGGGTGGCCCTTTCGAAATCGATGTCGAACAAGGCGCGATCGCGATCCGTACAAGCAGGGGCACGCATCGGTTCGACTCCATCTACCCCGCGTTGGGATCGGACGTCAGATCGGAGCTCGCCTTAGGGGTGGGTGCAACGGTTTCGGGGGAAGGATGTATTTGCGTCGACGGTCACCAACGCACAAACGTCCGGGGCCTGTATGCCGCTGGAGACGTGGTGATTGGACTGGATCAAATTAGCCACGCGATGGGCCAGGCTGGTGTCGCGGCCACGACGATCCGGAATGATCTTAGCGATTTGTCAGCATTGATCCGCTGAGCCCAGCGGGCCCGATGCGTATAATTAATTGCTGAGCGACGTTGCATGAGTGTCAAGGAAGTCGCACCTCAGCCATATTAGCGACGAAGGCTGGCCGACGCGTTCCGAGAACGCGGCGGATGGACGTCATTAGGTGCTCCTGACCCGATTCGCGTGGGGTGACAAGTTCTGGCCAGACGCAAAAAAGGGCGCTCGTCGAGCGCCGTTTTCCATTCTGGTTGGGATCGGGCTGCCTTGTTCCCCTTAACATTCGCGGACGCTTCGGCGAGCTGCGTCAGTTTCTGGTCGGTCACTTCTTCCTCGGCAAGGTTGGCTTGCAAGAGCGGTACGGCGTCTTTAAGCCCCAGCTGCTTCGCCCATGCGAACAGCGTGCCGTCGCGGGCGATCTCGTAGTGTTCTACACCCTGTGCAGACGAAATGAGACCAGCGTCGAGGGCCACGGTGCCGTTGTATTCCTCCATGATCTCCTGGACTTCGGCGATAATACCCTGGATGGCTTCGCAGGTCTTGCCACGGGCCGTCCCAGGACGGCATGCCGGAGGGTTGAGGAGTGTTATGAAAAATGCTTGAATTACATGGCCGGCCGCAAGGCCGATTAAATATCTCTCGGACGGGACCAATTTGGCTCCGCGGACCGTAAGGAGTCGGGTCGTGGAGAGATTTGATGGCAGCCACCTTACACTTCAATGTGCGGCCCGCCGCAATCCAAACCTGCCCCGTCTTAACTAAGGCGGGGCTTTTCTTGGCGTTTCGCCGATCGGCTTCGACATTCCAGGAGGTTGGATGAGCGATACCGACAAGCCGGCGTTCCGCATCGATGGCCGATATCACTGTCAATGATGCGGTCGACCTCTATAATGAAGGACATAGGACGCGCGAGGAACTGGTCACGCTGCTGATCATGAAGTTTGATAGCCTTCACTCGCTGCAGGTAAACGCGTGTGCCGGTACCAAGTCTGGACGGCATCGGAAAGCACGTTTACGTCGTCCATCTGAAGTGAGAGATTGAAGTCCGTCATCTCATGCTCCTTGAGCGTCGCAACAATTCGCCCGGACCGCGATAGGAAAACTGGTACTGCATTAACCTCCCAAGGACAACCATCAGTACGGTTGCGAACGGTTGCCGCGAGCCTCCGCCAAGTCACCGCGATCCGCTTCTCCAACGATTTGTACGGAACCGCGCAGGAACCGGTATCGCACGCGCCCGGTTAGAAAGGCGGATCGCGGGAGGGGAAGCCATGTTTCCTTGCACAACGCCCTTGCACTCTCCGCGATCCACCCTCCCAGGGGATTGGCCGCGCGGAGGCAGGGTTGTTTGGTGTTTCCATCCAATGCCTTCGGTAACGCTCTGCGCGGCCTCCTGTTTTAAATCTGCCGACGAAGGAACAAGAGTGGCCGCCGAGAGTAAGGCGGATGGGCCACGCATCCGTTTCCTTTTACGCGGCCTACTCCTCCAAACTTCCCCAACTAGCCCCGCCTTTTACGCGGGGCTTTTTTCTGAGTCTCATGCGGCTAGGTTTGAATGTGGTCGATCGACAGCCCGGGTGGAACAACTTTGCTATCGAGAGGTTCGGCGGGATTCTCGTTGGTGGAGCAAACCATGCCGAAGTATTTTTTCCACGTCCGCAGGAACGATGTCTTCGAGGAAGATTTAGAAGGCATCGACTTGGCTTCGCCTGAACAGGCACGGGAGGAAGCGGTCGCGGCCGCTCGTGAAATAGTGGCGGAGGGGATCCGGAGGGGCGATCCGGCAGACGGAGCGACTTTCGAGATCATGACCGAAGAAGGCTCGCTGGTCGCAACCGTTCCTTTCCGGTCGGCTGTCGGCCTGGAATAGCGCCCTCGCGCAAACGGTTTCAATTGTCAAAACCGCACAGAGCCTGAAGCCTTCGAACGAAAGGAGTAGGTTCTCGTTTTACCATTCGACGGATGGTGCGATGTTATGACAGAATTGCTGCAGAGGCGAGTGAATAACAGATTGTTGCGGCGGTTTCCGGAGGATGCCTTCGAGCTTCTGGCGCCGTTCCTCGAACCCGTCGATCTTCCTGTCAAATGCCCACTCATGCTGCCGCGCAAACCGATCGAGCATGTCTGCTTTATCGAAAGCGGCCTCGCCTCGATGGTCGCCGAAAGCGCCGAGGGCAGAAGCCTCGAAGTCCGCCACATCGGCCGCGAAGGGATTGCCGGATACCCCGTTATCCTCGGCGTGGATCGGACGCCAAATAAGACCTTCATGCAAGTGTCAGGCCACGGGCTTCAGGTCGCTAAGGAGAATTTTCTTCCAACGCTTGAGAACGCGGATGTGCGGCAACTGCTGCTGCGCTATGTCCACACCTGCGAGCTGCAGCTTGCCCACACGGCGCTGGCTGCGGCGAAATTCCACACGCATGAGCGCCTAGCGCGCTGGCTGCTCATGTGTCACGACCGCATCGAGGGCAATGATCTGCCGCTTACGCATGATTTCCTGGCATTGATGCTGGGTGTCAGGCGAGCCGGCGTCACCGATGAGCTGCACATCCTTGAAGGCATGCACGCCATCAAATCGACACGCGGTAACGTCCGCATCCTTGATCGCGACATGCTGATCGAAATCGCCGGCGGCTGCTATGGTGTGCCGGAGCAGGAATACGAGCGGCTGATTGAGAACTCGCCGCAGCCGTCGGCTCTGCCCGTCCAACTAAACGGCAATCGCCATCATCATACGCGTTGAGCAGCCGCCCCAGGGCCCAAAGCTTGCACCGACCCGCACCGCGCGTAATATAATCCCACGTCGTCCCCGCGCGCGCCATCTCCCAAAACTGACCCAACAGTGAGGGTTCCTTTTTGAGCACTCCCACTAAGGGCATCCCAGGGGTATCGCTAAGGAACCGAGCGTCGGCGGCATAAAGGATCGCACCGACATTCATTGTTCGGCCCTCAGATCGTATCGGTTCGGCATGCGCAAGCATTCCGTCTGGCAACTTCCGCGAACTGGGCACAGGCTTAATAGCCCGGTCCCGGAGAACCTCACCATATGCATGCAACCAGTCTGCGAGTTTGCGATGAAACCAAATCGCAGCAATATATGGCGTCTCATGCGTGCTCCGTGATTAATGAGCGATCGGCAAAGTAACGTGATGGCGTGGTCCCAAGCGCCTTCCTGAACATGACGATGAAGGCTGTCGTGGATTCATACCCCAAGTCTCCTGCTACCCGCTGGACTGTCGCACCGCCGGCAAGTTCCCGCAGCGCGATGACCAGATGTAGCTGACGCCGCCAACGGCCGAAGCTCAATCCTGTCTGTTGGACCATAAGCCTCTTCAACGATCGCTCGCTCACCGCGACATGCTCAGCCCATTCGCCAAGGGTTCGGCGGTCGCTCGGGTCTGCCAAAAGAGCCGCGGCGATCAGGGCGATCTTTGGATGGTCAGATACGGGCAGCTCCAGCCTCTCCCGCGGCATCAGCGCGAGCTCATCGAGCATGACCCGCACGAGGCGATCGACATGAGCGTCGCGGGCGTGATTTTCCGATAGGTCCGCTACCCGGTGTATCATCTCCCGAAGCATCGGCGATACCGAAAGCGTGCAGCATACAGCCGGAAGCATGGCCGCGCCGGGCTCGACAAACAGGTACGTTAGACGAGCATTGGACGTGACCTGATTGCTGTGAGGAACGCCACCTGGTATCCAAACTCCGCAGTCGGGCGGAACGATCCAGACCCCACTTTCCGCTCTGCAGGTCACCGCGCCATGGAGCGCCAGGATCAGTTGACCCTGCGGGTGCTGGTGCTGCACCCCCTCGGCTTCATAGTCGGCGAAGTCCATCCTGATCGCCATCGCAGGCCCATGCAAGAGGCTTAGATCTATCGCGGCACTGCAGGGTGGCTTATTCGAAGGTTGGCCCGATTTCGAGATCATATGGCATTATCTCCACTTTTGCTCGCGGGGCAATCCTTTAGGCTCCTGGTTTAGCAACTCTCAGGAGATCACCCATGCGTATAGCCGTGGTTGGCGCGACCGGCAGGATCGGTGCCAAACTTACCGAGAACCTCTTGGCCAAAGGCCATTCAGTCAAAGCTCTTTCAAGAGGAGGGCCGGCCCTCGATGACCTTGTCGCGAAAGGAGCAGAATCGTTCCTTGGCAGCTTCGATACGGGTGCTGGTGAACTTAACGCGTTCTTCGAAGACGCTGACGCTGCGTTCCTCATGGTCAAAACCATCTGGGGCTCGGAGGACCTCCATGGGCACTACCCTACGGTAGCGCTTCGGTTTTTCGACGCCCTTCGGGATTCCCCTGTGAAATTGGCCGTGAGCCTGACCGGAATGGGATCCGAGGTCAGCGGAAACACCGGCCATTTTCAGGGCTTTCATATCCTGGATCAGATCCTCAACCGACTACGCGACATCAAAGTGGTGCACCTGCAGGGTGGCTGGTTCATGCAGGATCTTGCCGGGTGGACCGACTCCATCGCGCAGCACGATAGGATCGGCTGGTCGCTTGACCCAAACGTGAAAACTCCTTGGATTGCCATTCAGGACATCGCGGATCTCGCGGCGAAAGAGTTCGACGCGCCGACTGACCAGCACCGATCCGTAAAGCAACTGGGCATCGATTACACGATGACCGAGATCGCCGCGATTATCAGCCGGGCACTCGCTAGAGAGGTGGACTATCGCTTCATCGATAGGAGCGATCGCGAGGTCGAGGCGGTATTCCGGGAGAGGTTCGGAGCTCTCGGACGGTGGGTCTACGATAACGACACCTTGGCTGCTCTTAACGATGGGCGTGTAAAGTTTCACGATGATCGTCCTGCACTGCGCACCACAATGGAAGAATTCGTCAAAGACACACTCCGGCCGCTGATCGAGAAGGCGCGGACGGATGGCGTCAAACCAGAGACCTTCCTAACGTGGAGCTCACATCGCTAGAGCTTTCGGAGATTCCGCAGCGAGCGGGCAGTGGTGGCTGAGCCAATGACAACGATCAACTTCTCGGCGCGTTTGAGAGCCTGATCGTTGATGAATTGGCGACCGATGAAGCGGCTGGAATCTGCCGATGAAGATCAGGCATTCTCGGTGAGCCGCCGCCCACTTTGGACGTGATTGCGCAGTTTCCATCTACACCGCCGAAGGTTTCTTCCGGATCAACGGCTTCGCTAATAGTAAACACGTCGGCGGTTAGACCCCGTTCAAGGCGGCTGCCATGGACCAGGCCCCAGGTCGTTCCAATCATCGGTGGCAGTAAGGATCTGCATCCAGGCCGCCGCATCCGGCGTCGCGGCCAGCTATACGTTTTGAGGCACGTCCACAGCCTTATCACGGGACGATGTTTTAATCGTCTGACCGATCCTGAGCAGAAAGGCGGCGACATATGGCAGCGAGGCGGGCACCCACATCAACAACCCGGCCAACTGCTGATCTTCGAGGGGCGTGAGACCGTAAAGGTCGGTGGTCAAAAAATGCGGGCTGAACAGAGGGTGTGGAGTGAGCGTCAGAAATGCCCCAAGCATCGTCATCTGCAATATCGTGCCACCGCAGATGGCGAGCGCACTGCCTGAGGCGCGTCGCGGGTAGAGGATTTCACGCCAAAGCCACAGGGCCGACAGAAGGAGAGGGATTTCCATTGCCCAATAGGCAAAATTGCTGGAGAGAGCCCAGGCGTAGGGAAGAGGCAGATGCCAGAGCCAGACCATCACTGTGTGTACGACGAATGCGGCCATGGATGGAAAGCGATCAAGCGTAACAGATGATCCAAAGAAAAAGCGCCAACCGAGCGGCGCAGCAAGCGATACCAAGACAATATGATGGAAGGCCCGTGCCGAGAAGAGGGCGGAGCTGAAGGCACATAGGGGCGAGACAAAGGCGAGGACACAAAGACCCATGAACAGGGCCCACTGACCCACCCGGTCTTCCGCCATAGCTCGGCGCCATGTCCACAGCGCCACTAGAGCGATTGCCGACAGCAGGATTGGGTCGAAGTTCCAGTCCGCCATCAGGGCCTCAGGTGCTGGAGCGTTACCGCAGTAGGGTTCGAGCTGGAAGGTCATGATAAAGCCATCACCGGACAATTGACGAGGAACCAACGCTCGGCCGAATTGTTCCAGGCTTGCCAGTTGCGTCGAGCTGGGAGCTACTATGTGTGACCATGTCAAATCGAAAGAAACCTGCGAAGGCCGCGACTTTACCGGACAAGCTGTTCACTGGCCCGTTCCGGCAACAATATGGCGCTCTCTGTTTTCGGCGGACTGAAGGCGCCGCGATCGAGATACTGGTCATCACTTCGCGCGACAGCGGCAGATGGATCATTCCGAAGGGGTGGCCGATGAAGCGAAAGAAACCATACGAGGCTGCTGCGATCGAAGCCTGGGAAGAGGCAGGCATTCGCGGTGCCGTTCATAAGAAACCCGTCGGCCGTTACACCTATCTCAAGGAACTGGATGACGGAGACGTCGCGCCATGCGTCGTTGAAGTGTTTCAGATCGAGGTCCACGAGCTGAATGCGGACTTCAAGGAACAAGGACAGCGTACGCGTGAATGGGTCAGTCCGGATGAGGCTGCGAGGCGTGTGCGGGAAGTGGAACTGAAGTCAATGCTCGCGGATTTCAGGCCAAGGACAGGGCGAAAGATGCAAGCCGAATGATCGCGACTAGGCCGCACTCAGAACGGAGAGATCTCAACGAAATGTCGCGTCTGCGGGAACCGGCTGCCTAAGAGAGGGTTTTCGCCTCAATGTGGAGGTCTCAACTATGCGCTGGCGTTCCTGGTTGACGGATTTAGGCACATGGACTGCCAGCCCCATCGCTTTTGCCATTGTAATTTTCTATGGGATCTCCTGGCTCATCTTCAGCCCCGAGACGCTGGAATGGCACGGCCTCGCCACGCTGATCACCTGGATGATGACGCTTTTCATCCAGCGGGCGGAACATCGGGATACACAGGCAATCCATGCCAAGCTCGATGAACTGCTACATGTGCATGGCGATGCGAAAAACGAAATCACCCAGATTGACGAGAAGGAGCCAGAGCAGATCGAGCGCTTTCGGGCAACACATACCGAATCGGAGTAATGGGTATAGCTGGAATGTGTCGCTGTGGCATAATTTTAAACCGTCTGTCTATTCGAAGACATCCACTCGGCAGGATGTGGGATAACTCGGGAGCGAAGGACCATCGGTGAAGACGCGAGTTCGGACAATTTTCTTGGGGGCCGCTCTTACTGTTGCAATGCTCGCCGCTGGCGCGTGGCTCATCACCAAACCAAATATCCCTTTTGAAGAGAATGATCCGGCGTTCGTGAAGCCGGGCGATCCTGCTCGTGGCGAATTGATATTCGCCGCAGGAGATTGCTCATCGTGCCATGCGACACCTGGGCAAAAGCATCGGTTGCAACTCGGCGGCGGCCTTGCGCTCGCCTCGCCGTTCGGCACGTTCCGGCCTCCCAATATCTCGCAAGATGCGAAGGACGGAATTGGTTCGTGGACCGCCGCCGATCTTGGCAACGCGCTGATCGGGGGCGTCTCTCCCGACGGACAGCATTATTATCCGGTCTTTCCCTATCCAAGCTACACCGGAATGACGGTGGACGATGTTCGGGACCTGTTTGCCTATCTGAAGACTCTACCAGCAGTGTCGGGCGGCGCGCCGCCCCACGACCTCGTCGCACTCTTCCGCATCCGGCGGTTCGTCGGCTTCTGGAAGCTGCTGTTTTTCAACGAGGGAAAGTCCGAAGCCGTGCTGAGTGGCGATCCCATCCATGACCGAGGCGCCTATCTCGCCGAAAGCGTTGCCCATTGTGCCGAGTGCCATTCGTCGCGCAATGTCTTTGGAGCGATCAAGCAGGCGACGCGATATGCCGGGGGCGAGGATCCTGAAGGAACGGGGTTCGTTCCGAACATCACGCCCGCGCGTATTGGCGATTGGTCTCAGGCCGATATTTTCGAGGTTTTGACCAGCGGCAACACCCCGGACCACGGGCGCGTCGGATCCTCCATGGCCGACGTTGTCACTAACACCGCCAAACTCCCCGCAGGTGACCGCGATGCCATTGCAACTTACATTAAGTCGCTGCCAGCACGACCGACACCGCAGCCGTAGTCACTGCCCGTAAAGATAGGCAGCCAAGTCCCGCGCTTCGGCTTCTGAAATACCGGTGTCCGGCATCGCCGTTTTGGCATCGAACGCACTCGGCGCCACAATCCAGTGGACAAGCGCCTCCGCGTCATTATTCGCGACTCCCGCTAGGTAGACGCGCTGGCGTATGTCGACCAGTGGGCCGCCGACCTTGCCGTTGGCTCCCGCGATGCCGGGAATCGTATGGCATCCGGTGCAACCATAACGCCGGAAAATCTCAGGCGCACGGGCGGGATCGCCGCGAGCAAGTAAACTTGCGACTTCTGTCCTCTGGTTGCGATCTCTAACCTGGTACGTGAGGACCCCCGCCGCGAGCCCGAGCATCGTGACCAGTAACAGAACTACGATCTTGACGGGAAACCCTTCGCCGCTCATTTTCTGTCTCCGGCACCGTTTCGGATCAGTGTTGACAAGGGTTTATTATAAAAGTGGCCGCAGCCTGCATCGCCAAGGCAAACGCAAATGCTGATCCCGCGAGAACGCTGATCGTCCTGATGAACGTATCTGACCTCGATTTCGGGCTTCTAGGTGCCGCCAAAGGCGCCAGAACACCGACAACCGCCAACAGTGCTAGAAGCACCGTGGCCATCACGGACCATGGCCTGCCCATCCGGCAGTCCACATAGGGCATGACTTGGCCAATCTGTGTGCTGACGGCCCAAGCTAGTGGGGCGAAAACCAATCCTCCAGCGACTGCGATGGAATATCTCATAGACGCGGCACCCAATAAAGACAGAGATAGAGCGGAACCCACGTTGCGACAACAAAGTTCCAGTACATGACGTTGTCCTCCACATCGCCATAGCGCCTAGGATTGTCGCCGTGCCGCGTGAACATCAGGCACATCAGAACCAGCGTGTCGATCAGATCGGTCAGGATGTGGGTGGTGTGCAGTCCGAGCAGCACCCAGGTGATCGAACCATAGGCGTTGCTGTCCCACATCACGTGGAGGGCCGGGAACTCAAATACCCGCAGGAAGAGCGGGGCGACGCCGAGCAAAGCCATGACGATCAGGCCGATCCGGACCTTTTTTAGCTCTCTGCGTTCAGCCCAGCGCGCCACCAGCACGTTCGGTATTACGCTGACAGCGAGCACAGCGGTCAAAAGAGTGCCAGGCAGCAGATCAGGCGCCGGCGCGTTGATCGGCCAGACGCTGGCGATGCTCATCAGGTAAAGGTAGACGACTATTCCGAGAGCAAAGCCGGTCCCTTCGATCAACATGAACGCCAGTGTTCCCCACCAGGTCGGGCTGGCGGTGCCGGAGCCGTGCAATGGCAGGTGCGAGACATCGAGAACCAGGCGCTCTTTCATGACTCATCCTCCGGGTCGCCCTTTGGCCAAAACCAGCCGGTCAGGGCGATTGCGATCGGGATTGAACCCCAAACGACCGCCCATGGCGAGAACATCGACCATATCAGCATGATCGACGTCGCGATGGCTGCAATGAGTGGCCAGATCGAATTGGTGGGCGAGGACTCCCGTGCTTCAGGCTCGGCCTCGACGACGCCACTGACGATCAGTTCCCGTCGGTCCAGCCGCATTCCGCTGACCACCGGCAGATCCGACGAGCCTGACCATAACGGTTCACGCTGGCTGACAACCGGGATGCGCCGGAAATTATAGGGGCTGGGAGGTGAGGTCGTTGCCCATTCCAGCGTGGATGCGTTCCATGGGTTCTCTTCGGCAACAGCGCCGGAGCGCGCACTGCGGACAACGTCCATGAAAAACAGGAGAAATCCTACGGCGAGAATAAAAGAGCTGAGGCTGACGAACAGGTTCAGACCGGCCCAAGGCATCTCGGGCTGATAGGTATAGATACGACGCGGCATACCGAAGAGACCGAGAAGATGCATCGGGAAGAACGTCAGGTGGAAACCGGTGAATATCAACCCGAATACCCAGCGGCCGATCCGTTCGCTCATCATCCTTCCGGTGAATTTTGGGAACCAGTAATAGATCGCTCCAAGCAGCGGGAAAACAGAGCCGCCAACGAGGACGTAATGGAAATGCGCGACGACGAAGTAGGTGTCGTGCACCTGCGTGTCGAATGGCACCGACGCCACCATGACGCCAGTCAGTCCGCCAAGCACGAAGGTGATGATGAAGCCGATAACGAACAGCATTGGTGACTTGAACACCGGTCTTCCATCCCACAGTGTTGCGAGCCAGCAGAAGATCTGAATGCCGGCGGGCACGGCAATAGCCATGCTGGAGGCCGTGAAAAAGCTCTCGCCAAGTCGCGGTAGGCCGACGACGAACATGTGATGCACCCAGAGGCCGAAGGCGAGGACGCCCGTCGAAATCAACGCCATCACCAGGGCCAGGTACCCAAACACCGGCCTGCGGGCGAACGTCGAAATCATCGTCGACACCATTCCCACCGCCGGCAGGAAGATAATGTAGACTTCCGGATGGCCAAAGAACCAGAAAAGATGCTGCCACAACAGGACGTCGCCGCCCTCGGCGGGATTGTAAAAATGGGTACCAACTAGACGGTCGAGAATCAAGGTGCTGCTTGCAAACATGATCGCCGGCATCGCCAGGATCACAAGGAATGAGGTGACCAGCATCGACCAGACGAAGAGCGGAATTCGATCCAGGGACATTCCCGGTGCGCGCTGCTTGAATACGGTAACGACGATCTCGACAGAGACAGCAAGCGCCGAAACCTCCGTGAACGTGATCATCTGCGCCCAAATGTCAGCTCGCTTTCCGGCACCATATTGGGGGCCGGAGAGGGGGACATAGGCAAACCAGCCCACATCGGGACCGACGTCCAGCGCGAATGCGATCCATAACAGCAGGCCGCCGGCTAAAAATATCCAGTAGGAAAAAGCGTTGAGGCGCGGAAAGGCGATGTTGCGGGTGCCGAGCATCAGCGGCACGAGATACACGCCCATGGCCTCCATCACCGGTACGGCAAACAGGAACATCATGTTGGTGCCGTGCATCGTGAAAATCTGATTGTAGCGATCGGGACTGATATAGCGCGCCTCGGGCGTGGCCAGCTGGAGGCGCATCGCCATCGCCAGGATGCCGCCAAGTAGAAGAAACACAAAAGCCGTGACGATGTAGCGCCGGCCGATGATTTTGTGATCGACGGTCGAAAGCGCGCCCCACAAGCCTGTTGGCGTTTTCCAAATCTGATGAAGCCTGAGGTCGATCACCTCGTCGCCAAGATCCACATCGGTCAGCGGGGGAGGATCAGCGCTCATTTGAGACTTTCTAGGTAGGCGGAGACCTGTTTCAACTCTTCCCCGGAGAGCGGCACGAGCGGCATGTTGTTGCCGGGCTTGAGCGTCTGCGGGTCAGCGATCCAAGCAGCGAGGGACCCGCGAGTATTCGGCAAAAGCCCTGCCGCGATCGTCTGCCGGCTTCCAACGTGCGTCAAGTCAGGCCCGGTTACCCCGGCCGCCGATGTGCCGCGAATGGTATGACAGGCGGCACAAGGCTTGCTCATGAACACCGTTTCGCCGGCTGTGACCTGTGGATCTGCCGGCGGGAGCCGTTCACGCTGCTGCCCCTGCACCCATTGCCGATAACTCACCTCGTCTTCAGCAATGACAAGCACCGCCATGTGGCTGTGCTGCAGCCCGCAATATTCCGCACACTGGCCGCGATAGATTCCCGGTCGATCAGCATGCAACGTCAGTTCGTTGATCCGGCCCGGTATTAGATCCAGCTTTCCCGCCAGGCTCGGAACCCAGAAAGAATGAATGACGTCGGCGCTCTCCAACCGTAGTTTCACAGCTTGTCCGACAGGGATGTGCAGCTCGTTGGCCGTCTTGAACTCTCGCCCCGATCCATCATCGGGATAGATGAACTGCCACCACCACTGCTGACCTCGCACGGTGACGGTCAACGCTGTTTCGGAGGCTTCGCCAATCTTGCGCGTCGTATAAAAACTTATGATCGTCAGACCGGCGATGATGAAAGTGGTGGCCGCCACCGCTCCGGCGATAACTTTACGCGCTTTCTGGTCGTTGCCAGCAACCCCGCGTCCGTCACGCGGTCGTAGCAGGGACCATGCCAGCACCAGCATCACCAAAAGCCAGACAACAGCGCAGACCACGACAATGACAACGATGAGCTGTTTCAGGGCGGAAGCCGATGCGCCGGCTGCGTCAAGCGCAGACTGCGACCCCGTACAGCCTGAGAGACAGAGAGACGCAAGGGACGGGCCGATGATCGAAGAGCGCGTCAAGGCGATGGCCCCTGATCAGGGTGCGCGCCGGCGGGCCCCTCGTCGAAGAGAGCCGCGGCCGGTGCGCGGTTCTCGGACGGCCGGGTGTTCTTGTCGTCATTGCGACTGGGCGCGGTCGTTTTTGCCGAATAGGCGCCGATCGTTCTCACATAGCCGGCGAGCTGCCAGATTTCATCGATCGTCATCTTGTCACGAAAGGCAGGCATTCCGTGGGGCCTGCCATCGCGGATGGATGCTACGACCGAGATCATCTCAGGACCGTAAAGCCACCATCCGTCCAGAAAAGATGGGCCGGCCGCACCCCGGCCGTCGCCGTGGCATGCCGGACAGCCAAACCAGGAATAAAGCCGCTTTCCCTGGCTCAAATCGTAAGCGGTACTTTCGTATGGCTTTCCCAGCTTGAAATAGATTTCTGGCGGCGCTCCGCTGATGTCATTCGGCATCAAGCGGATCTTCTCGAACTCGGCCGAAAGCGGCGGATCCAGGCGCAAGGTGCGGCCTTCTCGTGCCCAGCCCACGAGAGCGCCCGCGCCGACGACAACGGCGCCACCAAGTGCGATGGCTATAGCTGACCGACGATTACCTCGAACACTGCCCATGGAAAGCTTCCCGTGCCGGATCAGTCCTTCGGCTGCTGCTGTGACCTGGTGATGAATACCGGGAGCAGCTTGTAGGACGGCGTCTTCGACTGGGCATCGTGGTGTCCCAACGGAAAAAGCGGGTTGCATTCCGGATAGTATGCCGCGCAGCAGCCTTGCGGAATATCGTACTCGACGACCCTAAGCGCGCCTACCTGGCGCGCGGTCGAGTGATCGATGGCCGTGCGCAAATCGACGCTGTCGCCGTTGGCGAAGCCGAGGCGAGCGACGTCATCGCGATTCATGAAAACGACTTTGCGTGTTCCGTTGACGCCGCGAAACCGATCGCTGTAGCCGTAAATGGTCGTGTTGAACTGGTCGTTCGATCGCAGTGTCGACAGATGCAGGACGTCTTCTTGCGCGCCATCGATTGCAAATTCAGGAAACAGCCGGTCCGGCGTCAGGAAGTTCGCCTTGCCCGTCTTGGTAACCCATTTCCGTTCGCGCGCTGGCAGGGGCCGAGCGAACCCACCCGGCTGGAACAGCCGCTTGTTGAAGTCGCTGAACGTTTCGGGATAGGTGCGCTCGATCGCGTCTCTGATCCGGCTATAGTCGTCGATCCATGCATCCCAGGGGACGTCACCACGGTCCAAGGTGGCTTTCGCCAATCCGGCAATGATCTCTGGCTCAGATCTTAGATGGCTACTCGCCGGTGTCGCTTTGCCGCGCGACCCATGGAAGTGTGCGACTGAGCTCTCGATCGATACAGCCTGTGGACCGGTGGCCTGGTTGTCGATCTCCAACCGCCCCAGACAAGGCAGCAGATACGCGATCTCGCCGTGGAGCACATGGCTGCGGTTTGGTTTGGTCGCGATCTGCACCGTCAGGCGCAATTTCCTCCAGGCCGCCTCCATCGCCTCTGTCTCCGGCACGGCACGCAGAAAGTTACCGCCGAGGCCAATGAAGGCACGCGCTTGGCCATCGAGAATTGCTTTGCAGGTGTCCACCGTCGATCGGCCCGTCCAACGCGGCGGTTCGAATTTGTACAGCTCGGACAGCTTGTCCAGGGGCACGAGCCCCGGCTTTTCGGTAATACCGACCGTTCGTTGTCCCTGGACGTTGGAGTGGCCCCGAATGGAGCAGATATTGGCGCCTGGTTTACCGATGTTGCCACGCAGGAGCGCGAGGTTGGCGATCATATGGATGTTGTCGACGCCCATCACGTGCTGCGTGACACCCATCCCATAGGCTATCAAGACTGCCTTGGCTTTTGCATAAGTCTGTGCCGCATGCGTCATCTGCTCCCGTGTGAGACCGGAAACTCGCTCAAGCTCCGCCCAGCTATAGGACCGGGCCGCATCGGCAAACTGTTCGAAACCGGTTGTGTGCTCCTGGATGAAGTCGTGGTCGAGGACATGCTTCTTGTCGGCAGCTGCAATCGACGCGGCAAATGCGATCGTTCCGGCCTCAGATGGGTCATCTGGGATGTCGTCGTTCCCAGCGATTTTACTTGTTCCTGACGCTTTGAGCGCATCGTCGGCCTCGATCAACGCCTTGCACACGCCAAAGAGCGCTGCGATATCGCCACCATTCTTCACCTGATAGTATTCCGACGAGATCAGTGTTTCCTTCGAGGACAACATCTCGGTTGGCGCCTGCGGGTTCTTGAAACGTTCAAGGCCCCGTTCCCGCAGCAAATTGAATGTAACGATAGGAACGCCGCGGTGTACGGCATCCTGCAGGTCATGCAACAGCCGGGGCGAGGACGTCCCGACATTCTGGGCGATATAAAATATGCAGTCGGTGTTCTCAAAGTCCGAGAGGACCGCCGTTCCGACCGATGCTCCGATACTTTCGGGCAAAGCCACCGAGGTGCTCTCGTGACACATGTTGGAACAGTCGGGGAGATTGTTGCTGCCGAACAGTCGTGCGAAAAGTTGATACATATAAGCCGCCTCCAGAGAGGCGCGACCGGACGTATAAAAGTCGACTTGTTGGGGCGTGAGGGCTCGAAGTTCTTTGCCGATTTCGGCGAATGCCACGTCCCACTCGACCGGCTCATACTTATCAGTTTCTGCGTTCCACCGCATCGGCTGCGTCAACCGACCCTGTTCCTCAAGATCATGGTCGCGCCAGGCTTCTAGCTCCCTCAGCGTATGCGCGGCAAAGAAGCCGGCATCCGCCCTGCGGTTTGTTACCTCCCAGGCGGTAGCCTTGGCGCCGTTCTCGCAAAATTCCAGCGGATGCGTCTTGGCGGGCTTCGCCCACGCGCAGCTGACGCACATATAGCCTTCGGGCTTGTTTTGCTTGTCCAGCAAGGCGGCGCCGCTCGCCGGGATATGCTCACGGAGCAGGATCCCGGCAACTGATTTTGCGGACCCCCATCCACCGGCCGGGCCAGTGTATGGCTTGATCGAGGGTTTGTCTTTCGGATGTGCTGTCATGATCGCTCCCAAACTATCTAAAGCTCTCTGAAAACGACAAGTTCCTTAGTGTGTGCTTTTTTCGCTTCCGGCCGGCTATTTCGCCAAACAGCGCTCGGTGTCCGCGCCCGGAAAGGGCGTCAATGTAAGCCCGAACATCTATCGATCAGCCATTCTCGCGCGTAGGCGTTGGTGATTTTAGCGATAGCCGTCGGAAGCCGGTTGAAACCATGCGGCCCGGCCGGAACGATGCTTAACGATGCGTTTCCGTTTGCGTCTTGCCAAGTGCGGAACATCTGAATGCTGTCATCGACGATGGGATCGAGCTCGCCCGCGATGAACAGAGCCGGCGGGAGGCCTTCGAGCTGCGCATGTAACGGCCCATCCCGTTCATTCCAGGGCAAACTGGAACGTAATCTTTGAAGATTTCGAAGAGCAGCGGGAGCGTCCACGATGAGGGAGGCGCTATTGGCGCTCCTGAGGCTGCGCGATCCCTTGAAATCAAACGCGCCGCATGTCGAGATAAATCCCCGGAATGCTTCGACCATTCCCCGGTCCCGCAGACGCAGCAAGGCCTGGGCGGCAAGGTGAGCCCCAGATGACTCACCGCCCAGAACAATCCGTCCGACGCCGAGATCTGACAGGTTCCGGACCACCCAGTTCAGAGCGATTTCACAGTCGTCTATGGCAAGGTCGACGCGATCATCGAGGGCGTTACGAAAATCGACAGCGACGGCGATGAGTTGGCACTCTTTAGCGACACGTGACGTGATGCCATCATCGAGGCGGGCATTGCCGAGCACCCACGCGCCACCGTGAAAGTGCACATAAACACCTCTTGGCGCTCCATCGGGCAGGAGAAACCGCAAGCCGACGCTACGTTCGCCGGCCGCGATGCTTCTGCTGAAAACGCGGCAGTCGTGAAACAGGCGCGATGGAAAGACGGATTGCAGCCCCAAGACTATGGCGTTGGCGACTTTCGCATTCCACCTGCGATCGGTGTAGTATCGTGGAAGTAAATGCAGAAGCGCGTTCAGCCGCTGAGCGCGGGTGACATGTTTTTCTTCAAGGCGGCCGATCAAGTCGCAGGCGCGTGAGCTCATCCGGCTGCGCCTTCTTCATGCATCCGCGGTCCGACTTCGTCGACGTCTACCGGTTGGGGAGGTGGCGCGCCTGCATCGCAGCCTTGGAATTGTACAGCGAGGCTATGGTCGCCAAGGCGGTCCTGCATCATGCCGGCCATCACGTTGAGAGAAGCCTCGACGCCATGCCTGGCCTCGAAACTGCGACACGCTTCCTTGAGTGCTCTGGCATCAGCGTTCATGATCTCATGCCGTCAGGACGACCTTGATGCAGTTGTCCTTCTTGTCCCTGAAAGTCTCGTAGAGAGCCGGGCCGTCTTCGAGCTTCGCCCGATGCGTGATGATAAAGCTCGGATCGATCTCGCCTTCCTCGATGCGGCGAAGCAAATCGAGTGAATAGCGGTTGACATGGGTCTGACCGGTGCGGATCGTCAGTCCCTTGTTCATTGCGGCGCCAAAAGGAATCTTGTCGAGGAAACCGCCATAGACCCCAGGAACCGAGACGATCCCGGCGGGTCGGCAAGCCATGATCGCGGTTCGTAGCGCATGCGGGCGGTCAGTTCCAAGCAGGGTGGCGGCCTTGACCTTGTCGACGACGGCATCAAATGATGCTGTAGCATGGGATTCCGCACCAACAGCGTCGATGCACTTGTCGGCGCCATGACCCCCGGTCATCTCCTTGATGCGGTCCGGGATTGTGCCGTCCACTTCGTCGAAATTGATGATCTCGGCTCCAGCCGACTGCGCCAGCGCCAGACGCTCCGGAACATTGTCGATGGCAATGATCCGCGCGGCACCCTGCATCAGCGCGCTTTTGATGCAAAACTGACCGACCGGACCGCAGCCCCAGACGGCGACGATATCGGTGGGTTCGATCTCGCAGTTGGCTGCGGCCATCCACCCCGTCGGAAAAATGTCGCCTAAAAACAGCGCCTGCTCATCGGTCATTCCATCGGGAATGACGATTGGAGAAACGTCTGCATAGGGAACACGCACATACTCCGCCTGACCGCCGGCGTAGGCGCCCGTCAGATGCGAGTATCCGAACAAGCCGGCGGTTTGATAGCCAAACGCCTTGGTGGCGTTATCGGCATTGCGGTTGGTGCGTTCACAAACCGACCAGTTGCCTCTGAGGCATTGCTGACATTCCCCACAGCAGATGGTGAACGGCACCACCACCCTGTCACCAACCTTCAGCTTCTTGTTGTCACGTCCGACCTCAACGACCTCGCCCATGAATTCGTGGCCGAGCACGTCGCCCTTTTCCATAAAGGGAATGTAGCCATCCATCAGGTGCAGATCTGAGCCGCAGATGGCGCAGGCGGTCATCTTGATGATGGCGTCGCGCCCATCTTCGATCTTGGGATCCGGAACGCTGTCGCAGCGGATGTCGCCCTTGCCATGCCAGCACAGTGCCTTCATCGATAAGCTCCTTGTAAGTTCAATTGATCGCGGCCGTTCCTTCAGCACGGATTTGCGTGGTGATAGCAAGAATGAGCGCAACAACCCCGATTGCGTAGACCGGCCAGCGCGTATCCATGGGAAAGGGAAAAAGCCAGGGTGAGAGCAGCATTGCTACGCCAAAGATGGCATCAAGCAACGAACGGATCCGTAGGAACCGCACAGCGTCAATTTCATGGTCGGTCAGGAGCCTGTAGAGCACCATAATGATGCCGAGCGCGATAAGCACCATTCGAGGAGTGCCATTGAGTTCGAGAAAAAACGGCAGGCCGATCACAAAGGACCCGACGGCATAGTCAGCAATTCCATGAAGCATGGTCGGCACGAAGCGCATTGTTCCCCCTATCCTTTCCGGCCTTCAAACTTCCAAATGAGGCGCTGGTTCCCGTTTTTCAGGGAGCTTACGGATCCGCAAAAACTCAGCTACGCGTGGTCCCCCGATGGCGGGAAGTGGCTTGGGCAGTTTTTGTAGGATTGTAATCTGCTGTCCACCATGATCGTATATCACCTTGCAGCGACGGCTCCTGACGCGGTGGTTTCACCGAGCGCCGAAATTACGGCGGCCCTTGCACGCGAGATACGGCTTTTGATCGTGCCGAGTTCGCACCCGCACACCCCTGCGATATCCTCGTAGCTGTCGCCATTTGCCGCCATCAGCAACACCTGGCGCTTGTCGGCGTCGAGAGCTGAAATGGCTTTATCGACTTCCCCCGTGCGCAAAGACCATTCCTGGGTCGATTGTACCGCCTGCCCGGATGTAGCGACTTCCATGTCCGCACAGAGGGTAAATCTCTGGCGGATCTTGTATTTCGTGCAATAGGTGTTGCGGGCAATCGTGAACAGCCAGGATTTTACGTTGGTCCCGGGCCGAAATTGATCAATGTGAGCGAGCGCCTTGAGCATGGTATCCTGCGTGAGATCGTCCGCATCTGTCACAGATCGTTCGAACCGCATCGCGAACCGGTGCACCGCCGGCATTAACGCAACGATTTCCTTTTTGATCTCCACACCCGTTCCACCCAGTCCGCTCATGTTCTCTCTCCTCGTGGCCGAAGAAGAATGAGGATGGAAGCTACGCGTTCCCGCTCGTTCGGGAACAGTGCGGAACCGTACGGGCGATTCTAGCGGCGGGAAGGCGTAACGTTTCACCACGACCTAGACTATTGCTGGGCCGCGTCGAACATCATCCTGAGGATGGCGAAGACACAGAGTAGACAGACCAGCCAGGTGAAGGCCGAGTTCAGAAACAGAAGGACGAGCTTTCTCATGTGTCCATGGACGTAGTCGTCGATGATCGTCCGCATGCCGATATCCATGTGGACGGCGCTGAGAAGAATGAACGCGAGGAGGGCGGGGCCAATCCAGAAGCTGCCGATCGAAGCAACGACAAAGTCGCGATCTCTTCCAAGCAGATAGATCCCGATCCCGATCAAATAAGGGGTCAAGATGCCCAATGCCAAACCCGATGCTTGTTTGAGAACGTAAGGCCGGGTGCCTCCCTTCGCTGATCCCAAACCCCGAACGCGTCCGAGCGGTGTCGTCATCGTGGTCCTCCCAACTCGCAAGCGTCCTCTTGCGTCGGCTCGCTGTTGAACCAATTCACCTTTCAAGCAAAGCGAACTTACTTGACCGAAGGCCTTCGCCGTATTCGCTCACCTGCCTTGCTCACGAAGGTCGCGGCCCCTGTTTTAACGACCTGAAGGTCGGGCCGGTCTTCAGGATGAGCAATGGCATGCTCATCAAACTCTAGCTCGCGCTGGCTATCACCATGGTCAGAAATGACTGGGGGTGCAGCTAAGGTTTCACAGGGTCCCGCGCTGGGCCGTTCCTCCGCCGCCCGACAGTGCTCAGACTGCTTTCCGGCCGGTCGGCCCGCTGCTCCCCGGATCCGATTAGCGCGTCGGCCGATGACATCATCTTGACTTGCCATTCCTTCTTTCTCCCCTGGTCGATCATCAACGTGAGACTATCGGTCTACCGGTAGGCGTCGTTTCCGCTCTTGCCAGGCTTTGCCGGGTCGAGCGCATACGGTCGTCCGTCAGGCACGGCAATTGCTGAAAAATTCGCGGCAAGCTCGTGGAGACGCGCACGCATGTGTTCGCCCCGAACCGGCTGGCCGTGCCCCGTGATGACCAGTTCCGGTTCCAGACTAGCCAGCATGACGACCGAGCGTTCGGCCTCGTCCCAATCGGGTGTCAGGTAGCGCGGTGGCCCGTGCATCTCCGGTTTTTGCGTCAGGACCTCGTAGACGGATTCCTGGCCTGTCGTGACGATCGCGTCGCCGGCTATCAAGGTGCGGTCACTTTCACGCCACAACGAGATGTGACCCGGCGTGTGCCCTGGCGTATGCAGCCACTTCCATCCCGGCATGGCTGGTACACTCCGATCCGGCGGCAGCATCTTCAGCCACCGACCCACATCGACGGGGGAGCGTGGAAAGAGAGGCGACAACAGCGCCATGGCGCCACCGCCGACAAAGGCATCGGCCGGCGGATAAGAAGCTTGTCCGTTTAAATATGGAAACTCGAGAGGATGCGCGTAGACTGGAACGTCCCAATGCTCCGCGAGCCCCTCCAGGGAGCCGGCGTGGTCGAAATGGGCATGCGTCATGACGATCGCAGACGGGCGTGTATTTCGTCCGAACCGGGCTTCCGCCGTCTCGACGATTGTATTCTTCGACGTCGGCAGACCGGTGTCGATCAACACCCAGTCATTACCCTTTGCAGGGTCGCCGTGGAAAATCACATTGACGATCGACATCAGGCGGTATGCCAGATCAGGTGCAAAGACCCGTGCTCCAGACGCGCTTTCCGCAGTCGGCGCAATATCGTCGGTCTCAAGTGAAAGCTGAACAACCATCAAAATCTCCTTCGTGAGCGCAACGAACTCCGCTCCGAGGGAGAAGTTCCCTCTGCTCATTCTTCGGAAGGCGCAGACAGGAGGGAACCTGATCGGCTGTCGCTTGTTTGCGGGCTTCACAACGAAGGAGAGCTCCATGTTCGACACTGACGGTAAGCTGCAATATCCTGTGGCAGACGCCGGCGGATTGCGGGCGTCCGCCATTGGAGAGCGATGAGCAACGCGGCACGTCCGCGCTCGTTTGGTGGGCACTAAGCGTCAAGCGCGGGAACTCGCAAGCCCGACAGAGGTTCGTGGGGAAAATATACATGAGGTCTCCCATGAATGAGATTATCGACGCCGATTTCTGCGTCACCTGGCAATCGCCTGTCTTCGTCCGGATCGGTAACGGCATGCGGGAACGTCTCGACAGCCCCGATGCGGCATTGGCGGCGCTTCTCCATCGCTGGCCATCAAGCTATGGTTCCGAATACGAAGTTGCTAAGCGCCGATGTGTCGATGCGATTGCAAGTCACGGCAGCCCGGAGCTTGCCCGCAGAGCGTTCGTAGAAGCGGCGGTCGCTGCCAAGTTGCTCGCATGACGGGCTTGGAGAGGCGACCCACGCGAAGCTTCCCTCTGTCCGCTGGCCTGCTTCTGGGCTTGGGACTCGGAGGTTTCTTTGATGGAATTGTCCTCCACCAGCTTCTGCAATGGCATCATATGCTCAGCTCATGGTATCCAATCACCACGATCGAGAACCTCGAACTGAACACCTTCTGGGACGGCGTCTTCCATTCCGGTACATACGTCTTCGTGCTCGCCGGGCTTTTTATTTTGTGGCGGTGCGGCCGCCTCAGCCATTTCCGCTGGTCGACGGGCGATCTTGTCGCCACCATGCTCATCGGCTTCGGAGCGTTCAACCTCATCGAAGGCGTCATCGACCACCATGTCCTCGGCCTGCATCACGTCAATGAGATGGCTCCCCGCGGGCAGTGGCTATTCTGGGACCTCGGTTTCCTTGCCTGGGGTGGGGCGATGATAGGCGTTGGGTTGTTGATCATGAGGCGGCTCCATGACTGAGATGCTGCGCGAACTCCGCACAGCGGCGATCTGGGCGGCCTTCGGTCTTGGCCTCCTCTTCGCGACGCGACCGGTGTGGTCGTTTCTCCTGTTCGGCCCCCTGATTACCCTGGAAGACCTGCTTTCATTGCGCTGCCTCGGGCTCCCGACATAAAGAGTCGGTTGAATAAGCGATATCGGCGAAGCAGTCGAAAATTTTTTCGATGAACGTAAATGAAGATCGAGCTACCATCGGTGCAGAATGCCGCTCCTCCCGCCGTGTCGTCATCATCGGCGGCGGTTTCGGCGGTCTCGCGTGCGCAACCGAACTCGGTGCCGCTGGGGATATCAAGGTCACGCTCGTTGACCGACGCAACCATAATCTCTTTCAGCCGCTCCTTTATCAGATCGCCACTGCAGCCTTGTCGCCGGCCGACATCGCCGAGCCCATTCCTAAGACGCTCGCGCGTCTCAAAAACTTCAACAAGATCATGGCTGAGGTGTCGGCTCCATCCTCGCGTAGCGTATCACTGTCCGATGGCGACTCGCTCTCCTATAATAAGCTCGTCCTTGCGACAGGTTCTGACTAGAACTATTTTGGACACGATGTTTGGCGGACGTTCGCGCCCAGCCTCAAGAGCATCCATGAGGCGCGCCAGATCCGCCATCGGCTGCTTCTGGCTTTCGAGCGAGCGGAGCGGGCGAAGAGCGAGGCTGAGAAGCAGGCCAGTTATTGGCGGGGGACCCACAGGCGTCCAAATGGCGGTCGCGATTTTTGAGCTCGCTCACTTCATGATCAGCCGCGACTTCCAAAACTTGCAGCCCGACGATATGCGAGTGATCCTGGTTGGGGCCGGACCACGTTTGACGAAACGGCAGGGGAGACCGGCGCCGGCCATCATCTCGCAGCGGCTGATGGCGCTAGCAACAGGCCAGTTGATCGCGTACGACCATAATCTTAATATTCGCCGAGTCTAAGTTCGCGATCCGCGATGTTGAGGGCGCATACCGGGCGATGGCCGCGGGGTGTGCTGATGCAAAGCGAGCGGAGCTCGCTGGCGAGGCTATTCCCATCATCGCAGCGCTTTATGAGGTCGAGGCCACTTTGATATCCCCCCGGCGATCAATGACGTCGACGACTTGCCGCCCCGACCGGCGCAGCGCGACATCGACCGAGCAATTCGAAAGCCGAGGTTCCGCGGCGTGATGCGCCGACCTTTTTCGGAATCTTCAGTTTTGCCATGACGGGCTCCTTTTGAGCGGGAGACTCCAGCAACGCACCTCAAGTTCCTGCGCTAAGTTCAATGGTAGCTAAACTGCTGTCGGTTCCGCTTGAAATCCACGCATTTCATAACCAGGTCGCTCGCCGGCTGCATCGCCGAAGAACTTCTGGGGGCCACGCCAGCCAGAGCCGATATCATGATAGAGCCCTACTGCTCATTTAGCGAAATCGCTTGCCGGACGAGGGCGATTTAATGACGCGTTGCCCGATGCAAACCGCTAAGACATGCGTTGAAGCACTCGTTCGGGCAACGCTGATCCGGAAGGGGATCAAGCAGCATTATGCAAATTTTTGCAACTGGACGGCTGCGCATGATCCCTCCGAGGATGTAGAGTGGTGGAAATGCCGCTTTCAAGGAGCATTTATGGTGATCCTGGCGAGAGAGCAGCGGCATTTCCTGTCGCGAGAGACCTCAGCAAGCGTTGGCCGCACCGGATTGCGCCGAGCTGGTGGGAGCAGGATTACCGGTGCCAGTTCCCGCTGCGCGCTGGCAATCATTCGGATCGCCGCCGGAGGCACCTGAATTGCTGGTGCTGTCCGTGGGATTGCCAGCGTCGGCTCCAGTGCCAGTAGAATTGCCGCCGCTGTTGCCGCTCCCGGATGCGGCGCCGCCAGACGACGAGCTATTGCCCGAGGTCCCGCCGTTAGCAGCCCCCGAGTTTCCCGAGTTTCCCGAGCTTCCCGACGACTGGGCGATGGCGGATGTCGCGAGTGTGAGTGCGAGCGCCGACGTTGCGAGGATCTTTATGATCATGAGTATCACCTTTGGGTTAGGACATCGTTACTATGGTCCAACCTCAAAAACACGACCGGGTTCCTGCGAGAGAGCCCGCGTTTCGGATATGTCCGTCAACGTACAGAGGAAGGCTCGATCAGGCTTTTATCGGCGGGTGGTGATAGGCAGCCATTGATCTGACTTCGGGATGAAAACTGGCCAACGCCACTCATGCGCTTTGGCCGCCGCGCTGGCCAAATTTGGCCGAATGGAGGAAGCAAGAGTGGCCGCAGCTCGCGTGCTCCAGCTTTCGTTTCGACCGCCAGTTTGTCGGTGTAAACTAAGGCTCCAGCTCTGACATCGGTTTTCTGTAGCGTCCCGCGGAACGAAGAATGCCGGAATAAGCCGCCGTTGCCCTTGGCGATACCCGACGCAAATCAATGCATCGCAAGCTAGCAAACTGTGGATCGTTTGCGGAACGCGCGCTTCTGCAATGCCATCAGCATTCTTAGAGCACGTTTACTTGCGTAGGTCGGTTGCCTTTTGATCCAAACCAACGGCGGCGCGCGAGAAAGTTCGGCAGGATGTCGTGGCTGCCAGTTCGGATAACTGCTACTGGTGCCCGGAATATTGGTCGGCCTTGTTTCGTCGGTGAGGTCAGCATGCCAAGCGGCGGAACTTCCATATTTCGTCTATGTTTTATGGACATGAGCAACACAGCGCAAAGAGCCACGAAAGGCATGGTCAAACTCGGTCTGACTATCTTTGTCGTCGCGGTAATTATTGCGGTGGCGTATTTGGCTTTCTTCACGCCGGGAAAAGTCTAGTCCGACGCTGCGACAGCGGCCAACAACAGCAGCACTGACCCGGCGCCGGCGGAAATGGATTTTGCCCCTACTGGAGCAGGCGAGATGGAGCGATAACTTCAGCGCGAAAGAGACCTTGGCCATATATGGCGCGTGCGCGACCACGATCACACTCGTCCGGGATGGCTTTTTCACCGAGGAAAAGACGCCGACGATGCAAGATGCAATCGACTACCTTAAGGCATTGGACGCTGCCCCACTTGGCGTCGTTCTCCACATCCGCGTCCACGGGCGCAACATTCCATTCGGCCGGGACAACGTATCGAAGCTGATGGGGGAGCTTTAAGTAGATGCCGGTCCTTTTTCCGATAGGACATGATCCGGGGTGGCTGCCTTGCGCAACTCGTTTCGCTGCTTAACTGTTGAAGGCGGGGTTCGGCTTCACGCGCTCTTTCTCGTGCGGTCCACCACTCCGAAGACGAGGAATGCAAGCTCGCTGCCAGCCAAAATAGCTGAAATCGCGACGGCGAAATCTACCCGCCGATCGCATCTGCGAGATCTCCGTTGCGCTGCTAATCCGCCCTAGCTCGACTTCCGCGACTGGAACGATGGACGTCCGACAGAATTCGCCCTGCTAGCGACAGCTATTCCACCTGGAGCGATCCCGGGAGAGCTCGGTCATTACTGGTTTCGGTACGGTTTTGGACCGTGCGGTTGGGTTTTGGAACGCAGTCACCATTCGGTTGTTGAGTTCGACGCTACATGGAGATCCTCATGTCTCAATCTGATCACCCACGCAGCCCAATGAACTTCCAGTATCCTGGTGAGCAGACCCGCGGCGATCCTACCATGGGCATGATCAATGCCGAACTGGCCGACAAAGGCTTTCTCGTCACTAGTACGGATGAGTTGATCACCTGGGCCAGAACCGGCTCGTTGATGTGGATGACGTTCGGCCTTGCATGCTGCGCCATCGAGATGATGCAAATGTCGATGCCGCGCTACGACGTCGAGAGGTTTGGTGTTGCTCCGCGCGGCAGCCCCAGGCAGTCCGATTTGATGATCGTTGCGGGGACGCTCTGCAACAAGATGGCACCAGCGCTTCGCAAGGTTTACGATCAGATGCCCGAGCCGCGATACGTAATCTCGATGGGCTCTTGTGCCAATGGCGGCGGATACTATCACTACTCCTATTCCGTCGTGCGTGGCTGCGACCGTGTCGTTCCCGTGGATATCTACGTTCCAGGCTGCCCACCAACGGCTGAAGCATTGCTCTATGGCATCTTGCTCCTGCAGAAGAAAATCAGGCGTAACGGCACGATCGAGCGATAGATACGACCGTTCCTATTGCCGCACCTCTCGGTTTGCCGCGGCGGCCGAGGCCGACCCGAAACTACTCCAAATTCGAAGTCATTCGCTTTCCAGCTCTGGGCGACTTTCAACGAGTTCGCGGTCGAGGATCTGGAAGAATTCTGAGCAGGGAGGAATGCAAGACTCGCCGCCGCCGGCGTCTCCTGGACTTGGCGGGTCCCAATTGTACCAGCACAGCCGGGATCGACACCTTCGACAACGGGCCGCCCTACGACATCCTCAAGACGGTCGAGGATGAATGCCACGTCGAAATGGCTGCGGGATTCTTCCAGGACGAACTGACGATGACGCAGGAGCAGAACCTGCTCGTGGTCGCGGGAAGCAAGGCGGACAGCGATGACGACGCGCAATATCTTCATCGTAGCGTCGCTCGGCTAAGCTTCCAGCGCCGCTTTGAGCTTGCCAACCACATCAAGGCGGATTCGAACATCATCATCAGGATTGCAAACGCACACAGTAGGCAACCGACCAGCTGAACGCAGCATTCAAAAACAGCAAGGCCAGCTTTCTCATGGGACTGTCCAACGTAGTCCTCAATGATGATCCTCATCCCGATGTCCATGTAATGGCGCTCAGGATAACGAAAGCCAGCGAGGGCGCGCCCCAAAAGCTCCCGGCGGCATCACGGTCGCGACCGAGCAATATATCCCAAGGGCAACCAGGTAGGGCGTGTCAGAATGCCTAGCGCGATGCCAGATACCTGCTTTCGAACATAAGATCTCGTCCCCCCTTTGGCTGACCCAAGGCCACGAACTCGTCCCAACGGTGTAGCCATAACTTCTCCAAATATAGGCTGTTCGGCATCATCAGTCGATTGTTACGTACCGTCGGTTAACCGGACCGGCAGCAGGGACAAGCCGCGCCCGGTTGCTCGTGGTGGAGCGTGTCCAGGGAACCGGACAAAGCTACGGAGCTGGCAAACCGATTTGGTTTATTTTCATCGCGGGGACCCAGCAATGACCAGTAGGCGTTTGGGCTTCTCGAATGCGAGTCGTAAGTTTGGGTAAGACGCCGGCGATATCGCCGACGTCTGTCACCTCAGAGCTGCTCCGTCTGCGCACCGCTGTTCGGTTTTGCCGGACCGAGCACCGGTTTCTGTCCAAGCGCTGCCGTCATAGGCATGGAGGTGAATTCGCCCTTTCCATCAACAGAGGAACCCTGTGACCACCGGCCGGGGACCGGATCGCTGGCGTCGGCTTGAAAGCCGAGGAAGGTATAGCTGAATTCCTGCTTTTCCTGCTCTTGCGGAAAGCTGTTTGGGATTGGGAATACACCCGATGTCCCGCCCAATTCCTCGAGAGCGGCTAGCCACTGGTTCTGGTGCATGGTATCGCGGGCGATCAGAAAGGATAACATATCCTTCATGCCAGGATCGTTCGTCATGTTGAACAGGCGGACAGCTAGCACCCGCCCGGTCGATTCGGCAGTTACGTTCGCGGTCATATCCGCGGCAATGTTTCCGCTTGCATAGATATGCGACATGTCGAATGGCACGCCGTCGGAATCGACGGGCATCGCCGAAAGTCCGGCAGAAAGCAGGTTCTTGAGGTTGATGCCGCCAAGGACGGCTCCCCCGATCGGATCGGCGGCAATTTGCTCTTTGAGTTTGAGCGGCGCGCCCTCGAGGTTCATGGCAACCGCGGTCGCGAGCATTTCGATATGTCCGAGTTCTTCCGCAGCGGTGTTCATCAACAGGTCGCGGAACTTGGGGTCCCCGCGAGCGCCGCATGCCTGAAAGAAATATTGCATCGCCACGCGGATCTCGCCCTCGACGCCGCCGATCGCCTGCTGCAAGGCGCGCGCGAACAGGGGATCGGGGTTCTCAACCCGGACAGGATATTGCAGCTTACCGTCGGTATAAAACATGGAGACTCTCCTCTGATGTGAAGCCACACGAACAACTCATGGCGGTTTCGGTTCCATGCCACCCACGAATTTCACCAGTTAAAGGCTGCAGGCGTTGTCGTTCGCTGTCGATCAAAGCTGCATCGGAAAAATTCCCGTACGTTACCGCGCGGTTCTCGAACCGTTCGGAACGCGCAGACGCCATGCCCATTCCTGTTCCAGCACAGTAGGAGAGGGATATGAGTGGACCGGGTTCAGCAGGTGCCAAAATGGAAAGGGAAATTGTTCGTTGATGCCGACAGTGCGCCGGTTTGTAAAGCAGCTCGAGCGATCTGCACATATGCAGACGGATCTCACGCAGGATACGATGTTAAAGGCGCTCGCCCACCGGATAGCACCCCGGCGCAACCGGAAGAATCGCCGTTGGGGGAGAAACCTCTCGCTGCCAAGCGATGGGATTGGGCGACAACAGACACCGGTGGCGCCGCAGCAAGCTTCCCGAACTACAGCGAGGAGATGCACTGGGGCAGTCGCCATGCCTCGTCGCCGCCTCGGGCTGCTGGCCTAACTCTTCCATGGACATTTCCGCTAAAGCCGGCGGTTGGCATGCCACCGCGCGCAATTCTTCAGAAGCGCGCTCCCATTGTTCTCGGTCCCGTCCAGCGGGTGAGCCCTCCCTTATCCAAACGTCATAAGCTCGACGGCGGATTTCTACTTCGGAATCTTTCGGCATCCAAGTGCCTCCTCTGTGCTCGCAATGGCTTGGAAAATCAGACATCACCGCCGGGCTCGCGTTGGTCCGTACAAATTGGTTCGTGCCAACTTTTTATCTGGCCCGCGTCAATCCCGCGTTCTGTCGGCATCCACCCGATGTCTTTGATCACCTAGGGAGACGAGGTTCATTCCAGTGCCTCCGTCGAGTGGGCAAACGCGACCCGGTGCTGGTCGTGCTAATCGGAAACACCTATTGCAGTTAGACCTTGGCAGTCCGCCCATCTTCCTTGAGGCTTGCGAACCTGGTAGTGACAGCAGCCACGTTCTCGTCCAGCCACTGGGCCATTGCCTGTTCTTCTTTCAAGTTCGCCAGGCGCGCGGAGGTTACATTTCCGTGACCGCCAAGCTCAGCAAGGATGAGGAGCGATTTATAAGCTGCGATTTCAAAATTCTCGAATGCAAAGTTGGCGAACGAGTTCTTGAGGATTTCGTCACCTGCTATCGTATGCCCCATCGCCGCCATGCTTCCGGAGAAGGAGAGGGCAAAATCCTTCAACGTAGAACTGTCAGCGCCGAACTGATCTAGCAACTCGTCAATGCGTCCAATCTGACCCTCCGTCTCTTTGATGTGCTGCTCAAGACGGCGGGCGACCTCGGGATAGCTTTCGATGCGAGCGACCTGAGGACGCATGATCGACAGAGCTTGGTTTTCCATGGCGTGTGCGTTCTTTAGGCTGTGACGATAAGGGTTTCGTGTCGTGCGTCGGGCATGTTTCTCTCCTGAGTTGAAGGCGATCTAACTTCCAGGGTGTCCCGCGGCTCCCCTGTCCAGCTTTGAAGATTGGAGGAACTAACCGTCAGCAGGCGGCGCTCCAAAGCGTTGCTTTCCGCAATGGCCGTCGTAGCGATTCATCATCCTGAGCAGCGGGGAAGGCAAAAGCTCGGGTCAATGGGCGTATCAGCGCAACCTTTGTGTCGGAGGTGTTGATGACGGGAACGTTCGCGCGGCGCTTCTTGCAAACGAATTTGAGCACGGCGCGTCACCAAGCGAGCTGCGGTTTTCTGCCCGGCCGACGAGTGGGATTTGAGGGAACCCATCCATCGATCTATAACCAGCCGCAAAGCAGCAGCTACAGCAACATGTATCTGTCATGACACCAGTAGGGATGAAGGAGATGATCCACGCACAAATGACATGACTTGTCTCGTGGTGACGATCCTGCGGTGCCCTGCTCGAATCCGACCAAGGCAAGACGAGTCAAGGACGCACGTGCGGGCCTGTCATCGGCTAGAATGGTTTCGAGCTCGACGAGGAGGACCTCCGGCATGGTCGCAACTATTGTCAAGAGCTCGGTTGTGATTGCGCCGGTCTGGAACTCTTCTCCCACATAAAAAGCTATGAGGGCGTTGTCTTCGAAGGCATCGATAGCCGTTACTACTGCGTTCCCTGGAAAGGCGCTGATCGTGCCGCCAATCATGTTGATACGGTAACCGGCGAGATCGGCGAGCCCGCTGCAGCTCCGACCCCGAAACTGATAGCAGATCCGACCTCTTTTCAGATACTCGACGGAGAACCGGAACGAGAACCCGCTGTCACACGGGTAGGTTAAGGCCGTGAGCTGGGCGAGCGTATCTTGAAAGGCTGTCCGGGCATCAGTCATCGGCTTTCAAACTAGGCCTGCCCCCGGATGTTCCAGGAAGGCAGCAAGCTAGCGAGTTCCAACTGTGATTGGCCAGACATAGCTGCCTGTTATTCAAGAGGGCATATCCGAGGGAGCGATACCGCCGCCTCGAAATCGCCTGAAGTCAAAAGTCTTTTTACATCACGTTCAAGCTAGCCTCCCACTTGCAGCGTCCGCAATCGTACTGGAACTAGCTGCCCCCTGCACGGTTTCAGAGGGCAGCCGCGTCTAAGGACGCAGGCGAAGGAATAGGCGAGAGTACAAGAGCCCCAGGGAACCCAATGTACAATCTGGAAATCGAGCCGGGTCTGCAACCGGCGCAGAAACTTCGCGTGCAAGAGGTCGGCGTCTACCGTGGCCCGAACCTTCACAGTCGAACCAAAATGGTCCGCATCCAGTTGGACCTTGGGAAGTTGGAACAGTATCCGACAAATCTTCTGCCTGGCTTCGTTGATGCCCTTCTGAAACATGTTCCCGGATTGCGCGAGCATGGTTGTAGCTACGGCGAACCCGGAGGGCTAGTTCTGCGCATGGAAGAAGGCACGTGGCTCGGACATGTCGCCGAGCATGTTGCTATCGAACTGCAGAACATCGCGGGCGCTGATGTTGCCCGCGGCAAGACCCGCTCGGTGACCAACATGCCCGGCGTCTACAATGTCATGTTTGAATATGAGAATGAGGATCTCGGCCTGTTGGCGGGACGCTTCGCGCTAGAGCTCGTCAATTTTCTCTTGCCCGCCGATTTGCAGGGGCTCGCTGGCGCCGACATGATAGCGCCGTCCCCCCTTGCGCAGTTCACGATGGCTGAAGCTCTGCGCGTTCTCCGCGCGGCGCATTCTGAGATTGCCTTCGGCCCCACGACTGCATCGATCGTTCGTGAAGCGGAAGCGCGCTCCATCCCCTGGCGAAGACTTGACAACAGCAGCCTTGTCCAGCTGGGCTACGGCAAACATCTCAAGCGCATCAGAGCAAGCTGCAGCTCCCTCACCTCCGAGATTGCAGCGGAAATCGCCAGCGACAAGGAACTGACCAAGCGCCTGCTGATCGAGGCTGGCCTACCGGCGCCGTGGGGGACTGTTGTCAGTAGCGCGGAAGAAGCGGTAGAGGCAGCACAGTCGCTCGGCCTGCCCGTCGTCATCAAGCCGGTGGACGGCAACCATGGTAGAGGTGTCAATATCGGTCTTTCGAGTCAGAGCGAGGTGGAGTGGGGTTTCGAGCAGGCTCGAGCGCATAGCAGCCAGGTTCTAGTGGAGCAGCAGTTTGTCGGCGGGGATCACCGCATCCTTATTATCGGCGGCAGGCTGGTCGCCGCTGCAAAGCGTGTCCCCGCCCACGTCATCGGCAACGGCAGGGTGACGATCGAGCAGTTGATCAACCGCGAGAACGAAGATCCTCGCCGTGGCGAGGGGCATGAGGCGGCACTTACCCGGATCTCGATCGACGAATGCCTCATCCACTACATCGCCCGTTCCGGATTCACTCTCTCTAGCGTTCCGGAAAGGGGGAAACCGGTCATGCTCCTGCCAACTGCGAACCTGTCAACCGGTGGCACCGCCATCGACTGCACCGAAGACATTCATCCGGACAATGCACTGATTGCCTGTCGCGCGGCGCAGATTATCGGCCTCGACATAGCCGGCATAGACTTCGTCGCGCCGGACATCAGACGCTCGGTTCTTCAGACGGGCGGGGGCATCATCGAGGTCAATGCGGGACCGGGGTTTCGCATGCATCTTTATCCCTCCCAGGGCAAGCGGCGTGACGTTGCAGGTGCGGTTTTGGATCTTCTTTATCCGCCAGGCGCGCCCAGCCGAGTGCCGGTACTGGCCGTGACAGGCACGAACGGCAAAACGACAACGACCCGAATGCTGGCTCATATCCTCGCCGCCGATGGCCAGATAGTCGGAATGACGTCTAGCAACGGCGTCTACATCGACGGCCGGCGTATCATGGAGGGCGACTGCACCGGTCCAAGGAGCGCGCGTGTTGTGCTGGGCGAACCGACCATAGACGTCGCTGTTCTCGAAACGGCGCGCGGTGGACTGCTTCGTGAGGGACTGGCATTCAACGCTTGTGACATAGGCTGCGTGACGAATGTGACGGCTGATCACCTTGGCCTTCGGGGTGTCCATTCGGTGGAAGACCTCGCCGCTGTAAAGTCGGTGGTGGTTGAAGCCGTTCATGAAGATGGCTGGAGCATCCTCAACGCCGATGACCCACTGGTCGCCGCCATGCGCGAGGAAGCCGGTGGCCATATCTGCTACTTCTCCACGAAAGCACCCAAGCAGTGGCCGGACTTTTTGAAGGACCACGTTTTCCACGGCGGCCGAGCCCTGGGATGCGACCTGGCTACCGGCCTGTTCGACATGATACTCTACGACAAGGCACAGAAAATGCTGATCTGCCGCGTCGACGAGATCCCTGCCACCATGAACGGAATGGCTGCCTTTAATGTCGAGAATGCGCTGGCAGCGTCAGCGATGGCCGTATGCAACGGTGTTCCTTTGCCCGTCATCCGTGAGGCGTTGCGTTCATTTGGAACATCCTACGAGCAGTCGGCTGGACGTCTTAACATGGTCGAGCGCGAGGGGGTCCGTATAATCGTGGATTATGCCCATAATCCGGGAGGTCTTCGCGCCCTTGGGAGGCTGGTCGGAAAGCTTAGGACCGGGAACAGCAGCTGCATTGGCGTCGTCGGCATCGGCGGTGACAGACGCGACCAGGATATTTATGAAATGGGCGAGATTGCGGCTAGCGTTTTTGACCGCTTGATTCTGAAGGAGGACTATGATTTGCGGGGAAGATCGGCTGGCGAGGTTGTTGCCATTCTTCGTCAAGGCGCGCTCAAAGCGGGCTTCGACGCTTCCAAACTCGAGGTCGTGCTCCGCGAACACGAGGCGGTCGAGCGCGCGCTGGGCTCAGCCCTAAATGACGACTTAATAGTCGTCACCGCTGACGACATCGCCCGTGTTTGGAAGCGGGTCTCTGCCCCGCCGGCCAACGAACTCGATCCTCTCCCATACAAGGGCGCTATTCCACTCCAATCAGAAATTCGGGTTTTCTGATGTGGTCAATGATTCTCCATGGCGGAGCTAAAACAATTGCAATGAAGGATATGGCTGCCAACCGTTCCGGCTGCAGAAAGGCTTTGGAGGCGGGTGCTGCGATCCTCAGGAATGGCGGCACGAGCATTGACGCCGCAGAGGCGGCAGTGCGCGTTCTTGAAGACGATCCGACCTTCAATGCGGGTTACGGCAGTGTTCAGAACGAAGATGGCGAAGTCGAATGTTGCGCGGCGATGATGGAGGGGGAACGCTTCAACGTTGGCGCGATCGCGGCGGCGAAAGGTGTTCGCAATCCGGTTGCGGCAGCAAAAGCAATGTTATTCGATAAGCCCGTGCTGATCGCAGGCGACGGAGCAAGAGCGTTCGCTGCGCAAGCCGGCCTCAGGCTCTGCGATCCGGATGCGCTCATCGTTATGCATGAAGCCAAGCAACCGGATGCCGAAAAACGTCACGACACCGTTGGCTGCGTTGCACTCGATGAACAAGCACTTTTGGCGACTGCCGTGTCAACCGGTGGATTGCAGGGAACTCCGGCCGGTCGCGTCGGCGATTCCCCTCAGCCAGGTTGCGGTTTCTACTGCGACAACAATATCGGCGGGGCAGTATTTTCGGGTGATGGTGAGGATATCGCCAGGATGATGCTCGCCGCCCGGGTCATGTACGCCCTTCACGACCTCTCGCCGCGAGAGGCGGTAGAGGCCTCGCTCGCTCATCTCGAGCGTATCGGAGGAGAGGCCGGTGGAATTGCTGTGACGCCTGACGGCAAGTTCGGCTGGGCTCACAACAGCGAGCATTTCGCCGTCGCCTATGCGAGCAGCGGTGAG
The DNA here is from genome assembly GCF_048551595.1 of Rhizobium sp. CRRU65. Lineage (NCBI taxonomy): Bacteria > Pseudomonadati > Pseudomonadota > Alphaproteobacteria > Hyphomicrobiales > Rhizobiaceae > Rhizobium > Rhizobium sp. CRRU65. The sequence continues at coordinate 398,056 of NZ_JBLYZH010000005.1, read as the reverse complement.
CCGTCTCCAAAGGTTTATTTGAGCAAATCGGAAGAGCAAAATGCTTAAGAAGACCAAGACTGCGAACGGTCGAGATGGCACGCTCATCATCATCGGCGGCCATGAGGACCATGACGGCGAGCGCGTCATTCTCAAGGAGGTTGCAAAGAATGTCAGAGACGGAAAGCTCGTGTTGGCAACCGTCGCGTCGCACGAGCCGGAAGGATATCTCGAAAAATACCAGCGGTCGTTCGGCGATTTGGGCATACCCCATGTGACCGAGCTCTATATCGAGGAGCGGGACCAGGCGACGAGCGAAGACAAGCTTGCAGGACTTCGCGACGTCGGCGCCGTTTTCTTTTCTGGCGGTGATCAGCTCCGCATCACCAGCCTCATCGGCGACACGCCGATCGACGAGCACGTCCATGAAATCTTTGCAAATGGCGGCGTCATCGCCGGCACGTCCGCCGGAGCTTCGGCGATGAGCGATACAATGCTGGTCCGCGGCTCAAATGCTAGCTCGTTCCGGATTGGTGATCTAAGCATGGCTCCCGGGCTGGGTCTGCTCCCGAACGTCATCATCGACCAGCATTTTGCCGAGAGGGGGAGGATCGGCAGGTTGATCGGCGCCGTATCGCAGAATCCACGGGTCTTGGGTATCGGCATCGATGAGGACACCGCGATCGTCGTGCGCGGTCACCGTTTCGAGGTCATTGGCACTGGAGCGGTTTACCTCGTCGACGCTGGAGACATCACCCATACCAACATCGCTGAAGCTTCCCCGGACGAGGCACTATCGATCTATGATCTGAAACTCCATGTCCTAAGCTCCGGTGACGGCTTCAACCTCGAGACCCGTCGGCCGGACCGCGAGACCGTCGCAGTCTCTTGAAAAAAGGTGGTAACAGTATGCGGGGGCGCATGGCAACCGCTGTCGCGAGCATTTCAATGTGACCGAGCGCTTATGCAGCCGTGTTCATCAACAGGTCACGGAAATCTCGGATTGCCGCGCGCACCGCATGCTTGAAAGAAGGGTCAATCGCCTGCCGACGAGCCTTCTCAGTAGCCTGGTTCGTAGATGTACATCGCAGACGCGCGCCGCGGCTGACAGCGTTGCCGCTCGTTAATCAGCGATCGACTTCGCCGAAGACGATGTCGAGGGAGCCGAGAACGGCGGAGACGTCGGCAAGCTGATGGCCGCGGCACATGAAATCCATTGCCTGCAGATGGGTAAAACCGGGTGCCCTGATCTTGCAGCGATATGGCGCATTCGTGCCATCGGCGACAAGATAGACGCCGAATTCACCTTTCGGCGCCTCCACGGCCGCATAGGCCTCCCCCTTCGGCACTCGGAAACCTTCGGTGTAGAGCTTGAAGTGGTGGATGAGCGCCTCCATCGACCGCTTCATCTCGCCGCGCTTAGGAGGCACGACCTTGCCGTCGTTCGAGTTCACGGGGCCGGTGGACGCGCTTCCGAGCAGCAGGTCTGCGCACTGGCTCATGATCCGCACCGATTCCCGCATTTCCTGCATACGGATGAGATAACGGTCGTAGCAATCTCCGTTCTTGCCGATCGGAATATCGAATTCGAGGTCGGAATAGCACTCGTATGGATTGGCTCGTCGAAGATCCCACGCAGCCCCCGAACCCCGGATCAGCACACCGGAAAAGCCCCAGGCCCAGGCATCTTCAAGTGAAATGAGGCCGACGTCCACGTTGCGCTGCTTGAAGATCCGGTTGTCGGTGAGAAGGCCGCCGATATCTTCAATAACCTGGGGAAATTTCCGGCACCATTCGCCAATGTCTGCAACCAACTTCGGCGGGAGATCCTGATGAACCCCGCCCGGCCTGAAATAGGCGGCATGCATGCGAGAGCCGGAGGCGCGCTCATAAAAGACCATCAACTTCTCACGCTCTTCGAAACCCCAAAGGGGCGGCGTCAACGCCCCAACGTCCATCGCTTGAGTGGTGACATTCAGCAGATGAGAGAGAATGCGGCTGATCTCGGCGTAGAGCACGCGGATTAGCTGCGCGCGATAAGGCACCTCAAGGCCGAGCATCTTTTCGATCGCTAAGCAATATGCGTGCTCCTGGCTCATCGGCGCGACATAATCAAGCCGGTCAAAATAGGGCAGCGCCTGAAGATATGTCTTCTTCTCGATGAGCTTCTCGGTGCCGCGATGTAGAAGACCAATATGGGGGTCGATGCGCTCCACGATCTCCCCGTTGAGTTCCAGTACCAGCCGCAATACGCCGTGTGCGGCGGGATGCTGCGGGCCGAAATTGAGGTGGAAGTTTCGTACATCGTGCTCTGCCACTTGGTATTCTCCCTGGATCACCGCCTTTACTGCTTGGATGGGTCGGCAGCTGATTTCTCGTCGCCTGGGAGGACGTAATCGGTTCCTTCCCACGGGGAGAGGAAATCGAAGTGCCGATATTCCTGCTTGAGTTCCACCGGCTCATAAATCACGCGTTTCGCAGCGTCGTCGTAACGAACTTCGACGAATCCGGTCAGCGGGAAATCCTTGCGCAGCGGGTGTCCTTCGAAGCCGTAATCCGTCAGAATTCGGCGCAGGTCCGGATGGCCGGTGAAGAGGATCCCGTACATGTCCCAAGCCTCGCGCTCATACCAGTCCGCGCACGGAAAGAGCTCGCAGGCCGATGGCACCGCTGATTCTTCGTCGGTCTCGAGCTTAACCCGAAGCCTCAGGTTTTGCGTCGGAGATAGCAGATGATAGACAACATCGAAACGCTCGGCCCGGCCCGGCCAGTCGACGCCACAGATGTCGAGTAGGCAGACGAAGCGGCAGTTTTCATCGTTCCTCAGGAAACCGAGCAGCTCGATGATGTGCTCCCGGCCGGTGTGTAGCGTAAGTTCTCCCAGCTTGAACTGATGGTCCGAGATTGCCTGCGGCACCTTGTTGACAAGGTATGATGCGAGTTCGGGAAGATTTCCGCTCAAAGGTGGCTCCATGCGCGCGTTGAAGGCAGTCGAACCCACAAGCGCCCGTTGGGTTCCCGCTTCGGCGAGAATTCGGTGGCGGCGGGTTCGTCTTACGTCGAGGGCGCCGCACCTCGGCTGGCCGTCAGCAGAGGGTAGGGTAGCTATTGCTGGACTTATGAGACCTCGCGATGGCCGGAAATAGAGGGCCGACATTGATCGCTGGCAGTCAAGGTTGGCTTGGCTCTGACTACTGAACAAGAGCATCATGAGGTCGGCGGACCGAACCGGCACCATGGTGCTTGCCGTGCGACGCTGGCGACGGCAGGCGGAGGCTGCTGATGTCGCGCAGCCGACGGCGTCGACCACGCGGTGGCGGGTGAGTGTCATGCTTTCGGGGGAGCGGTCGATGGGATCGTCATGGACACAGAGGGTGCCGATCACCTGCAGGGCGGCGAATTCGCCATGGTGGCGAAGATCGCCATGTGTCGGCCGGCTGGTCCTGCAACTGATCGAAGAGCTGCAGAGGCGCGGCCTTGGCGTCCGCCGAGCACCTGATTTCGAAGAGGTCGACGGTACGCGGCCGGCGATCCGTCCAGCACGGTGAAGCCAGTGCGCGATGTCGTGTGGCTGACGAAGCTGTTTTGTGGAGAAGATCGAGCCCGGGATCGGGATCGGAAGCTGACCCTGTTCGCGGCGATGACCGAGCCGCTGGAGGAGCGCCAGGGATCGTCATCGCTGGTCGAGGAGGATGTCACCGACGTTACGCCGCTGATCGATATTTACGGCAGCCGAAGCCAGCTTGTGTATCGGGTGATACGACGGCTTCATGAAATTCCCTCTTGTTTGATTCTGCAGCTCGCAAACTTCGGAGCGAATTGTTTCATCGGACCTGTCTAAACCACACGCGCAAGCAGCCGCCAGTGGCAGAAATCACCAAAGCTGGTGGCTAGAAGCCCAAACGTCCGCTTGCGCCCTAAACAGCTACACGCCGGAGAAACTCCGGTCTCGGGCTGGGCGCAGATGCGATGGGGCGTCTTTGATGTCGGCAAGTATGCCGCGCTTCTTTAGGAACCGGCGAAAATTGTCTGCGACAGCCTGAGCCGGAAGTTGGCCGCTTGCTGCCTTCCTGCATGCGTCCAACATCACCTCGCAGACGATGTCGCGGTTGTTTTGCGGCCATTCGTCCAGGAGATCAAGACGTCGTCGAGACCATTGATCTCCTGTATGAAACGCTTCCGCTGCGCGTAAATCGGGCGGCCGCCGCGAGGGCAATGGATAGGGCAGCCGTTGGCGGCGAATCATTACCATGCAGATGATGCCAGGCGGCAAACGGTGTGGAGCTGACGAAGGAGATTCGCTCGCGCCGCAAGGATCTACCAAGACCAACGGTTATCCGGAGGCGGCGAAACAGGCGGCGGAGAACGAGAGCATCAAGATCCCGCGGAAGCCCAACTGTCGGGACTCGCGGATCGCTTCGGCGAACTAGGACTGTGTGTCCTTTCACCAGTCATTTGTATGGGAGCGCAGAGACGCCGATTGCGCGCCATCTTTCGGCCTCGCTGCGGGCGCTGTGGAGGCCGGGTGCTCTGGGCGTATCCGAATAGAATGCCGTCATGAGCATTGAAGAAGTGTCGAGCCATATCCGTTGCTCCTGAACAGGCAAGAGCAATAAGATTCTCCCAGTCATCCGGCGGCCTGACCGCTGCTGAGCGCGCAAGGCCATGCGCTGTCCAGTGTTCCTGCGGTAGATGCGCCAATTCGTTGTTTCCCGCACTTTGTCGTAATGGCGGGCGATATAGTGAGCAAAAATGTCGCGCATGCCATTCGCCGTCCAGATTTCGATGGGCCACTTGGGATCGAGGATCAGGTCGACGTGTGCGAACATCTCCTCCGCGGGTGGATGGTATTCGGGACCGAGCGTCCGTCCCCAGTGATACCAGACGCTGTCGCCAATAGGCGGCGGAAGCGCCAAGCCGGCCGAGAAGGGATTGACGAAGTCCAATACGGCGACAGTCGCTTGGCGAGCGCCCAACTGGGACAGCACGTCCGACGCCTCAGCCAGAGTGCGATTATACTGCACAAAGTAGTCGTACTGACCAATACTCCATGTCTCGACGAGCCGAATTCTCGAGAATTCCGGCAGCGGCATAGGCTCGCCCTGCCCGGCGATGGCGTAACGGGCATGAATGGCGACAGCCGAGGCATTGCTTATCGCCGCTGGCACAAGCAGAAATGCCAGCAGAAGCGATAGGACGAGGCGAGCCTTCCGGTGCAGTCGGGAAAGCTCGCCATTCAAAAGAGATTGAGTGATGACAGCAGCGCTCGGCCCCAGCGTCAGGATGCCCGCGCGTTGAAAGTTTTGTTCAATCAGCAGCACACCGGTTAAGACGCAAAAACCGATAAAAAAAAGACGGCGGTAGCTTGGTGCGAGGACAAGAAGGATGCCGGCGGCAATCGCGTAGACAGTGAGGTCAGCGAAATTGTTCAGGAAAACGTACCCCAGAGCGCCGAGGGCCGGCAGCCCGCCACTATTCTCGCCCGCAAGGCGCAGATCGGCGAGGTAATTGAGGCTGCCGCGCCAGAAAAGTTCGATGGCAATGACGCTTATCGCGATCATCCCGAACGCCAGCGCCGTCCAGCCGATTTGACGTCGGTCGGTTGCCAGGAAGACCAGAAATGCGAGCTCTACAACGCTATAGGTGATCTTCGTGTAGAGCATGAACAATACGAGGAAGCTTGCACAGGCGGCATCCACGGCCTTGCTCCCAGCGCTGGTTAGGCGGGGCAGGTACATGACCAAAAGAAGACCGAGCGAAGACCAGCCCAGCCGATTGTAGAACATCGCAAATGTGAGATCGCCGATCCGTTCTCCAGGATTGGCAGGAGCCGCGACGAGCAAAAGCAGAAAAGCTGCCAACGGCAAACCGAGCGCCTTGTGCATGCGGCTGCCGAGGATCGCCGCGGCAACGGCCGCGAACAGGAGGGTGACTATGGCCATTCCCACTGGCATCGCACCGCCCATACTTCCCGAAAGGCCATAGCCGACAGCGGGAATATAGAAGGTGAGCGCTCCAAGCGACGTATGGAAATCCACGTTCGGAACTTGTCCCGACCAGATGCGATGCGCACCATCGAGAAAAACAAACAGATCGTTGACGTATTTGGAGGTGATCGTCTGGCTGGGCAGAGCGAGAAGAGCTGAAAGCACCAGAGCAAATGGGACGATGGCGGTCCACCAGACGGTTTGGCGGCCCGCCCGTGGCGATGCGCCTTCCTGCTCCGGCATCGACCTCACTGCCTGGGTCATCGCGCCTCGCTTTCCAACGCGGTCTGTGGTCGCTGGTAAATCGTCCATTCCGGCGTTTTCTGCACCATGTCGTAATTCTTCGAAATGAAGGGGCCATACAGCTCCTGCAAAGGCAGGCTATTGATGCCAGTCTTCGGCACCATCACAATCTTCACGTCGGCGAACAGTGCTTCTGGTGGGATGTAAGCCTTCTCATTGATGTTGCGGTTCCAGTGGAACCACGCAGTGTCACCTGTGGGAGGACGTATCCCGAGACCCGCTGAAAAGGGGTTGACGAAATCGAGCACGAACACCCGTTCGAGCGGAATCGGCAGGGCCTGAAGTAGGGCCCCCCCACTTTCGATACTATCGAGGTAGCGCTGTATGAAATCAGGCTCGCCACCGGGCGGGTCGATTTCCCGGACGTCCTCAAAAAGCGGAGGGCCAAGGGGCTTGCCCACATTCTCCGCCGCAAGAGCCGTGTGGAGAGCGATCGCCTCTCCATGATGGACGATGGGCGGCAACAGAAAGAAGATCAGAAGCAGCGGTAGTGCAGCGGCAAGACGAGCAGGCTTCTCCATTTGCGCGCTTGGATCGACAGATTGAAAGCGCCGTGCCTTTTCCACGACGACGGCCGCTCCGCAATAGAGGGTGATGATACCCCAGCTGTGGGCGTTCTGGTTGATGATTGCCAATCCGGCACCCACGCAGAAGCCACTGTAGAGGAGGTCTCGAAGGCTGCGGATGTGCCAGAAGGCAACCAGCGCAAACACCGTGAAAACCACCAGATCCGACAGATTCTCACGGACATTTTTCAGTATGCTGCGAACGTCGTGATCACCGCTGACCCGTGCGGCGGCCCGCAGATCCTCTATATGATGAAGCGTGCCGCGCCAGAAGAACTCGATTACGATCATTGCCAGTACGGTCAGGAGCAGACTGAGCAGGATCCAGGAACGTTGCTGCCGGTCCAACAACAAGAAGATCAAAAAGGCCACGCCGCAGAGTCCGTAGGTTGCTTTCGTGTAGAATTGGACAAGTAGAAGAAAAGCCGTCGCGAGAATGTCTGCAACGTCGTTGCGCGCGGCGTCGGATCTCGGCTTCAGGTACAAAACCAGGATGAGCCCGAGAGCGACCCAGCCGATGCGATTGTAGAACATCGCGAAAGAAAGAAGCCGGACCGGACTTCCGAGATTGATAGGGACAGCGAGAATAAGAATCAGGAATATGCCCAAGGCGATGGCTAACGGCGAGCTGAGGCGCGAAAGAAGGACACGGATCATCGCAGGCATGAACGCGACGATCAGGAGCGCCATTCCTATCGGTATCGCGGCGCCGAAATTTCCGGACAGGAAGTAGCCAAGGGCAGGGATATAGAAGACCAATGGTCCGAGCGCCGTGTGAAAATCACGGTTTGGCACCTGCCCAACAGCAATACGATGCGCTCCATCAATGAATACCAAAACGTCGTTGATGAAAGCGGTGTTAATGGTCCGTCCAGGAAGGGCAAGCATCGCGGAACAAATAACCGCGACCACCAGGAGCGCAACTTGTGCGGAAAAAAGGCGGCGCTTCATCTAGACCCCATCCTTCCCGGGTGCAGGTCTCGATCCGCATCGAAGCGCGGAAAAAACCGACAAGACGGACAGCGCAATCTACCTCTTGTTCCGCCGGCTTCGATCACAGCCGCAACCTTTTGAAGATCGGTTCCGGGACGCCTCGGATTATCGCCATGAGTGGATACCAAATCCGTCTGACATAGACGACGTCCCCTCCCTTGCTGCCATCGGCAACGGCGAAAATCCTTTGAGCGACCTCTGCAGGCTCGGCCGTAAGCATTGGTGGAAGCTTCATTCCATCAGTCATCCCCGTTCGGACAAAACCGGGTTTAATGGTGAGGACGCGTACCCCGGCTGTGAATAGTCTGTTCCTGAGACCGGACAAGAACGCCGTTAGGCCAGCTTTCGCGGCGCCATACACATAGTTTGATCCTCTCCCGCGGTCGCCGGCGACCGAACTTATGCCGACGATGGTGCCGGACCCACGCGCGGCAAACCGGCTTGCCAGGAGGCCGAGCATCAAAGCCGGTCCTTCGAAATTCGTCCGCATCACCAGAGCGGCGTGTTCGAGTTCCCTTTCGGCGCGGGCCTGCTCGCCGAGTTCGCCGACGACACAAATGGCCGTGTCAGGCAATGGCGACACGGTGCTCAGGAACTCTTCGAAGCGGCCGGTATCAAGAATATCCAGTTCATGGGCTGCGACGGAGGCGCCGGTGCGCGTGACGATGTCATCGGCCTCGCGTTGAACAAGCTCACGCCTGCGTCCGACCAAATGAACGTCCCAGCCCGCCTCGGCATAGACCAGGGCAGTCGCACGACCAATATCCGACGTCGCGCCAATCAGGAGCAATGTCTTGCCGATGGCTTTCATATTCCAAGCCTTTTTCCCAGCTGGGAACTAAAGTGTCGGTCAGCCCCCGTTGTTCGTCGCACCTCCTTGAACGCCTGCAGTTGGGGGTAACCGGCTTCGAATGTGTGGCGGGATTGCCTCGCATCCTTGGCGAGATAGAGCCGTCCTCCCGCCGCGACAACCAGCTTGTCAATTTCGTCTAACAGCTGGAACACGTCGGGCGCGACCGGCAGGTCGAGCGCGAGGGTATACCCTGGCGCCGGAAATGACAGAAGGCCTGCGCCACCCCTCAGCCTTTTCAGAACGGCCAGGAACGAGGCTTTCCCAGAACGAGCGAAACGATCGAGCATACTGCTCAGAACCGCAAGTGCGTTTTCGTCAGGCACCACGCATTGATGCTGCAGAAAGCCGCGCTTGCCGTAGAGGCGATTCCATTCGAGCAGACCATCAAGCGGGAAGAAGTAGCTGTTCCAGTCGACCAACGAGGCTCGGCCTGCTTTGCGGGCACCCGCCTGATAGTAAAGTTCGTTGAATGCAGAAACACTCGCTTTGTTGAGCGCCCAACCAGGCAGATCGACCGGCAGTGAAAAACGGGCTGCCTTGATGTGAGGCAATAGCGCTGCCTTTGGCATTTGAGCGATGTCGTTCGCGATGGCGTGCTCTCCGACAAAGATCAGCGAGCGGCCGAGCGAAGCGCCCCGCGAAAGGCAATCGACCCAGGCGACGGAATAGGCCGCGTCATCTGTCTGCTTCAAGGCTTTCAGCGTATCGCCAAGGTTTTCTGTCACGACTTGGTTTTGGACAATCCACCCGGTAGTGATGGGCCTCAGCGTAAAAGTAGCTTCAGCGATGATGCCCGTCAGGCCCATACCACCGACCGTTGCGAAAAAAAGCTCGGAATTCTGGGTTCTGCTGCAGGTAAGGATCTCGCCACCGGCAACAACCAGCTTGATTTCGCTAAGGTGCTCTCCAAAGCCACCGTCGCGATGATGGTTCTTCCCGTGCACATCGGATGCGATCATTCCTCCAACCGTGACGAACTTCGTTCCTGGCACCACTGGGGGGAAATAGCCCCGGGGGATGAACGACCTGAGAATCTCTGACAGCATGACGCCACCTTCGACGGTCAGGGAGGCAGTCACCTGATCGAAGCTTTTCATCCGGTTCAATCCGCCGCAGGTCAAAGTGAGATGCTCACCGACAGCGGCATCTCCATACGAGCGGCCGTTGCCGCGAGCAATCAGACCCGCGCGCGATGACACCAGTCCAGGCAGCGTCTCCGGCAGCCTGCAATCAATCACTTCACTTTTATGGCGTGGATAACGTCCCCATCCCTCCATCGGTCTGTCACGCCCCCTCCAACTTGAAAACGAATTTTCGGTCCAGCGCGAATTTTGAGACGTAACCGATCGCCAGACCGATCGCGCCGCCGGCATACTTCGCAACATCCGTTCTCCACACTATCCAGAAGACGATTTCGAATCCCCAGAATATGATTGTCGTCACGACGCTGAACAGGCCGTAAAGGACGATCTTGAGCAATTCGTCGCCGTGCGATTCGTATCGGTCAAAGAAGATCCACCTTTTGTCGAGGAAGTACTTAAGCCCGAATCCAGCCGCAGTGCCCGCGAGCATTGACGGCGCGAGGCTTTGCGACGGGTAGATCTTCACGACAGCCGCCTGAATCGCAAAATTTGCCAAAGTCGAGACGATCGCGAACACGACATAGCGAACTGCGATCCGGGGCGGGATTCCTTCACCCCCATAGTGGGAACGCATCTCGGTCACCTCACAGTGCGGCGACAACAAAGGCGCTGGCAACGCCCAGAGTCGCAAGACTCACCTTGTCTTTGATCGCAAATACGACCGGATCGTCATGCATCAGTCCCCTATGGGCCAGCAACAGGATGCGGGCAATCCAACAAGCCAGGATTGGTCCAGCCAGCCATAAAATCCCTGGCCGAGTGTAGAGATCCTGCACGCTGTCGCTTGCAGCGTAGAGCGCATACAATGTGAGCGCGTTCATACCGGCCCCGGCCGCCAACGCGCCGACCATGCCGATGTCACCATTCTTGTAGTCGCGGCTCTTGGAGTCGGGTAGGTTCGCGGCTCGGCGCGAAATGAGCTCCGTGTAACGCTTGACGAGTGCAAGCGATAGGAACCAGCTCATCATGAAGGCGAGCAGCCAAGGAGAAGGCCAAACAGAGATCGCCGCCGACCCTCCTACCACGCGTGCGGTGTAAAGAGCGGCAAGGGTCACGACATCCAGGATCATCTTCCGCTTCAGAACGAACGAATAGGCGGTGGTCAACGCAAAGTATCCGGCGAGCACCAAAATGAAGGCGGGTGTAATCGTCAGGGCGACCATAAACGACAGCAGAAGGAGAACGGGGATTGCCATGAGCGCGTGTGAGAGCGGGATCTCGCCACAAGCGAGCGGCCTGCGGCATTTGCTGCGATGTCCGCGGTCGTCCTGAAGGTCGACCAGGTCGTTCAGCACATAGACGCTCGACGCGCAAAGCGAGAAGGCGATCAAAGCCAGAGCGGCATTGGCGAGACTATGGACGTCGAAGAGCTGATTTGTCAGCAACGGGATAAAGACGAGCCCGTTCTTGACGTATTGATGCGCCCGCAGCAACCGCGCCCAAGTCCGCCAGGTCGGTCTGTCGTGCGCAAGATGTTCGACATTGTCGCATTGGCGCGACAATCGCCGAGCAACCCTGGCGGACGACCGAATTGCGTACGCTTTTCCGGCATGACGCCATACAGGCAGATCTGCCGCGTCGTTGCCGACATAGTCGAAGCCGCCATCGCTAAAGGCCGCGACGAGCTTTTCCGCCTTCAACTCGGCGGCGCAGTTTGTCATCTCGTCGGTTGCAAACCAGCCGTTGAAGACACCTAAATGGTCGGAAATGCGCGAGACAAGGCGCTCGTGAGTCGCGGATGCGAGATAGACCTGACGTCCCTCATGCCGCGCCGTATGGATCAAGTTCAGAACTTCGGGATCAAAGGGCAGGATAGCCGGATCGAAATCCGCCGGTGTGGAAAGACGGTGCTTGAGGCATGCCTTTCCCCTGCACGTTGCCAGGACAAGGTCAACGATGGAAAAGGGGCGGCGCCTGAGTTCAGAAAAGGCGGTCTCGATCAGAAGGTCGGATCGAACCAAGGTGCCATCGAGGTCGATGACCAGCGGCCGCGACGAATCCGAACTTTGCGGTGTCGAAGAGCCACCCACCGATGACATCGTTCGACGAGGCAAAATCCACTCGTTCTCCTGGCCCGTCGGCAGAGAATCTCTTCGAAGTTCAAACTCCTGGCGCAATTCGCTCAAAGGATTTCCCTTTTTTACCTTGGCTCGGTGGAAATCGCCGAACAACGGCCACGCCGCTTAGTTCCATGGCGTCCCAAAAGAGGCGTCGTGACGGCTTGCACGACGTTCCCGCACCTCCACTTTCCAGCAGGCAGCGGATATTCCTGGATGATCAATAATCAAGCGAGCACCTGCTCGTTGCCATGTCACGAGCAGGTTGCGCTGAGCGACGTACTCTACCGGACGGAGTTTCGACGGCGGGAACAAAACGGTCATGTACCGGTTTTGTGCCCCATACAAAGGACCGGATGATCGAAGCGATGAACTTGGCACTTGTTTTTGGGACATTGACACTGACCTGCTGGATGATTGGCGGGGCTATTGCAGTCTTCGGAAATGCGGAGCAATGCCATCCCCACCGTCAGCAGATCAGCGAGTTCGTCACGCTCGGCTTGAACATCCTTGGACTCCTCTGCGCAATCATGATGGGAGCCGTTCTGGTCGCGCAGTAGTGACGATACGGTTGAGCGGCTTTTAATTGCCAGAGGCTCCGCTTGGCGTAAGATCTTTGCCTACCCTTTTGTCAAGCTTGGGGCTCATGTCAGTGGGATGGCCTGCGCCGTCTTTGAAACTGCGCGGCTTCGGCAATCCTACACCTAGCTTGTCAGGTGTAAATCCAGCTCGCGATCGCAACTGCCAGCGCAACAAGAGCCAGTGTGGCGATGAAGATGCGCAGAGGGTTAGAGCGCGTCGTCTGGGGTGTGGTCTCTGCACTCCCCGGTTCACGCATGGCGACATCGTAGTCGCGCTGGCGATCGGCCGCTCCCCTGCTCTGGGTATGAAGCGCCGTTTCGATTTCTTCGTGGCTCATCGGCTGACCGGCGGCCTCAGCATCTGTTTCGAGGGGTGCGGCTGCGGGGTCAAATCCCGACCTGATGTCTCCACTGTCTCCTGATTGGATTCGACCGCGCACCTCGGCAGCGGTCTTGCCATCTTTCTTGGTCATCGCGGTCCTCCGAGTTGGCTTGATGTTGATGCCGCCCGTCACCCCCCACTCAATCTCCGGATCGAGATCGAGCCCCGCGGTGACGATGAGGCCGACAATGATGCCAGCGGCCACATAGGATGACAGCTGCATTTGGGTGAACCTTCTCGATTGTCGGCCCTACTCCTACTCCTGGTAACCCTTCAAAAGAAGGCATATGCCTGCAGATGCCGCTAACAATAAAGGTCGGCAAAGGTTCCAAGGGCGGCTCCTCGATCCGGTAGGCTGCAACAGTCGAGTGCGCCTCCGAGCGCTTGAGAACGACTTATCAACGCTCTCGGACGCGCTGACGACGGAACGCCGATGCTCCACGGGCACGGGCGCTTCGCAACTGGCACGGTTGACGCAAGGCATCGAGGTTCGGAAGTTAAGGGCGCGCCAGGACGCGACGAAGCGATGACAAGTACTCGTCACAATGATCTCCCACTTGATAGGAATCCCTTTTTCAGCGAACCCGTCTTTCAAGCTGTCGATGACGTCGTACCGGGTATCCGTCCACTCGCTGGTCGAAGTCCAGTACTCGATCTTGAGCGTCGTCTTGTCGGCCGTCAGGTCATCGGAAAGAACGCGAGGCGAGGGATTTTGTTTGACGCGATGATCGGCTGAGACGATATCGAGGATGATTTTTTTGACAGACCCTACATCGACATCATTGCCGATGGCGATGGAAAGCTCCTGTAGCCGGTCCGGTTCGCGGCTGTGATTGAGGATCGGCGTGTTCCAGAGGTTCGAATTCGGAGCCATCAAGTATAGTCCGTTCGCCGTTCTCAGTTCAGTCGCAAACAAGCCAACTTCAACCATTTTGCCCTTGACGCTGGACGTCTCGATGTATTCCCCAGTCCGAAACGGCCGAAGCACCAAAAGCATGATGCCGGCGGCGATATTCTGCAATGTTCCTTGCAAAGCAAGTCCGATTGCCAGGCCGGCTGCACCCAGGGCTGCGACAATCGATGCGGTCTGAACGCCAAACTGTCCAAGGACCATGACGAAGACCAGGACCAACAGACCATAGTGCAACACATTTTCGAAGAAGCGAGCAAGCATCTCGTCAATGCCGTGGATCCGGGACAAGCCCTTGTAGGCCCACCTGCTGACGAAGCTCGACAAAATCCACCCCCCCCACGAGGAGAACAACGGCCCCGGCGAGCGAAAGGCCGTAATGAACTGCTAAGGTGCCGATTTGAGCAAGAGCAGTCGGGGTTTTGAGAATGGCATCAGTCGTTTGGTTTTCCATGCTGTTTCGACACTCGGATGAATTACAGTTGGGTTCCGCAGCGACGATCGTCACAAGCGAAGCGAGCGAGATGTCTGAAGGAATGACGGCAGGTGCGTCCTCGGCAAGAACCGTCGTCTTGTTGGTCAGCTCGGCCTCGAGAATCTGATAGAAATCGTGCTCTTCGGCGTTATCACGGTCTTCGATCTTTGCTCCCCATTTTCCTCACCCGTTTCGAGAACTTCTGAACTGGGGTTCACTGCTTTCGGAAGATGTCCTTTCAGGCATCGAGGAGCGCGAAAAGCAGCGGCAGTACTGCGGCGCCTGAATCAGTCCCACAGAAAATCTGGGCCCGTGACCTGATAAGTGAGTTTGAGAGTGCCATCTGGCTGAACCTGATATCGCTCAAAGACCCGGTAGCCGAATTGATCGAGGAAGGTGTTCTTCACGATCGTTCCTGGCTTATACCGGGAGTAGACCACCTTGCCGTAGGTCAGACTGCCTGGCATTGGCCGCTGCGGGTCTGTCAGTGAACAACCGCTGACCGCGATGAGCAGTCCGAGCACCAGGTACATCATTGTTCCTTGTACGATTGCAATCGCTCGCTCCCACAGCCTGTGCCACAGAGAATGTCTCGCTTAACCACTTTGTGCTGGGGATGTTCCCGACATATTGTTGGAAGGAGGTGTATGAAGGAACGGAAACTGGCGCTGATTGCAAAACCTAGGCTGAAACAGCTTTGGCTGAAAAGGGATTTCACCTCGGTGGCGCGGTGGGCAAGACCAAACGCACCGGCTGCTAGTCAATATCTACCGTTCGGGTGGAGAGATCGGTAAGACGCGGTTCAAGGAAGGGTTCGCCAAGAAGTGGAACCGAAACGGAGGAACGACGGGCTCATGACCTATTGACGAAAGCCGGCGTTCCGCATCGATGGCCGATATCACTGTCAATGATGAGACGCGGACGATGGCGCGTTTACTTGCAGCGAGTGAAGGCTATCAAACTTCATGATCAGCAGCGTGACCAGTTCCTCGCGCGTCCTATGTCCTTCATTATAGAGGTCGACCGCCGCGCTGCAAAGCAGCTGCATTGATTGTTCCGTCGGCGCAGCGTGATTGTGCCGGTACCAAGTCTGGACGGCATCGGAAAGCACGTTTACGTCGTCCATCTGAAGTGAGAGATTGAAGTCCGTCATCTCATGCTCCTTGAGCGTCGCAACAACTCGCCCGGACCGCGATAGGAAAACTGGTACTGCATTAACCTCCCAAGGACAACCATCAGTACGGTTGCGAACGGTTGCCGCGAGCCTCCGCCAAGTCACCGCGATCCGCTTCTCCAACGATTGGTGCGGAACCGCGCAGGAACCGGTATCGCACGCGCCCGGTTAGAAAGGCGGATCGCGGGAGGGGAAGCCATGTTTCCTTGCACAACGCCCTTGCACTCTCCGCGATCCACCATCCCAGGGGATTGGCCGCGCGGAGGCAAGGTTGTTTGGTGTTTCCTCTCATCCAATGCCTTCGGTAACGCTCTGCGCGGCCTCCTGATTTAAATCTGCCGACGAAGGAACAAGAGTGGCCGCCGAGAGTAAGGCCGATGGGCCACGCATCCGTTTCCTTTTACGCGGCCTACTCCTCCAAACTTCCCCAACTCGCCCCGCCTTTTACGCGGGGCTTTTTTCTGAGTCTCATGCGGCTAGGTTTGAATGTGGTCAATCGACAGCCCGGGTGGAACAACTTTGCTATCGAGAGGTTCGGTGGGATTCTCGTTGGTGGAGCAAACCATGCCGAAGTATTTTTTCCACATCCGCCGGAACGATGTCTTCGAGGAAGATTTAGAAGGCATCGACTTGGCTTCGCCTGAACAGGCACGGGAGGAAGCGGTCGCGGCCGCTCGTGAAATAGTGGCGGAGGGGATCCGGAGGGGCGATCCGGCAGACGGAGCGACTTTCGAGATCATGACCGAAGAAGGCTCGCTGGTCGCAACCGTTCCTTTCCGGTCGGCTGTCGGCCTGGAATAGCGCCCTCGCGGAAGCCGGGCTTAGCTCTCCACCGTTCAAAGATGGATGGATTGACGGCGTTGTTTGGAACTGTGGCATCTCCAGTGCGTGAGCGTTCGACATTTCTATCCTTCATCTTTGCAGCCAATAAGTTCGCATTTTGGCTTCCGGCCCCTGCTCACGAAGTTTTTTATTCGCAAGGCTACCACTGAACGCACTTCCCGCAATCACTCTCCGTCAACGTAACTGTCAGCAGGCGACGCGAATTTGCTGAGGGCTTTTGCAATGGCAAGCACCAGTCCTGCGGCCGCTTCTGTCCGTCCTTCCTCAGTTGTTGCGTTGACGAGCACGAAGCCGTGCCGGCGAACAATGCCTAGTGCTTGGTCCACAGCCCAGGAAGGAAGAGTGTGGGCGGGACGGGACATGCCGCCAGCCCCTTCATTTGCGCGCATCATCATGAGTATGGTGGCTGTCGCGTTCGCCACCTCCTCCCGATACGCCGCTTCGCGCTTTGTTATCCGATACCGCCGGGGGCTTTTTTACCTCCAGCGGCGCTCTGCTGCTTTCGTGCGACGCACCAGGGCCGCCCTGACGAACTGTGGATGGATGCTTCGATGATGTCGACATGGCTCCTCGCTTTATCGATCCTGCTGGTAACCCTGATGGGTCGTGTTGACCTTGCTGTTGCCTTGCTGTCCGACCTTGTCTGGGTTCTTGGCGGCAGCTACCAGCCTGCCGTCATTATCCGCGTGGGAAGTTTCGCCGGAACCCTTGTCGGAACGGTTGGCCTCCGGCGTCGGCGGCACTTTGCTGCTCATGATATCCTCCTAATCTGGCTCTCTGTTGGCGGCATGGTCTTGATACTGCTCTGTCTGCACGGTTTTGCCATCGAGACCGCGCTCGCGTGAGTGCTGCGCCTTGTCTCTGTTGGACAGGACCATGTTGGGCGGCAGAGTGTCCGGGTCGAGATCAGTCATTGCGCCTGACCCGTCACCTTTGCCTTTGGCGCCGGCGCCGATGTGCTTTCGATCCGCATTGGGCATGAAGCTCCTCCTTCTTGGCTTGCTTCGTGGGCTCTCAACAACGAAAGGCTCCTGAAGTTCCCGACGGAGTGATTATTGGAAATCAGAGCTTACTTCGAAGGGCTCAACCGATTTTGCCGCACGAAGCTTCGAGACGGATGTGCTGGAATAGTGGTCCTCATGTCGAGGAGCCGGTGATTGCCGAAAGCACCCCTTGGTGGTTTAAGCCTCGGCTCATTGAGCCGACCCAAACCTGGATCCACGACGTGCCGCCAGCGGACGACAAACTAAAAAATCATTGGCATAGTCCGCTGCAGATGGAACTTGACCAATGCTGCTCGGTTCGCGGGTCACAGGAGGCAACACATGTCAAACAAAGCGGATAACGGAAGCAAGCCATTGGCAGCACCGATGGTGGCCAAGATAGAGCCGGAGGATCAGCGGTCGCTCAACCTGGAGGACGTCGACATGAGCCGGGCGTGCGTCCAAGGAGACGTGCTGGTTTCCAAAGGCCAGTCGAGCACCTTCGTCTCGAAGCTCAGAAAGCCGAAGGATGGCTGACGCAGCTTACATTCCTGAAGCCGGCTTCTTCCACTCGTTGCAGGTCAGCGCAGCTTGAATTGGACCGTGAATACTGTCGACCGTTGGACGTTCGGCTGCTTTGGCGGGTGACTGGATGGTCGTGGCATATCCCCTTTCGGGATTCGGTGATCGACATCACCCCGGGATGGGGCGCCATCAGCCAAAGTGGTGAGATCGATCTTATGAAGGGATTGGAGGGACTGCAGGCCGTCAATAGTGTGGTGCTGTCCCTCCTTCGCACAAAGCCCGTCAAGGTTCCGGATCGCGCCACCGCACCCGATGGCGGTGACGGTGCCCATTCAGGCCATAGATGAGAACGGCTCCGGTCAAGGCGATGGCGACAGCTGTGATCGTTTTTGCAGACGGCACACGCTTTCTCACGCGCCAGCCGCCGCTGGTCCCGGTTCCAGCAGCATTTGGTGACATCACGCTGCCGTCGGTGTTAGGCACTGGTTTGGCTTTCTTCCGGATCGCTGCAGCAGTGGCGCCGACGAGACGCTCGACGGGACCGCGTGCAACCGTATAGGCCACCTGACCGGCACGGGCCGGCCACCCAACGGCGACCTCGTCGCGCGGTATAAGAGCAACGCCGACGATGGCCTCGGCCACATCCTCAGGATCGTACAGGAAAGGGGGCGGCTCCAAAGCATGGCCAGTGTAGTTCGCACCGTGCTCGATAATCGGCGTGTCGATGACGGCGGGAAATACTCCGCAGACGTGAATGTGGGGCATGCCTACCAGCTCCTGTCTCAGGCTGGCGGCAAAACCTCTCAGCCCGAATTTGCTGGCCGTGTAGGACGCGGCAAAGGGGTTCGGCACCCACGCTGCCATGGAGACGACATTGATCAGGGTTCCTCGGTTCTGTCGCATGAAGATCGGCAACACGGCGTAAGCACCGGACATCGCGCCAAGCAGATTTACCTCGATCGTCTTGCGATGCAGTTCGAGTGGCGCGTCGTGGTATGAGCCTGCGACGCCAGTGCCAGCATTGTTGATCCACACGTCAATCCCGCCGAACGCGACTTCGGCGGCATCGGCCAGCGCTGCCACTGCGTCAGCATCCGTGACATCCATCGGTACTACGATTGCTTGAACACCCAGCGACTGACATTCGCGAGCCACTTGCTGCAAGACATCTGCGCGGCGCGCTGCAAGGCAGACACGAGCGCCACGTCTGGCGAAGGCGAGCGCTGTCGCACGACCAATCCCGCTCGATGCGCCGGTGATGACGACCGATGATCCGCGAAGATCCTGCACGCTTTTGGCTCCCACTTATTTTACAGTATTCGACTGTTTCCAAGAACCCTGTCGCCGGGCTGTGGTTCCGATCTTCGACTACGCGCTGCCGAAGGTCTTCCATTGGCCGATCATCCGGAAGAAATGTGTAGTGCCACTCCGCGAATTCGTCGGGATGGCGACTACCTTGTCCCTCACTGTGCTCGTTCCCGTTCGATGGCGAGACGTCGCCGGAGCCAATCAAAGCCACAACGTCGCGAGCTAAAGACCGCGGCTGCGTGCGTTATCGTACTGGAACGGCTGTTACCTGGCTTGGTTCGGCTGCCGAGGAGGATGCATGCAGTACCAAGAGGCAATTCGATCACTGACAGATGCGGTGGCGAGACGGCAGGCGATCCTATTCGTTGGAGCCGGGGTTTCCATGAGCGTTGGTCTTCCATCATGGGAAAGCCTGATTGCTCATATCCAGTCAGACCTTGGAATTGACTGTTCGACCAACGATTGTCATCGAAGCTCGTACCAGGAGATTGCGGAGTTCTATCGTCTCAAGCATGGCTCGATTTGTCCGCTCGTCGAGTGGATGAGCCAAGAGTGGCGAGTCGATCCTGATTGTCTGCGGAAATCGCATCTGCACCGCCTGATAGTGGATGCCGATTTCCCGTTTATTTACACCACCAACTACGATGCTAATCTTGAAGCGGCCTATGAGGCGTTCGGCAAACCATACGTTAAGATAACGGGGGCCGCGGATCTGGCCGCAGCTTTGCCGGGCCTCACGCAGATCATCAAGTTCCACGGGGACTTTTCCAATCCCGAGGGTCTCGTCATCACTGAATCCGATTATTTCGACCGGCTGTCATTCGACGCTCCGATGGACATAAAGTTCAGAGGTGACGCATTTGCCTCGACGCTTCTTTTCGTCGGCTACAGCATGACGGATCTGAACATCCGCTTCCTGCTCCACCGGTTATGGAAGACGTGGCGCGATACCGGCCAGGAGCGGGCCCGACCCCCACTCTACATCGTGATGCACGACGCCGACGATGTGCAGAAGCATGTTCTTGACCGATGGGGCGTTACAGTGATCGAAGGAAGGGGTGGAAACGCTGAAGAGTCTCTTTTGCTGTTTCTACAGGAGTTGAAAAACTCTCTTGCGGCTCAGAGGGCGTCCTGTGGATCAGCGGACGCTTTGACTTTCAGCCGAGCCTCGCGACAAACGAAATCCGACAAACTGGTCTCCGATGAACCTCGTTCCTGTTCGACGACAGCCTCTTCGTTGCAAGGAACATCTGTCGCGGCTTTCGATGAGGCTTCGAAAACATGATTGGCGAGCTGGAAATCGATCTCGCCGCGATAGCGTTCCCCATCGCATCGGTTCTTCATGAGGTCAGCACTTGAGGGCGAGCCGGATGTGGAAGACCGCGGTGCGTCTGGTCGGGTGCGGCGGTCTGGGAATCGTATCATCATGACGCCCGAATTGGCCGCGCCTCTATTTGCGACGAGCAATTCATCCGGTGCCAGTGCTACATACATCCGCGCAATCGCAATTCGCGATATTGTCATCGGCCTCTGCTTGGTGGTTGGTCCTTATTTTTCGATTGCCGGCACAACCATGTCGATCGCTGCAATCAGCGTCATTCCCTGCGGCGATCTTGTTCTTGTCTGGCTCGCGGGTGGCGGGCTGCTTTCGCTTCTCCCTCATGTCGGGAGCGTGGTGTCGCTACTGGCGCTTGCTGCGTGGGGAAGCCGCGTTGCCTGACCCCCAGACGCTTGATCATAGTACGATGTCGTACAGGAACAGCAACGACAAAAGTGACGTTCGGCAGCACGATATTTGAGGTTCCCCAAGCATGATCGAATGGTGGCAACGTGCCGCGATCTACCAGACTTTCCCTCGATCATTCCAGGACAGCGACGGCGATGGAGAGGGGGACATTCAAGGTATCATCCGGCGCTTGGATTACCTCCCCTGGCTCGGCATAGACGCGATATGGCCAGGGCCGACCTACAGGTCGCCGCTCCTCGATAGCGGTTATGATGTCAGCGACTTCCGCTCCGTCGATCCTGTCTTCGGCAGCATGCAGGATTTCGATGCGCTGATCAGTGAAGCTCACGCCCATGGCGTAAAAAGTCATTCTCGTTCAGCTAAAGTGAAGAAGATTGAAGACAGGCAGGAACCTCCAGGCGCGATCAAAGTTCGCGTTGACATAAATGAGAACCCACTTGGAGAAAGCAATGAGCAGCTCTGACACGACAAACGATCACGGCACCATTCAAAAATGGGCAGAAGCGCGCGACGGTCGGCCCTCCGTTGTTCGTACTGGCGGAAAGGGTGGCGTCCTTCGGATCGATTTCGGCGAAAAGGAAGCGGATTTCGAGGAGGTCAGTTGGGAGGAGTTCTTCAAGATCTTCGAGGAGAACAAGCTGAGCTTCCTTTACCAGGACAAGACAAAGGACGGGAAGACGAGCCGCTTCAACAAGTTTGTCGAACGTGAGTGACGTTTGTTTGCCCTTCATGAAGTCGCCGTCACCGGTGATAATGCGCGTGCCTGCAGATGCCCTGCGAGGATACCAGATAATGCTTGTTCGATCTTCGCCGGGCTGTCTTGGAGCAGCCGAACGACAAAGACGTGCCCCCTACCGCTTTTGGGCTCCCCTTTACGATTAGATCCATGGCGGCGTTCTCCGCCCCGCCCACCGCGCAATCGTCGAGCTGATGCCAGCGCAAGAGGGACGCGTTCTCGAGGTGGGAGTCGGGCCCCGGCTGTTGCTGCTTCAATACCCGGCGCACCTGCAGGTGACCGGTCTCACATGCTCGCCAAAGCACGCCAAAGAATACAGGATCACCGGCTTGAACATGTCGTCCTGCAGGTGGGTGACGCGCAAAAGCTTGATTTCTCACCCGCGAGCTTCGGCGTTTTGGTGCTGCCGTTCGTGTGCAGGGAGCGATAGAGCGAGCAATCGCTCCGGCGTTCGAGCGGATCTGCTGGAGTGCGACATTTTGGTCTCAGCGTCTTTTGCGATGGATCGAGGGCCGAGGCGATTTCGAAGTTAGCGAATGGCGGCCTGTTTCCCCGCTTGGACTGTTCAAGGTGATCAAGTTGACACGGGTGGCGCGAGGTAGGCGAAGCCTGATACATTCTCTGCTTTCACCCAGCTTCATAGCGCGAGGGATCGCACGGTGCGAATTCCGACAATGCCGGACGAGGTCGCCAGGACGGTGTATAACTGTGGCGCTTGCACAGAAGGAGCTGAAAATGACGCTTTTGCCGACGGTGTTGCTGTTAGAGGACGAAGCTTTGATCGCGCTCGACATCCAACAGACTTTGCTGGGCGCCGGTGCGAAAGACATCGTACATCTCACGTCGTGCAGCGCCGCAACTGACTGGCTAGGGATTTACATGCCTGATCTTGTGATCCTCGATATATTCTTGCTCGACGGCGAAAGCACGGACATTGCGAGCCACCTCGTCGAGCGCGGCATTCCCTTTGTGGTCCATACGGCTCGTCGGAAGGTGACGCAGGAGAGCCATCAGGTGTTGCTCAATGGAGAATGGGTTTGCAAACCGGCACGACCTGACGAACTAATCCGGGCAATCGGTCGGTGCCTCGAACAACGCCGCGACAAAGGCGGGCTTGGCTGCCGCGATCTGAATACACGTCACGCGGCTTGATTGTGGCTAGTCGCGACAGTTGAGTCGTAGTTAGACCAAGGCGGCTGTGCCGGCATAGCCTGCGTTGCTGGCGACGGCCTCGAGGCGCTGCGGAACGACTTACAGCAGGTTTTTCAGGTGTTTTTTTGTGGTCAGCTTGTAGATGTCCAGCCGATTTCGCCGTGGCGGCATCTGATCGAGAGCACGATCAGCCGTGTTCCGTCCTGGTAGCCCCGGCCCCAACGCGCACCGATCGACTTCCGGGAGTAATCGAACGTCTTCATCCCGATTTCGCCTGCGGCGTTTTCGTAAGCCAGGGGGATGATCTCGATCTCGGGACCATCCTACCGGCGAACCGGCTTTTCAGCGCGGCAAGCCCATGCTCGCGCTCTTGGCAAAGAGGGGGTCGGTTGTCCCGCCTAGCGCTCCATCAAGCGAGGCCGGGACAGCGCCTTCTGTCGAAAAGAGATCGACGCGAATACACGTCACCGGATCGGTGGGTTCTTCCGATAGCAGGCAAGCTATTGGGAGGTTGGCTGACACTCCAACAAGTTCCCGACCGCCAATTTCGACCGGCGGGTAGAAGATTGGCAGCGCAGTACCTTTCATGATGTGATCGACGTTCAAAGCCACGATATCGCTGTCGAACACGATGTCCTCGCCCTTCATCCAAGGTGGTAACGACCAGAGAGATGCCGCCGCTGCCGATCCGGTCGAACTCGATCAGGCGTTCCAAGGTTTTGCGCTGGGGCTGGGTGTCGAATAGGCTGTCGTCTACGCCCATGAAGGGAAGCGTCGACCACAGCCGGGGAAGCCCGGCTTGTACAGCGCGGGTCGCCCCGTCAGCAATTCCTGCACGGTCACGGTCGAGCAGCTTTTACCAGGCGGCATGAACATCGCCGGACCGTCGTCGCTAACAAACTGCCAGAACTCCCGCAGTCGCGCCATCCGCTGGTCGAGGGCGTTTCCGGCGATCAAGGCGCCAGTGACTGCTCCTATCGACGCGCCTGCGATGCGCGATGGTTCGACCCGAGCGTGCAGCGCCTGGTAGACTCCGGCATGGTAAGAGCCGAGAGCATTGCCACCGGAAAGACAGAGGCAAGGGCCGATCGTCATTTCGATGCCCCCAGAATGAACGGGAGGTCGCATCAGCCGCCATGGGCGTCATGCCTTGCTGGCCGCGCCTAACATTGTAGACGTGATCAAGCGTCATGATGGTTTGAAGACCTAGGCTTTGAATGGCCTCGATGTAATGAGCAGCGTGCGGCGAAAATGACCCTGAGGATGGATCGGCACCAAGTCATCGTCGTCATTCCCCTGGGCCGTCAAAAACTGCAGACAAACTTGATTTTGCCATTGTGGTTCCAACGAGGGCAGCCTTCGCTGAGCGGGAACATTGGGGCTCCGCAGAAGTTCGCGACCGATCATGAAACGTCACCGCTGTTCAGGAGGATAAGATGGGACAGGAAGGCAGAGAAGATCTCATACGGGATCGCGCCCAGCAGATATGGGAGCGAGAAGGTAAAAAGGATGGTGATCACGAACGCCACTGGAGGCAGGCTGAGCAGGAGATCAGAGAAGAGCAAGTCGGCGAGGAGGGGGCCAGTGATACCGGAAGCCAAACCGGCCGCAAAGCGGGTGGCGCGAAAGGCATCGCCAGCGGCGTGCAGCCAGGCGGGATGTCTCCAGGAGGAGGACCGGCAGCCGGCGCCGATAGCATGGGCGTCAAGAATAAAGGCGGCAAAGGCATCTCCGGTCCGAATTAACAAGGCATACTGATATGAATGATGTTACCGAGAACGATGCTGAATTTCTCGAACCAGGTCCAGGCCGGCGGGTCGAGGCGCTCGCCGGTCGCGTCGCTGTGGTCACCGGCTCCGATTCCGGAATGGGCCGCGCAATTGCCGAAGCCTTCGCGCTGGAGGGTGCCGACGTTGCAGTTACCTATCACAGAGGAAGGCGCCTGAGCGACTGCGGCGCAAGTGGAAGCCGCCGGTCCACCCGCGATGGTACAAAGTCGCGACGTGCGCGACGAGGCGAGCGTGATGATGTTCATGGGTTCATTCCAAGAAACGCTTGGGTTGACCGATATTCTCGTCAACTGCGCCGGCATCGGCTGCTCCAAGCCCTTTGTAGAAACAAGGTTCGAGGACTTCGACAATGTCGTCAAGACGGATCTCTACGAAAAACGTTCTTCTTCTGCCGCGAGTTCGTGCGCCGCGGTCAGGGAAAGCTTGGCGGCAAGATCATCAACATCACCTCTGTCCACCAGGCGATCCCCAGTCGGGGAAACCCCAGCTTGCGCACGGACGATCCGCAAGCGCGGGCTAAGGAGATGCCACGCATCCCGTGGCGCGACTTGCCGTTTACCCTGCTTCTGACCATATGTCACCTGGCAAAGCTTCACTATCGACAGCAGGCTTGAGATGAACTAGGGCCAGGGCGCAAGCGGATCGGTTGAAATTTGGATGTACCCGCGGCTAGGCCGCCTGGATTTTACCTGCGATGGTTCTTGGGTCTCCGGCTGCTGTCCGCTTTCGCACAATGGCGGAACCGGCGACTAGCAGCCCAGTTTGCTAGTAATGAAACCAAGGCAGCCACACGCCCCGCTTCGGGGCTTCGACCGAGTCGTCAACGGACGCAACGTGCATCTCCTGAACGTCGGCGATGACGCTTATCCGCCCGTCGTCCTGCTGCATGGCTGCGGCAGCCTCGCTCAGGAAGTTCTGGCGCCTTTCAGGAAAACGGGGCTGCACATCGTCGCGCCCGATCGGCCTGGCTACGGTTTGAGCGACCCGCTACCACAAAGGCTGCGAGGGCCGCTGGCCCAGTCCCTATGGCTCGAGGACTTTGTCGACGCCCTTGGGTTCTCCAGCCTGACAATCGCTGGCCATTCCATCGGCTGCGCGCCGGCTATTCTTCTGGCGCGGCGGCGGCCCGATCTGGTGAAGTCTCTGGTGCTGATCGCGCCGTTTTGTCGCCCGACACCGGAGCAGGCAATGTTGCTGCTTCGGCTGGCCATCGCTCCTTGGATCGGCGGCATGTTCTCACAACACCTCCTGTATCGCTTTGCCGACTATTTTGGCGAACGAGTGATGCGCAAGGCACATCATCCCAATCCTGTTCCGGACACCCTGGCCGATTTCCCCTATCGACACGCGGCGAGCCCGCAGTCGCTGCGGATGATGGCCGACGAGCTGCTGCAGTTCAATGCCGATATGGCAGCCGTCGGCGATGAACCGATACCATGCGTTACGCATATCATCTACGGAATGGAAGATGCCGTCCTCGATCCGCATTGGCACCTCGACTGGCTTGTCCAGAGAGTGCCTCAAGCGAGAATCCGGTTGCTGCAAGGTGTAGGCCACAATCCTCACCATGCAGCATCCGCCGTCGTTCGCTCCGCTCTGCAAGATGCCGTATGGGCTGGAGCGGTACCGGGGCGCTGCGAACGCCCGCCGGTTGCTGAGGGTCTTGTACGGACATCGTAACTCGGCTCAATTGCCGTTCATTCACCCGCAATCACGATGTCCGTCAGGTAAGCGCTTCCACCCACTGTCAGGCGGTAGCTTCTTGCTCTGAGGTCATCACCCTTGGCCTCGATCAGGCCAAGCTCCTCGGCAACGAGCGCTGTTTTCAAACCGACCTGTTTCGGAAGCTTGCGCCACCGGCCTTTTCGCAGATGGTCGAGGAGCAGCTTGAGGCGGACCTGCTTCGCCCCTGATGTCACTTGCTTCCAATCAAGCGTTCGTATTCTTTCTCGGGCGCTCCGTAACAACCGCCGGCAATCTCTTCCAGCTTGGCCCGGTCGCGCACGCGTATCCGACCGCGCGTCGCCTTGATCGCCAGCATGCCTTCGAGAATATGCAAGTGGTCTGTCACACCGGAGCGGCGCACGCCCAGCATCAGGGAGAGGAATTCGTGCGTGAGCGCCATGTCGTCATCGCGGATGCGGTCGTGGCACATCAGCAGCCAGCGCGACAGTCGCTCCGCCATATTATACCTGCCGTTTGCCAGCGCCGAATGGGCAAGCTGCAGTTCACAGGTGTGGATGTAATGAAGAAACAGATCTCGGGATCGGGCATCTTCGTCGATCAGCCGGTAGACGAGTTCAACTGGAACCCTGATGCCGCTTCCATCGATCTGCATGAAGGTGCGATTGGGGGTCGTGTCGAGTCGCAGCAGCCGATGTGTGCCACACAATCCTTCCCAGCCGATATGGCCGACCTCAATGGCCTCGTCATCTACTGTCCTTGCAACGATCGACGCCAATCCCGTTTCGAGAAAGAACACGTGATGGGTTGGCTGATCACTTTCGATCAGCACGGTCCGTACGGGCAGATCGACCCACTCCATTCCGGGCTGCAGTGCGTCGAATGCTTCCCGGCCAAGGGCGGCAAGCAGCCGGTTCTGAACGTCTAATTTTTGAATCTGAGGCATCTTTGGGCTCCAGCGGGGAGGAGCCCGCACTCGAACCCATCAAGTGACAAGAGAGGCATAGAAAGATTATGGCGCAGATTGCCGAAATAGCCTAGCGTCGTCCGATAACCGTGCGGTTTTGACATAACTTAGGATTCGCAACCCGCAGCGTATCTGTTCTCACCAGCCGGCACAGGTCCTGACTGACGTTGGCACATTCCGCGAAAGGCGGTCGATGCCAAGATTCTTTTTCCACATTTTGACGCGAACGAACATCATCAGGGACGAGGAGGGCACCGATCTTACGGACTTGGGCGCGGCGCGAAGCGAAGCGATCAAGGATGCCAGGGGTATGATGAGCACGGCGATCCGGGAGGGCAAGGACATCTCGCACCGCCAGATCGAGATCTGCAATGCAGATGGCAACATGCTGCTGAAGGTACCGTTTTCTGAGGCGTACGAACCAGGCGACTGACCGTCCTGAGCAGCCTCCTCTCGCCCGAGGTTACAATCTCTTGATCGGAAACCCGATATAGTCCGCATATTCCTGCTCGGGAACGCCGTAGGAGCCTCCGGCAATGTCCTCCAGCTTTTTCCGGTTCACAATCCTGACGTTCCCGCGCGTGGCCTTAATCGCATGCACGCCTTCCAGAATGTGGATCTCGTTGGTAACGCCCGAGCGGCGAACGCCGAGCATGATCGATAGAAACTCGTGGGTGAGCGGCAAATCGTCGGTCAGTAGCCTGTCATGGCACATCAGAAGCCAGCGCGCCAACCGTTCCGGCATGTTGTAGCGGGCATTGGCAAGGGCGGAATGTGCTAGTTGCAACTCACAACAATGCACGTAGCGCAGCAGCAGGTCGTTGGCTGCCGGCACCTGTTCGACCATATTGAGGAAGACAGAGGTCGGTACGGATATTCCGCTCCCCTCGGCCTGCATAAATGTCCTGTTGGGGGTTTTCGGCACTTTCAGCAGGGCGTGCGCGCCCGACATGCCCTCATAGCCGATGTGCCCAACTTCGACGATTTCGTCGTCGCTGCTTGTGGCAACGACAGATCCGAGCCCGCGCTCCAGGAAGTACACCCGGTCGTTCGCCACACCAGGGGTCACCAACTCATACTTCAATGGAAGATCGACCTGCTGCATCGCCGGTCTCAGAAGCTCGAATGCTTCGAGAGGCAAAGCCCGCAACAGCAAATTTGAAACGGTCGATTGCGAACAGTCGGGCATCGCCCAGCCTCCGGCGGGAATGAGCCCGATCTCATGTCGACGAAAAACGAGGCGTCAGCACTGGATAGCTTATGCCGCAAACTGCCGCCCCAGGCCAAGAGCGCTCGCCGCTCTGTGCGGTTTTGACATTTGTCCATTGTGGCGGTCCTTGGAGCAGAGACACCAGGTTGGTCGATGACTTTGACTCCCCGCTCAACGACGGGACGACACGGCGTTCAACTATAGTCTCTACCGCTTCGCTACGGGCGCTTTCGATGTCGGTATGCTCAGTGCCTACCAAGTCCGGCATAGAGATGCCGTCGTGAACGTTGAAGAAATGGCCAGCCATCGATCCTCGCTCCTGTGCAGGGAAGAGCAAAAAAGACTCTCAGCCAGCCTCGCCCGTGATAAATGCCGGATGATCATCCCATATCGCATGTCACAAAGTTCTGAAGAAGATCCGACTCTCGGTCACCCTTCAACTCGGCTTGGACCAGAACCACTGCTGCCATCTCGATGATGTTCAAGCGCCCCGGAAGATTACGCGACGATGCCGCGATTCACGTCAAACGCAGTTTACCTAGGCGCTGCCAGTTTTTCTTTTGAGATCATATCGGAGATCTTCTCGGCGAGGACCTCGACCGCAAACGGCTTACCGATCATCGCCATATTGGAACCGAGAAACTCGGCCTTCGCTGTGGCATTCTGCGCATATCCCGTCACGAAAATCACGGGGAGCTCAGGACGGTGCTGACGCGCGACCTCGGCAAGTTGACGCCCGTTCATCCCGGGCAAGCCGACATCGGAGATCAATAGGTCAATCGCGCGTGGGGAGGCAATGATCGGTATCGCTGCGTCCGCATTCGAGGCTTCTACCGCTTCGTAAGAGAGATCGGCGAGAACCTCGCAGATCAGCAGGCGGACTGAATCGTCGTCTTCGACGACGAGCACTGTCTGCCCCTGACCCGCTTCGACGGCCAGGCTCTCACGGCTTTGATCCTGATCACCATTATCCGTTGCAGGAAGGAGCAGCCTGATCGTCGTGCCCTCACCAACCCGGCTGTCGATCTCGACCTGACCGCCTGACTGTTGCGCAAAGCCATAGATCATTGAAAGGCCAAGGCCCGTCCCCTGACCAATCGGTTTGGTGGTGAAAAAAGGTTCAAACGCTCTTGCGACAATCTCCGGCGGCATGCCCACCCCCGTATCGCTGACACCGATGGCAACGAACGCTCCGGGCTTCAGACCTGGCAGGGATCGCGCCTCGATTTCATCAATTCTTCTGGTCGCAGTGGAGATCGTCAGACTGCCTCCGTCCGGCATCGCGTCGCGGGCGTTGATCGCCAGGTTCAGCAGAGCGCTTTCCAGCTGATTGGCATCTGCAACGATCCAACCGGCCTCGGGATCAGCCTCGATGTCGATTGCTATGTTCTCAGGCAAGGTCCGCCGCAGCAATTCCCGCGTCGCAACGAGATGGTCGTTGACATCAAGGGGTTTGGCATCAAGCGTTTGGCGACGGGAAAAGGCCAACAACCGGGCGATCAGCGCTGCTGCGCGGTTAGCCGCGTCCGCAGCGGCATCCATGAATCGATCAACATCGTCCAGTCGGCCGCCGGCAATGCGACGCTTGGCAACGTTGATCCCGCCGATGATCCCTGTCAGCATATTGTTGAAGTCGTGTGCAATACCGCCGGTGAGCTGACCGACGGCCTCCATTTTCTGAGACTGCCGAAGCGCTTCTTCTGCCCGATTGCGCGCCGACATTTCCTCTTCGAGTTCGGCCGTGCGCTGCGCGACCCGCTCCTCGAGCGTCCGATTGAGGTCGTCAAGCGCTTGCCGCTCGATCCTCAACGCTGCTTCCGATGCCGCAAGGGCTTCCTCGGTCTTCCTTCGCTGCGTGATGTCGATGACCGTCCCAATGAAGCGAACTGGTTTACCGCCGGCAAACATCGCCCCACCCTTGGCCGCGACCCAGCGCTCGATGCCGTCTTCGATCCCGATCGTTCGAAATTCGATATCATAGATCCCGCTGCTACCAGGCTGGAGGGCTTTGGCGACAGCGTCGTCTGCCATTTGCCGGTCATCGGGGTGAAGGCCCGCGAGGAAGCTGTCTTCATAGGAGATCGCGCCGTCCGCAAAGATACCGAACATTGCCTTGCACCGGTCGTCCCAGCTCAGCCGGCCGGTGACCGGGTCGAAGTCCCACGTTCCAATCTCTGCAGCGTTTGTCGCCAGCCGCAGCCGGGTCTCACTCTCATCCAGTTCCAGGAGCCGATCGCGCATCAGGAACTGTTTCTGGCGAAGGCGCATTGCGGACGCGACAGCGCTGTGGAGCGAGGCTCGGCCGAGCGGGCGTTCGAGCACGACGCTGTTGATGGCGATGTCAAAGAGCTTTAGGTTCGTCAACTGCGCGTTGGTCGTTCGTCCGGAGCGAGGGGCGGCAAGCAGCACAAACGGCACATCCGACCACGTTGGTTGCTTTGCCAACGCGTCTTTTAAAGGAGTTAGGTCGCCGGACAGAGTCTCCTCAGTCAGGAGAATGACGCCGATATCGTCGCAGATCTCGCTGGACAACTCTTTTAGGTCACGGCAGACATCGACCTCGAACTGCTGTTCCCGCAAAAGCGCTGCGAGCGTGTCACCGTCGCGGCCGAACGGTGCGCTGACGAGAACACGCTGCCCCTCCTGCTGACGTTCAAGCATCGCTGCTGCGGTCTTCCAGTAGGGGATCCCTGGACCCGAGATATTCCGGCGTCCCGGTCAGCACACCCCGGAACTGCGACAAGGGTTCGCCGATACGCAGACCTCCACGATCGACCCGCAGCTCGCGGATCGCATCCTCATGCATGCCACCGCGGTTCTTCAGCACAGAGATCGCCTTGCGCACACGGCCTTCAGCCTCGAAGAAGCGCAGCAGTACGACCGTGTCGGCAACATAGGAAATGTTGAGGCTTGTCGACATTGTCCCGACGAGTCCGTGCTGTGGATTGAGCAGGAAAGTCACCACGCCCTTGTGGCTGAGATAGGACAGGAGCTCATGCATCTGCAGGATCAGTTGTTGTTCCTGCGGCATCGCCGCCATGTAACCATTGAGACTGTCGATAACGATCAGCCGTGAGCCGCGGTCTTCAACTTCGCGACGTACCCGAGCTGCGAACTCACCGGGGGAGATTTCCGCGGGATCGATCTGCTGCACGACGAGAGTTCCGTCGTCGATGAAAGCCTGGAGATCAAGGCTGAACGCCTTCGCGCGGGTGAGAAGCGTGCCGATGCGCTCATCGAACTCGTAGACTGTACAACGCTCACCGCGAGCACAAGCTGCATAGAGATACTGCAGCGCCACTGTCGTCTTGCCGCTTCCGGCTGGTCCGGTCACCAATGTGCAAGTTCCGCGCATCGGGCCGCCGCCGAAGAGATCGTCCAGTTCTCCGATTCCGCTTGCGATCGTTTCGCCAGTGAACTCTGTATGGTGCGTCGCGGCGATCAAGCGCGGATAAACGTGCAGCCCGCCTTTGCGAATGTTGAAATCATGGTAACCGGCGGCGAAATCCACACCCCGTAGCTTCTGGACCTGCAGGCGACGGCGCGCAGCACCGAAATCGAGCGTCAGGCGCTCCAGAGTAATGACCCCGTGACAGAGGCTATGAAGGTGCGAATCCCGCTCACTGGCATTGCCTAACATGTCGTCGACCAGAATGACGGTCGTGTCGCGACCGGAGAAGAACTGCTTCAGGGCAAGAACCTGTCGTCGATAGCGCAGGGGATCCTGGGATAGAAGACGCATTTCGGATAGGCTGTCGAAGACGACCCGTTTTGGCTGGACCTTCTCGACCTCCTCTTGGATCAGCCGGATCGTTTCGCCAAGCTCCATCTCCCAAGGATGCAGGATAGACTGTTCGCGCCCGTCTCCGAAGACGTCGGATGCCGAACTGAATTCAAAAACGTCAAATTCGCTGATGTCGAAACCGTGCGAGGCCGCGACCTCGGACAGCTCCTCCTTTGTTTCCGACAAGGTGATGTAGAGCGCCTTTTCGCCCTGCCTCACCCCCTCGCGTAGAAACTGTAGAGCGAGGGTGGTTTTGCCGGATCCTGGCGCCCCTTCGAGCAGATAAAGCCGGCGAGCCGGCAGCCCACCGGCCAGGATTAGATCAAGACCTTCATTCCCAGTAGATATAGTGGCAGACAAGTTTCGATCCCGGCCTCTGCGACCTCGGTCGCGTTTTTTGATAAAATGTATGCAATTGTTATCCGGCGACAAGATGCAACGCAATATTTCCGCGAGTACAACGAAGCCTCAGCGATTGCCCTGTTCATCGCTTGACCCAATAGCTTCGCAACCAAGAGTGGCAAGGCGGTTCGCGCAACCACGCAGGAAAACTTGTGCTGATAAATCTGCATTTCTTATAGCTCCGCAGTTTTTCTTATGCGGGCGAACCCTGATCGGATTGCTACCCGCGGAGCAATTTTGATGCCTGCGTCAGTGTGGAAGCCAATACCTCGAATTGATGGCTGGCGAACTGGTAGGCCAAATTGGCATCCGTTGTGCCGCGACACGTTTAGGGTCGCCATGGAGCTCAGGGTTGCCTCCTCGCGAGAATTCGGCACGATTACAGCTGAGATTCGAGAGGCAGCCATTTTATGAGCCACGCTGTCGCGCGCCTCGCGATACCGGCATCCGGCTCGTCGCGGACGAGGGTACGTTTCCCATCGACAACTTTCAGCCACCGCAGGGATCCGTTTTCGAGCCTTAAGGGATAGCTCAGGTCTGTTTCGGTTTCCTTGGCAAAGATCGCGTCCATTTGCGCGACAAGATCCGATGACTTAAACAGCACGCCCATCTCCGTGTTCAAGGAAACGGACCTAGGATCGAGGTTGAGAGATCCTATGAAGCCATACTTGCCATCCCTGGCAAAGGCTTTCGTGTGCAGGCTGGCTTGTTTGGAACCGCGCAAGGAGAAGGATCCCACGTCGGCGATCGATTTCAGCTCGTAGAGCTCAATGCCGGCTTTCAGCAGGGCGGGGCGGTAGCGCGAATACCCCGCGTGTACTGCAGCAACGTCGGTAGCTGCGAGCGAGTTTGTCAGGACGGAAACCTTCACCCCTTTGTCGCGGAGCTTCGTCAGGGCCCTGACACCGCGTTCGCCGGGAATGAAGTACGGCGAGGTGATATGGATGAACTCGGCTGTGCCGGTGATCACAGGAAGAAGCGTTTCCATCAGCACGTTTTGCCCGGTGCGCAGCTTCCCCGCAGCTTTTTCCGGGGGATCGGCAAGAACATCGACTTTATCGACCCAAATGTAATGGTTTTCGGCGACAGCGTCTTCCAGTGATGTTCTGTCTTGAACCCGATCAAGATAAGGCCGGGCACGCTGTTCGAAATCGAGGCGGTCCATGTTGCGTCGAAGCTTCCTCAACTTGTTGGGGCGGCGCGACAGCAACGAGCGTACAGGCACGGCAACAGAACTGTTCCAGTAGTCGTCGAAAAGACGCTCGGTTTTCGCAACGGCTTGACCGACCATCACCAGATCGAAGTCCCTGAAGTTTGCGTCCTCGCCGGCATCGAAATACGGGTCGCCGATATTGCGTCCCCCGACCATCGCGATCCGGCCGTCGGCAATCCATGCCTTGTTGTGCATGCGACGGTTGACGCTTCGAAACCGCAAGACCATCTCGAGGCCGCGGCGCAGGACATTCTCTCGCGCCTTCGTTGGATTGAAGAGCCGCAGCTCGATATTCGGATGGCAGTCAATCGCATAGAAGATCTTGTCGGACATGGAGACGCCGAGATCGTCGAGAAGGATCCTCACGCGTATGCCACGGTCAGCGGCAGCGACGACTTCCCGCATGATCAGCATTCCGGTCAGGTCCGCATTCCACATATAATACATGAGGTCGAGGCTGCGGCCGGCGGAACGGGCAGCTAAAAGGCGGGCTGCGAACGCTTCCAGGTTAGAGGTGATCAAAACGAGCCCGCTTGCCGCCTCCCGCTCGTAGCAAAGCCTGGCGCCATATCGATCAAGCTCGGTGTCTGCAGCGGCTATCTTGAGGGCTTGAGAATCCACTTGCTGGACCCGCTTCAGAAACCCGGGATCGCCTGATGCTGCCAAAACCACCCACAGGGCTAGCAGCGCGACAACCGCGATGATGGCAATGCTGAACCAACTCACACGATACCCCTCAGCTGCGACCATGAAGCAATATATTCGATCCGCCCGAGCAAAATAGGGTGTACCGACTTGCGAGCAAGATGCCGCCGAAAGAGGCGCGAGGAGGAGATAGGACCGACTTTCGAAACCTTCTCTACGCCACCTGCTTTCGAGCCGGCCATAGCAGGCGGTCTGAAAATTGCGGAACCCCAATCAAAGCAGAAAGTTATAGGTCGAACGGGAGGCGGGACCTGCGCAATGGCAATGAAGATACTCGTGGTGGAAGACGAACCAATGCTCCTGATGTTGGCGGTAGACATCGTCGAGGAAGCGGGGTTCGAAGCAGTCGAAGCCCGTAATGCTGATGAGGCAATGGTTGTGCTTGAGGGCGACGAAGACATCTCCATCCTTTGGACAGATATCGACATGCCGGGCTCCATGAACGGATTGATGCTTGCGGCCACCGCTCGCAACCGCTGGCCACCCATGGAAATCCTCATCGTCTCCGGTATGAAGCGCCCGGCAAGTTCCGACATACTCGACCGCGGCGTGTTCCTTCCCAAGCCCTACGATACTCACAAGATCACCGAAACTCTGATGAGAATGGCGGCCTGAAGATGGCCGGGCGATCTGTCCGAATCTAGCCGTCGAGAGCGCTACGCACTTTGCGGGCAAGATCGCCGAGTGTCGTGGGTTTCTGCAAGAATATGACGCCGGGAAGACGACAGGCAGGCGCGGATGCTTGCTTCGGACCTCGTCTGCCAGCTTGCGGCCATTCATTGGCGCCATGACGATGTCGGTCAACAGCAGGCGAATGTCGGCGCGCTCGTCAACGATCTTGAGAGCCGTGACTGGTCCATCTACTGCAATGACGCTGTAGCCGAGTTCTTCCAGCATCTTGGTGTGGATCTCACGGACACTGGCGTCGTCCTCCACCAGCAAGACGGCTTCGCTCGCGGTCCCTCGCGGCACACTTTCGTCCTTCACGTGGGGCGCGATGTCGTTCGTGCCATAGTCACGCGGCAGGTAGATTTTCATCGTCGTGCCGGTTCCGACCTCTGAAAAAATCTTCAGATGTCCACCCGACTGCCTGGCAAAACCAAAGGCCTGGCTGAGGCCAAGGCTGGTCCCCTTACCGACAGGCTTGGTGGTGAAGAACGGGTCGAACGCCTTCTTGATGATCTCCTGCGGCATGCCGCAGCCGGTATGCGTGACCGCAATCATCACATACTGTCCGGGCGCGACGTCGTGTTCTGCCGCGTAAGCTTCGTCGATATGAGCGTTTGCTGTCTCGATCGTCAGCTTGCCGCCGTCCGGCATCGCGTCACGCGCATTGACGGCGAGGTTGAGCACCGCGTTTTCGAGCTGGTTCGCATCGGCCTTGGTCCTCGTCTCACCAAGGGTCGAGGACAGGATCTCGGCCATGTTAGCAACCAGCTTGTTGGCATCGACAGTGTCAGGAGAAAGCGGTTGCTGTCGCGAAAACGCCATGGCGTCAAGTCGAAGTGTGGAGGTATGGACCAATTGATCTCTCAGACGAGCGTGAAATACCGCTGCGGCCTCGAACCAAGCTCCCGCCCGTGCGTTTCTGTGGTATCTGCAGAGGGCGACTTTACTCATGACAACTGACATTGCGAACCATGTAGCAAGACTTGCGTTGGATTCGACCGTGCTTCGCGCAGTCCAGGCATTGCCTCAGCATCAGCCCATCGCGGCCGACGAGCGTTTCAATGAACTCCTCAATCGCCTTTCCCAGTCAGAGCAAGGATCCTCCCTGCCGGTGCATTCGTCACCTGCGACGCAAGAACTCAGGCACGATCATAGGTAAAGGACGTCAAGAGCGTGGTGACGAAGTTGCTCACCCTTTCCTTGACAACCACTTCCGTCCATTCGTCCGTGCCAAGCAGTCGCAAATCGGTATAGTTGCTGTCGACAGAAGCTTCCTCTATGCGTTTGATATTCCTGTTCTCACTGCCGGCATGATACATGTCCCTGATGACCATGCGCAGGATTTCCTGAATGGCGTTCTGCCAAGGGGTATTGATAGCCTGAAGCTCGTGAGCGTCCTGCGTCATAGGAAGTCCTTCGATCGGGGAAAGGTCAGCCCGCTAATGCAGGAGTTTAACGGGCGCGACGATTTCAAAGGTGGCATCCATCCGGGGCCGCAGCCTGCTACTGCGGCACCGAAGAACGCTGTGGTTGACAAGAAATCTCTACGGTACATGATTCACCTTTTCCGTTATCGATCAAAGAGAGAAGTCGACGACGATCTTGCCAAAGGCTCCCCGATTGAGCTGCTCCAGAGCCGACTGGAGATCCGATAGGCCGTAGCGGGCGTCGACGATGGGCTTGATCTGAAGTTCGTCGATCGCCATCACAAGCTCTTCCTGCGCGCGTTGATGACCGACGGCAATACCCTGAATGACAGGCCCTTTCAGAAGGAGTGGGCCAACGGAAGCAGACAACTGCCCGCCTTCCAAAACGCCGATCATCGATATGCGGCCACCAGGCGCGACTGCTTCGAGAGCCTTTGCGAGGTGAGGGCCGCCAACAATTTCGAGAACATGGTCGACGCCGCGGTCCGACGTGATGTCGTAGACTTTACCGACCCAGTCCTCGCGAGTTCGGTTGATCACGAAATCGGCAAGGCCGAGTGCCTTCGCCCGTTCGAGCTTCTCGTCGCTTCCGGAAACGAGGATCACGGTCGCACCTTTTGCCTTGGCGATCTGCGCGCCGAAGATCGCGACGCCGCCCGTTCCCTCAATCAGGACGGTCTGGCCCTTCTCGACCCGGCCGAGTTCGACGAGCGCGTACCAGGCGGTGAGCCCCGCGCAAGGAAGCGTGCTGGCCCCGAGCTCGTCGAGTGATGATGGGCCTTTCGTCAGCCATGCCGCCGGAAAAGAGACGTATTCGCTCAAGACACCCGGATAGAAGCCGCCGAGGGATTGGTAGTTTGGATGTCGACCGGACCCGAGAGGACGACCATCTTTCCAGTCCGGAAAGAATGTCGAGATCACCCGGTTTCCGACCGCGAACTTTTCAACAGACTTGCCCACCTCGACAACCGTACCAGACATGTCGGAGCCAATGGTCATTGGCAGGTTGAACGCGCCCATGCGCCCGGCAATAACGTCCTGGTCGCGATAATTGAGTGCGACCGCATTGACCCTGACGAGCACTTCGTCTGGCCCAACTATTGGGGCTGGCACTTGTTCAAGGCTCAGTCCGTTCCGGTTGAAGGCTGATAGTTCCCAACGCTTCATGAGGTTTTGCATGGATTTAATCCTTCCGATTTTTGATGACCAGAAGGTAGCACCTCGAACAGCGCACCAGTCGCGCCGTTTCGGCTCGACTCTGGTGCGTAAGATGCTACAATCATTTATGACGATCTCCATGAGCGACATCCCCGTTTTCGTCTGTGCCGTCGATACCGGAGGCTTTTCCGAAGCTGGGCGACGGCTGAACCTGTCACGCTCTTCG
The DNA here is from genome assembly GCF_048551595.1 of Rhizobium sp. CRRU65. Classification (NCBI taxonomy): domain Bacteria; kingdom Pseudomonadati; phylum Pseudomonadota; class Alphaproteobacteria; order Hyphomicrobiales; family Rhizobiaceae; genus Rhizobium; species Rhizobium sp. CRRU65. Next base: position 360,126 of record NZ_JBLYZH010000005.1, on the reverse strand, counting down.
GTCGGAAGGGCGGTTGCCCGCCTCGAAGCAGGTCTAAATGTCCGGCTGTTCGACCGAACCACCCGTCATCAGAGCGTCACGGCGGACGGACAGCTCTTTTACGAGCACTGCCAGCGGGCGATGGCCGAACTTCGTGCCGTCGAGGCCGCGCTGGATTCGGGATCGAGCGCGCCGCGGGGCAAGCTTCGGGTGTCTATGCCTGTTCTCTTCGGTCGAATGTGTGTCGCTCCCATCCTGACCAGGCTTGCCAGAGAAAACCCCGGCCTTGAGCTGGAACTCAGCTTCAGCGATCGTAAAGTCGATCTCCTGGAGGACGGCTTCGACCTCGCGATACGAAACGGTTCGCCGGGCAATGCCGCGGGCACGCGCATCCGTCGGGTCGGCCATGAGGAGACGATGCTTTACGCCGCGCCGGGCTACCTCGAAAGGCAAGGCGTTCCGGAAGCTATCTCAGAGCTCGACGCCCATGACACGGTCACGTATTCCCGCGCGGGGCGGGTGCAGTCCTGGACGCTCGAGGTCGAAGGTGTCGTCCATGAATTCAATCCTGTCTCCCGGCTCCGGTTTGACGACATCGACGCCATAGCAGACGCCGCGACAGAGGGTTTCGGACTAGCGTGGCTGCCGTTCTGGCTCGTCAAGAAACGGGTCGAGGCCGGTGAGCTCGTGCCTGTGATGCGGCAGATGCCTCCCTATGTATCCGAGGTCTGGGCTTTGTGGCCGGATGGCGCTCACCTGCCAACCCGGGTGCGGGCGGCCATAGATGCACTCGTAACGGAACTGCCGAAGCAAGCATCATCGTCGAACGGCGCTGGGAGGGATGATACATGTGTGTAAAAGTATTGCAGGAATGGTCGGAAATATCCCAGCCTTCCATACCGTAAAGGCATAAGATGGACCGGCTTTCCGAGCTCAAGGCGTTCCTTGCGGTCGTCGAGACGGGCGGCTTTACGGCGGCCGCCCGCAGAACCGGCACGTCACAGCCGGCGGTCAGCAAAGCGATCGGTGCGCTCGAAAACCGTCTGGGCGTCGCACTCTTCAATCGCAGCACCCGAAACGTCACCTTGACGGATCAGGGGCAAAGATACTTCGACAGGATGAAGCCGTTGCTCGAGGAGATCGACGACGCCAATCGCGAGGTCATAGGCAGCGCGGTTGACATGTCGGGGTCGATACGCATTGCTGTCCCCACCACCCTCGGTCGCCTTCATATCCTGCCAATCATTCCGGATCTGCTGTCCAGATTTCCCAAGCTCGAAGTGGATCTGGTTCTATCGGACCTCATGCGGGACATGGTCGAGGATCGGGTCGATTTGGTGATAAGAGTGGGGTCTGTCGAAGAGCCCGATGCCGTCGTCAGACGGGTGGCAAAGACTCCTCTCGTATGCGTCGGATCTCGCCAGTATTTCGAAAAGCATGGTATTCCCACAAAGCCTGCCGATCTTGCAGATCACAACTGCCTCGTCTACGGCGGCTTCAAGGAGTCGGCGAATTGGCCATTCGTCGGTCAAGAAGGTCACTTCAGCGTCGCAGTGCGCGGCAACCTCACCTCCAACAGCATCGAGACGATCCGTGCGGGTGTGCTTGCAGGCGTCGGGATCGGCATGTTCACCAAGGCATCGCTCGTCGAAGAGCTCTCGCATCCTGACGTCGTGACGATCCTCGGCGAATATGTTCAGGGCACAAGGGACATCAGCTTTGTCTGGCCGAAGCGTCGGCTGGTTTCTGCGCGGGTTCGGCACGTGACAGACTTCCTCGCCGCGTCGCTCGAAGGGCGGATCTAGCGGCATTTGAACGCCTTGGTGACCTTCGGTAACAAGCGCCGGAGTGTGAGATCCGCACTTTAAGCTCGCTGCTATTTATTCCAATATCGCATCAATTTCATGCCATTCGTCCGTATTATCGTTATTTTCGCCATGCGCTACAAACAGTGATCGTCACAATTCATCGAGAACACGATCATGAACATTTCACTTGAAGGTCGCAAAGCAGTCGTCACCGGATCCACCGCCGGCATTGGTCGGGCGATCGCACAGGGCTTGGCGCGGGCCGGCGCATCCGTGGTTATCAATGGCCGTAGCGAGGGCCGGGTCTCCACAGCGGTGGCTGAAGTCAAGGCGCTCTTCCCAGACATCGAGATCACCGGCGTGGTTGCGGATCTGGCCACCAAGGAAGGCAGCGCGGTTCTTGCAGCCCAGGCGCCCGATGCCGACATTCTTATCAACAACGCAGGCACAGCCAATCCCAAACCCTTCTCCGATCTTACCGATGAAGACTGGCTGAGCCTGTTTCAGCTCAACGTCATGAGTGGCGTTCGTGCAGCGCGCCATTACCTGCCGAGGATGACCGCGCGGGGCTGGGGGCGTGTTGTGTTCATCAGCAGCGAATCCGCACTCGCAATCCCAAGGGATATGATCGACTACGGCATGACCAAGACGGCGCAGTTGGCGATCTCGCGAGGTTTGGCTGAGACGGTTGCGGGGACGGGCGTGACGGTCAATTCGGTGCTTCCTGGTCCGACGAACTCTGAAATCATGGCGAACTGGATGGCGGGAACGGCTCGGGAACAGGGCATCACCCAGGAAGAGGCGGAACAGCAATTCCTGAAGGCCATGCGCCCGACAACGCTCATCAATCGGTTCACGAGCACGGAGGAGGTGGCCAACATGGTCGTCTACATATGCTCGGAGCAGGCATCCGGAACAACCGGGGCCTCCATGCGCGTTGATGGCGGTGTGCTTAGACAGATCGCATAGCTCATTCAGACAAACACACTCAAGGAAGCTATCATGGCAACGGCACAGAACGAGCTGAAGCGTGCGCAATCACCTTCATATGATCTCACTGGAAAACGTGTGGTCGTCGTCGGCGGCAAAACAGGGATAGGGCTCGGCATCGCTCAGGCCGCTCACGCGGCGGGAGCGAGCGTAACGGTCGCCAGCCGGCGCTCGGTTTCTTCAGCAGACCATCCAGAGCTGGCGCCCTTCGAGCAGCTAGTGCTCGACATTAGCGATGAGGACGACGTTCGGGCTTCCTTCAAGGCAATTGGCAATCTGGATCATTTGCTTGTCGCTGCGGGGCCAACCGATGGCAGCTGGGGTGCATTCATGGACGAAGACATGCGAGGGGCGCGCAGCTACGGCAATAGCAAGTTTCTCGGCTCCTGGGCATGTGCGCGCTATGCTGTACCAAAACTCTCCTCTAACGGGTCGATCACCTTTATGACCGGAGGGATCGCGGCCCGTTCGAAGTTCGGCATGACGAGCGTCACATCGACTTTTGCCGCAGTGGAGGCACTCGCGCGCTCGCTGGCGCTCGAACTTGGCCCAATCAGGGTAAACGTCATTCGGCCTGGGTTCATCGATACCGACCTTTGGAACTTCCTTTCCGCGACAGACGCCGCTGATGTCCGCGAAAAGGTGCGCGCCAATTTCCCAGCGCGCCGGATCGGTCAACCGGCCGACGTGGGGCACGCTGCGGTGTTTTTGATGACCAACCCCTACGTTACAGGCACTGTGCTTGAGGTGTCTGGCGGAGAGCAGCTCGTCGATTGGCAGTTCTGAGCGGTTTCTTGCCGTTTTAACATTCCAAACCCGAGACGGTTATCATCGCGCATCATACTCGTGCCCCTCGTCACCCCATCACGATTACGGATTTTCCTGGAAGCCGGTTGCCGGCTTCGAGGTCTCCGATCAGGGAAATCGCCTCGGATAAAGGGGCGGTGCGGCTGATCGGTATCGTGAACTGGCCGGTGGTGGCCAGGTCGATGATCTTTTGCAGGATGGATGTGACCTATGCTCTCGACCGTTATACTGTTTTTGAAGAACAGTATAACGCCGGAGTCGAGCTTATGAAGTCCGTCGATCTCATGTATCAGACGATGCTCGCCGAGTTGCCAGCGCTCGTTAGGTGCTAAGCTTCCCGGGCCAGGCCGTGAGTGCGATGTCGATCATCCGCTTCAGCCGCGCATTGCAGGCGCCATCGCAGGCCTGTGCGGACATGCCCTGGATAATCGCACCATAGAAGCGCGCGAGCGTATCGGTATCGGTTTGCGCCGGCAATTCGCCTTCCTCGACGGCCCGGTCAAACCGGGCTTTGAGTGTCTGCATCGAGGTCTCGCGCAATGCCGCCGTCATCCGCGCCACTGACGCATTCTCTTCCGCGTGCTGCAGGACCGCCGTCGAGACCATGCAACCTCGCGGCTTGTCCGGCTGGGTGTCACCATCAGCGATGTCGTAAAGGTAGAGGCTTAGGGCTTTGTGAACCGGAAGGTTGGACGCTAAGATTTCTGACCGGCGGCTGTTTTCACGGGCAATGCTGAAGTCGAGCGACTGACGGTATAATTCCTCCTTTGAGCCGAACATTGAATAGAGAGTCGGCGGATTGATCCCCATGGCCTTCGTGAGGTCGGCCGTCGAGGTTCCTTCGTAGCCGCGTTCCCAGAACAAGCGTGCCGCGATGTCGAGCCCGACGTCGCGATCAAGCACGCGTGGTCTGCCTCGTTTGCGGACTGGATCCGTCATTAAAATAGCAATCCCTATTAAATTGTTGACAGACTAGCTTCGCCGCTTATGATAGCGATCACTACTTAAATTAGCAACGGAGTGACCCATGTCCCAAAGACTAGCAAACAAGATAGCCCTTATCACAGGAAGTTCGCGCGGTATCGGCCGGGCGGTTGCTCTTGCGTTTGCGAGGGAGGGTGCCGCACTGATTGGCGTGCACTACACCGCCAACGCGGATGCGGCCAAGGCCACCGTACGCGACATCGAGGCGCTTGGTGTCAAGGCTGTCGGTGTCAAAGCTGATCTGAGACAGGGCAAGGAGGCGGCCGACAGTCTCTGGGCGCAGTTCAGCGAAGCCGCGCGTACCGAGACGGGCTCGTCCGCTCTTGATATTCTGGTGAACAATGCAGGCATTGCGCCGGCACTGCCGTTGAAGCAGACGAGCGAAGCTGCTTTCGATGAGGTGATGACGATTAACTACAAGGCGCCGTTCTTCCTGATCCAGGCAGTGGCCGACCACATTCTTGACAACGGCCGCGTCATCAATGTCTCCACTGGGTTTACGCGGATCGCGGCGCCGACCCATCCCGCCTATGCGGCCTCCAAGGGGGCGCTGGAGACATTGACACTGGCGCTGGCACCTGAATTTGCAGCTCGCGGGATTACGGTCAATGCCGTGCTGCCGGGCGTAACGGAGACGGATATGAATGCCGAGTGGCTGGCATCGCCGGATGCGCGCGCCGGCGCCGAAGCCCTCTCGGTCTTTTCACGTGTCGGACAGGCGGAGGACGTCGCCGACGTCATCGCCTTCCTCGCATCGAACGATGCGCGTTGGACGACGGGCCAGATGATTGATGCGACGGGTGGCGCCCGGATCTGATCGATCCCGACACTCCGCTATGTTTGTAGCCATTGCAGCTGCGGCAGAGGACGCACCCTTGACAAGGCGCCGGTTGAGGTCCGGCTCCCCGTCAAACTACTAGACAGGATCGCGCTCGCCGAGCGCGATCCTGCCTTCATCCACTCGGCGGGGCGGCTGCCCCAAGCTGGCGGGATCATTGCTCACATCGTGCAGAACGATGGAGCGGTCCGGATCGATAGTGGGAATGCATTGCTGCGCGGCCGCCGGCCCAGACCGGCGGCGTTGAGCTGCCTCCCTGGACTTGTGAGCTGGTCAGCTGGAAGTGCCTGGCCGTCAGGTGTTCGACCTCGGTCCTGGACCTGATGTCGAGTTCTCGACTGTCGTCGAAGCCGCCCGTGAAATCCGGCTGGAGGAGCTCGGTCGATGTGGCGCTGGATCACCGGTTGCTCCTAAAACCGTTCGGCAAAACACCAGTGGCTCACTTGGCTGCCACGGTTTAGCAGATCGACCAATTTATTGGCCTCCTCGGCGGTGAGCATGTCCATGACAAACCCATCGATGATGGCAGCCTGTCCGATGACTTTATCGAACACCGTCCAGTAAATGTTGAGGTTCTTGCAACGGCTGTATCTTTGTGCTGCCATCGTGAACGGCCTCCGTGTGGTAACGACTTTCGTCAATTGTGAGCGGTCGTTCAGACATGGCTGCCGGGCGTCTCTTGGACATCTGCGAGGCTCGTGACACTAGTCGGCGGCTCATCAGGAAGAGGGCTCGCACTTAGCGGGTGGCAAATGAACTCTTGCACCACGAAGAGTTAGGCCGCTCGTTGCCTTCAAGAAGGCGCTCACAGTAGAGCATTCTTGTACCCGATAATGAAGAGATGCGTTGGAATCAGGCATGCTATCTATTCGTATAACGGCCGCTTGCATCGCTGGTTTATCCACCATGCGCTTGCCGCCGCTTCCTACAGTCCTTCCCAGCTCGTGCTTCCAGTTACCGCGGCCTCGATGAAGAGCTTGCGCGCCGAGGATGGCTCAGGTGACGACCATGGCGAGCCATCGGAGGGCGGACGCAATGGCGGGCGCGACTTCCGCAGGACTGCCATTTCATTCGGCCGTTGGGCTGTGCATCGATATGCGTGGACCTCCATTCGCGCGGCAAAGAATACTGAGGGCATCTTGCAATCTAAGGGCGGCCAGCGCCCGCGTTGCTTCCTCGGCTGGCCATCCGGCTGCCATTGCCGCCGAAAGCAAGGTGGATTCGGTGTGCAACGCCAGTCTTTCGTAGAGGGGCTCAAGCGCCTCGTGGGCGGTGACAACGCGCTCGTCTCGGGGCGTGATCGGAGTCGGAGATACCGTCGGCATTCTGCGTCCTTCCCTAACGGTGACCTGAAAACTGGCCATAGTTCCAACGTTTCTGTGAATGGCTAGCGACCCCGGTGCGAGGATGAGCAGCGTGGCGAAGCCTGCACTTGCGAGCAACGTTAAAACAAAGTGCACAGGTCAACCATCATACTTGTGTATGCGGAAATTATACGGCCGCAGCAGACAAGCGGGAGCTGGGGAGCCATCCCAGGCTCAACCAGTCGTTTTCGAGGATGTTGCCCTCGGAAAAGGAGCGCGATATCGGCGTCATGGTCGTCTGTCTTTGCCGAGGGCATCTCATCGCGAAGCGGGTGACGGTCGACTTTTCAGCAGAGCCACCACGCGGCCGGCCTCGAGCAAGGCCTCCTAAACCACCGTATAAGTCATCCCCTCCTGTTTGCTACCCGATCCTAACCTCCGATCAATGGCAGGTCGGGCAGCGTCCTGCTATGGTCAGGGTACATTCTCCCGCGCGGCCATTTCGGCAAGCTCACGGGAGTTCAGCGGGGTACCTGAATCAAGAGCATTCCGGACGGCGGCTCCACCGCCGGCGAGCCCACGGGTCGCACCGTTTGCGTCGTTCTTTGCGTTCTTCCGAGGATTGGCACCATGACATATGAACTCAACCGAATCGAAATCGAGCTGGTCCCGTTGACGCTGTTTCCCAGCGCACAAGGGAAAGCTGGGCCCTGGGTTCTGACCTCTCCGCTCTCGATGCCGCCAGATGGTGCATCATGGCCGAATACGGCCTTTGAGGCTCATTTGATGACTTTTTCCACCAAGCCAAGCCAAGCAATCACGCCTCCCTGGGGACAAGCTTTGCACGCCTGGAGATCTGTCTTTACCCTATATGTGACTGGGACGCGGTTCGATCTTTGGTGCTACTCCCTCGGGCTTGTCCGTCTTGTGGAGGACCTCGAGAATCTTTGCCCTTCAGAGAGTTCCGCGACCATGCAGTAAGCCCAAGCGATCCGCGTCTTGGAAGGGGTTTTTGGGTCCGTACCCGAGGACCATCGAGCTTGGGGCCCAGACCGTTTTGCTGGTGCGGACATGGTGGTGCTGTCCATCGAGTCCAGCTTACGTCGCAAGATTTCGTGCGATGCGATGCGCTTGTTGCTTTCGCCACTGCTGCCTCCATTGGCCTGAAGACCGCGCCGTGAAGGTGAATTCAACTTCGGAAGCACCTCAGTCGCCTCGCGATGGAGAGGAGAGGCCCGCCGACGGCCTTCACACTTCGCGGAGAGCACTGCCTGCGTGAGCTTCAGCCAGTCGTTGGCCCTATTTTCCAAACATCGCGATTTGGTCGGCATGGGTTGCGCCAGGGGTTTCGTCTCGTTCTAGAGGCAGGGTAAACAGAAACGCCGCCCCACGAGGGCCACTAGCGGTGGCCCACATCCGACCGCCATGAGCCTCGATGATCGAACGGGAGATCGCCAGGCCCATACCCATGCCGCTGGATTTGGTGGTGTAGAAGGCCTCGAAAATGCAGTCCATACTTTGTGGGTCAAGGCCCGGACCCGAGTCGCGCACCCCGACGACCACATCTCCCGAGGCCTCTGTCCCCGTGCTGATCAGCAACTCGCGCTCTTCCTCATTAAGGCCGATCATCGCCTCGATGGCGTTCATGATCAGGTTTAGGATCACCTGTTGCAGCTGGACGCGATCTCCTTCCACGGATGGGAGGCTCGTCGCGAATTGGGTCCGCAGCGTGACGCCTTGTCGGAGCACTTCATTGCCGGTCAAGGCAATCACGTGACGAATGGCCTCGTTGAGGTCGAATTGCCCCTTGCGAGTGGGTTCCTTCTTGACCAAGGCACGGATCCGGCCAATGACATCGCCGGCTCGATTGGCGTTCTCGACAATCCGGTCGAGCGCCTGAGTCACCTCCTCCAGGTTCGGCGGACGGGTAGCGAGCCAGCGCAAGGCCGCCTGGGCGTTGGTGAGCGACGCGGCGAGCGGCTGATTGACTTCATGGGCGATGGAGGCTGTGAGCTGCCCCATCGTGGCGACGCGGTTTGCGTGGGCCAGTTGCACCAGCGCTTCGCGCAAGGCCTCCTCGCTCTCCCGTAACGCCTCTTCGGCCTGCCGGCGCTCCGTCAAATCGAGGACGAAAGAGACACCTTCGTTCCTGCTTTCTTCTAAAAGAGCACCGCCCATCAGCACGGGTAGACGGCTGCCGTCTTTCCGAAAGTACTCCTTCTCGAACGGTTGGACCGACCCGATCGTCTTTAACTCCGCGACGTTCCGAGCATCGCGGTCGCGCCATTCGGCCGGCGTCAGGTCCGTCCAGCATAGCCGACCCGAGGCGAGATCCTCTCGGTCGTATCCCACCATGCGGAGGAACGCGTCGTTGGCCTCAAGGATGCGACCTTCGATATCCCAGATGACGATCCCGATGATGTTGGCCTTGACGAGGCGACTGATCTTGGCTTCGCGTTCATCGAGATCGCGGTACAGCCGGGTATTCTCCAGTGAGATCGCTGCCTGAGAGGCGAGCAGCTTCAGCACTACGATCCGGGTCGGCGCGAAGACCCGAGGGGCGAGGTTGTTCTCAAGATAGAGTACCCCGGCAAGTTGGCCCTGATTGAGCAACGGAACACAGAGAATGGAACGAGCACGGTGGTGACAAATGTAAGGGTCCGCGGAGAATGGATTCTGAGCCATGGCGTCGTCGAGTACGACGCTTTCGTTTGTGCGCAAGACATAATGAAGGAGCGATTGCGGCAGGGTTGTCCCTGTCACGATCTCGTCACGCATCCGCACCACCACCGTTTCGCCGCCCGTCGTGGCCTCCGCGGTGATCCGTGACTCACCGCCACGCGGCAGGATCAACAGGCCGCGCTCGGCGCCTGCCTGCTCAACGGCTGTGCGCAAGACCGTGTCGATCAGCTTTTGAAGAACAATCTCGCCCGACACGGCTTGCGAGATTTTGATAACGGTCGCGAGATCGAGTTGTTCGACCGGTGCACCAATAGTGCTCGTTGGAGCGGGAGCACGTTCTTCCCCTCTCAGGTCGGGATAGAGTTGGTCGAGTTGCCGCACCTTGCCGTCGGCACCCCAGCGCAGATAGCAGCCACGCGCGTTGCGGAGATAAAGACGAGTGAAGTCCTCGAAGCCTCCTCGCGCATAAAAGCAGGCGGCGAGTTCATATGCGAGGGCTTCATGATGAACGAAGCCGTTTGCGCGCGCCGAGCGGATAGCTTGTTCGTAAAGGCGCGCCGCGTCGATATCGCGGCCTTCAAGGCGTGCTATCTCGGCGCCGACCAGCCCGGCTCGGTTCTCGAAGTTCTCCCGGCAATTCTTCGCGTAGATTTCAAGCTGTCGGTGGTGGGCGAGCAGCGCCTCCGTATGCCAGGCCCGCTGGTCAGCTGCGGCAGAGTCGCAGCATGCGGCGCGCGCCAAGGCGCCGTAGAAATGATGCTCCGGCGTTTCTTCGAAATGCGACACCGATGTCCATGGCAGTCTCTGTGCCCGCAATGAGGCATCCACGGCCGCCTCATGGTCGCCCGCGAAGAACCGCGCCTGCAGTTTTCTGACGAAGTAGCAGGTTTCCGCAAGATTCGGATTTTCGGAAAACCGGCGTTCGATCTCACCTTCGTCAAATCCGTCGTCGTCAAAGGAGCCGAATTTCCGTGTCAACCCGCGCAGTGTCCGGACGAGTCCCAGCTGCGCGCTGGCGAGGTCTTCAACGAACTGGAACCGCACCTCGCGCGCGAACGCGAGGCCAATCTCTGCTTGCTGTTGCACGTCGATAAGCGGATCGCCAGCCGCCAGCAGGTTCGAGTTCAAACTGACATGGCTGTATCCGGCGAACGTGAGGTCGCCGCTCTGGTTGGCGATGTCAAGCGCGCGCCGCAAGATGTCGCGGCCGGTCCGGACATGTCTCGTCCACGGTATGACGTGAGCCCCGAAGTCTTTGTAAGTCCTGGCCTGAAAGCGCTTCAGGTCGTGCTTTTCGACGAGATGGCAGCCTAGCTGACCGAACCGAAATCCGGCCTCATAGTCGCCGAAGCGCGGCCCGGCAATATAGCCAAGCGACACATAATGGTAGCAGGAGCCGTCGCTGTTACCCCGCTCGAGGCTCAGGTTCACAGCTAGGCAGATTGCCATGCAGGCCAGATTCGCATCCGTATGCCATACCGCCCCAACGAGCCGCGTGAGAATATCCAGGGTCGCGGAGGATGCTGGGTCGCTCATCAACGGAAGATCAATGAGCTCCTCGATGGCGTGGCTCCCGAGCCCCGACCATATCCGGTCATATTCTCGCTGCACCTCCTCGTCGGCCGGATGCGGCGACCAGTCAATGGCGAGATGCTGCCTGAGATAGTCGAGACCGACCGCCGCGGATCGATTGGTCTGACCGAGCGCCGCATAGAGATCGATGCGCAGGCCGGCGACAGCAGCCTGGTCGTCGCAGCAGAGAGCATGATTGGAAAGCTGAGCCAGCCGCTCCTCCGCGTCCGGCAGCGCGCCCAGGTGGAACTCGCATTCGGCTCGGTTCAGCTCAAGCGCGAAGGTCAGATTGGGCCGGCGCTCCCAGGCGTCTTCGGGCAGCAGCTTCGTGCCGGCGACAAAGTAGTTGAGCGCCGAGGCGTATGCCGTCGACGCCTCGGCGCGCTTGCCAGCCAGCAGATTGAACTCGGCCAGTTGCTCGCGCTCCTCGGTTGACTTGATCAGTGCGGCTCCCCGATTGAGCTGGCTGACAATCTCGAAAACATAATCGTCGATCAACCCCGGCGCGGTGTTCGCCGCAAGCAGTCTGCCTATGCGTAGGTGCAACTCGCCGCGTCGCTCCTCCGGGATCAGCGAATAGGCGGCCTCCTGAACGCGATCGTGGACGAACCGGTAGGCGTCCGGCAGCCGCTCGAGTAGCTCATGAGCGACGGCGGGCCACAAGGCCCCGGCGACTTGCTCTTCCGGGATCCCGAGGACGAGTGAAAGCATCGTGGTATCAGCGATGTTTCCAAGACAGGCCAACTGCTGCAACGCCTCCCGCGTTTCGAGTGGCTGGCGCGCGAGCTTGCCGACCATAAGGTGCACGACGTTGTCGGTGTATCCTTTGGCGTGAATGCGCTCGAGATCCCAGGACCAGCATGCCGCGTCATGATCAAAGGTGAGCATTCCCTCTTCGGCGAGCGAAAATAGAAACTGACGGACGAAGAACGGATTGCCACCAGTCTTGTCGTGCATCATTTGCACGAGCGGGTCTGCACGGTCGGGCTGACAGTAGAGCGCATCCGCGATCAAGGACTGGAGACAGCCTTTGGTAAGCGGCGCAAGCGTGATCTCCGCGACCTTGCCGCCGGCGCTTTTGATCGCGTGAAGTTTCCGCATCAGCGGATGGGCGGCGGTTACTTCGTTGTCGCGATAGGCACCAACCAGCATCAGGTATTGTAGATCCGGCCGGGTCAAGAGATCTTCCAGCAGATCGAGCGTCGCTGTGTCAAGCCACTGCAGGTCATCCAGGAACAGTGCCAGCGGATGCTCCGGCTGGGCGAAGACACCAATGAACCGCCGCAGTACGAGCTCAAATCGCCGTTGCGCCTCCGATGGCGGAAGGTCAGCCACCGGCGGCTGTTCGCCGATGATGAGCTTCAGTTCGGGGACGAGATCGACCATCAGCCGTCCGTTCGGTCCCAGAGTCTCTATCAGCGTCTCGCGCCAGGGTGCCAGATCGGCGTCGCTCTTAGCGAGCAGTCCTCGGATAAGGCTTTGGAACGCCTGTGCCAGGGTCGCATACGGAATGTCGCGCTTGTACTGATCGAACTTGCCGGACGCGAACAGGCCGTGCGGCGGCACCAGAACTTTGTGGAGTTCATTGACCACCGCCGACTTGCCGATGCCGGAATAGCCAGAGACCAACACCAACTCCGGCGCCCCGCTCGACACCACGCGTTCGAAGGCGGTGAGCAAGGTCTCGACCTCGTCGTCCCGCCCGTAGAGCTTCTCGGGAATCAGCAGGCGGTCGGGGATATCGCGTTCGCCGAGCGGGAATGCGTCAGTCGGGCACTGCATTTCCCATTGGCTGAGACAGCGGCTCAGATCGTGCTCGACGCCGCCTGCCGTCTGGTATCGTTCCTCGGCCGTCTTAGCGAGCAGCTTCATGACGATGGCCGAGACCGCCGGTGAAACATTCACCACCCTCTCGTTGGGCGGTGTCGGCTGCCGTGCGACATGGCAATGGACCCATTCCATCGGATCGGAGGCGGAAAAGGGCAGGCTCCCGGTAAGCATTTCGTAGAGCGTCACGCCGAGCGCATAAAGGTCGCTGCGGGAATCGATCGAGCGGTTCATGCGCCCGGTCTGTTCGGGGGCCATGTAGGCAAGCGTTCCGGCGACCACTTCGGGCGGCTCGAGGGCCTGCCGCTCGCGGGAGAGGCGCGAGGCGATTCCGAAGCCGGTTAGCCGCACCTCGACGCCCGTGCCCGCTACCAGGATATTGGCGGGTTTGATGTCCTTGTGGACGAGACCGCGTTGGTGGACCTTGCCGAGCGCAGCGGCGATGCCGATCGCGAGGCGCAAGAAAAGCTCCGTTTCCATTGCCGTTCCGAGCAGCCGGGCGAGCGGCTCGCTGCCCGGGTCTTCGAGCACCAGCATGGTCCGGCCGCCTTCGCGCACCAACTCAAGCGGTCGCGCCGCCCATGCACCATCAAGTTCGTCCTTCAATCCATATTCATGGTCGAGGTGGCCTAAGCTTGAAGGTGTCGGGTACTCGAGGGCCGAAAGGACGACCAGCACCGGGTTCAGCTTGCCGTCGGTACCCCGACGCCATTCCCGGTGGAACACGCGATCACCGTCCTCCCAAAGAACCTCCAAACTCCCATCTCCACCAACGCCGAAGAAAGAACATGTGCCTGCTTGCCGACTTCGTCATCTCGAGTGGGGCATCTGGCACCGCCACTTTCGCTTCGGAGATCCTTCCAGTCAATTTGGCCAGGGTGAGCATATATGACGAACCGCGACCACTCCCCCACCTTCTTATCACATCTCGCCTGATCGTCCCAACAACGAGCGGCCATCGCCCGCCCGTTCGATACGTGGTCCACCTATACGAAGGACCGCCCAGCGGCTGCTGGGCGGTCGGGCGGGTCGTGGACCCGCAGAGCTCCGGATGGAGGGAGCGCCGAAGCTTGGTGGTAGCATCGGGGGGATTCGCCACCTATCTCCCGAGGCAACGAATAGACTCTAGCGATAGACGGGACGATGGGAAATTATACCGTGGTTTCGTCTTTGCGATACTTTGGAATACCCATCGGCGAACTTCTGCCCGGCGGGTCATGTCGGCGAAGTCATCCTGCGCCCCGATAATGACTGGGGCTATGGTCTGAGGTACTCCAGCGCGCATGAACGTGCCGTCAGTTGCGAACCGTTGCCGGTGTTGGAGTCGAAAGTGTCTTGCCGGGACCGAGGCCAAAAAGAAAGCCTCCCGCGGGGTGGGAGGCCAAGGCGGGCCGATCGGTGGCGATCCGGCCTCTGGGAGGAGGGGAGAAAAGGAACGCTCACCATACCGCAGGGCTCCCGCCGGGGCTATTGGCCACCAGGAAGGATCGATTACCAATGAGGAGGAGATGACCTATACGCGCGGCCAAGACCTTTATATCTGCGTTTGTGGCTTTCCCGGAGCGAGCATCAGCTTATCGGCCATACGCGCAAGTTCGGGCAGGGATCTGGTGCCCATCTTCTGCATGACCTGGCTGCGGTGAACTTTCACGGTAATCTCGCTCACGCCTAGATCGCCGGCAATCTGCTTGTTGGGCCTTCCGGTTACCACCAATGCCATCACCTCGCGCTCCCGCGGGGTCAGGCTATCGAAACGCGCTCGCACCGTCGCCAATGCCTTTTCATTTTCAAGCCAGGCGCGGTCGCGCGCCAGGCCGACGTGAACGGCGTCGAGCAGATCCTGGTCTCTGAACGGTTTCGTCAGGAACTCGACCGCGCCCCCTTTCATCGCCTTGACAGACATGGGAATGTCGCCGTGCCCGGTGATGAAGACGATCGGCAGCTGAATATTTTCCCGCGACAGCTCGAGCTGAAAATCAAGGCCGCTTTGCCCCGGAAGCCGGACATCGAGCACGAGACAGGTTGGTCCGCTGGGTCGCCCAGACCTGAGGAAGTCGCCCACCGAAGCGAGGAGATTGACGGCAAAGCCGACGGAACGCAGCAGACTGCCAAGCGCCTCGCGGATTTCCGGGTCATCATCGATGACAATGATGGTTGCTGGCGCCTCGGTCAATCGTCAGAGCCCTCAAGGTGAATCGACGTCTTGGGATATATACTATCCACCCCCACTGCAGCAGCAGCGGGCGAAGCCCAACCAGCAGAGCGCCAGTCATGCGATGAGAACACTCCTCCTCTCTCCTTCGCTAGTGACGAAACGGAATTTCTTCGAACACCAGAATGCGCGATAATTACCTCGGCCACAAGGCTAGATGCGGGCGGTCCCCAAAAGCGCTTGCGCGTCCTGGAGTCCGCCATGGCGTGCCGATGCGCCACATGGCTGCGTCCACCGTCAAAAGGGGACGCGTGCTGCAAGTATCGGGCGGCGCGAGGCAAGCAAATCTCAACCACTTGCGACGCTGTGCCGAGTGATACATCGCGACGATCGAAAGAATTCCTTCGCCGGAGTATCGCAATCAGGACACCGGCACTTTTTGGGCAGATGCCCCGCTCGTTGCCGCAAGTCTTCTCTATACGATCGTATAGCTTGCGCCGCCTTTGTCTCCGTTCAATATTAAATCCATCCAGTCGAGCGCGCCACGACGCTAATTGGGATGATGCTGATCGGCGAAGTTGGGAGGCGGCAGTGCCAACCAAGAGACCTCTGATTGCGATCGTCGACGACGACGAGTCGATGCGGGAGGCTATCAAGGGGCTCATGAGGTCAATGGGATTTGATGCCGAGACCTTTTCATCCGCGGATGACTTCTTGAGATTCCCTCATATCCGCCGCACGGCCTGCCTCGTGACGGACGTCAATATGCCGGGAATGAGCGGGCTCGATCTGCACCGCCGGCTGGTCGCGCTGGGCAAGAGCATTCCGACTGTTCTGATCACCGCCTTTCCGGAAAAGAATGTGCGCGTGTCTGCGTTGGGCCCGGACATCGTCGGCTGCCTGACAAAACCGTTTGGCGAACAGATTTTGATTGATTGCATCCGTTCTGCGCTGGCTCTCAATAGCGAGGGCAAGAGCGGTTCGTGAGGTCGCAAAAGCCAATGGAATCTCACATCAAACGGCTTCGACGAACCCCCCGAGCTCTGCGCTTCGATTCGCCGCAGCAGGTCAAGGAACTTGAGCGAGGGGCGGTACCACTGGCAGGCGCCGGAACGCCGGTGATCGGAGCCCATCCAATCTAGAGCCACCCACCTGCTGTCGGGCATGGTGGCGGCCGAGAAGATCGCTGCGGTGATTTATCAGGCCGCATCTGGAAGATAGTCTCATGCGACCCGCAACGGGCCGAAGGCGACGGTTTCAGTCGGGGACGGCCTCAAAAGCCTTGACCGAAGAAGGCCGGATGAGGCCTATTTGATCCCAGCACCGCTGCTCAATGCGGCTTACCCAATGGCGGAGTTTCACTAAGTTAGGAAATCCTATTCACTCAGGCCGCGACTCCTTGTTTACGAAGTCGTCAGCAAGGATCCAGCAAGCCACTTTTAACAAAGCCAACACAGAAGGAAACCCGTGGCACTCAAATTGAAAGCCGGAATCATGTTGATTGTGGCAATTGCCGCAGCCTGTCAGGCGCGCGCCGAAGATAGTCTCCTGGTCCATGCTTTGACCTGTGAACTGCCCTATGGGGAGGTGAAGAACTTGCCGGCAGACCTTGAGGCTTCCGTGCCCGGCTTTGCTGCGCCAAAGAAAGAATTCACCTTGCCTTCCATGGATCTCTACAGCCTGGAAAAGCCAATTTTGGCCTTTGGCTATACGAGTTCAGAGGTCTTGATACAGCCGGGGCGCATATTGCTTGCGATTTCTGGCACCAACTTGGACGCTGTGATCAAATCGCAAGAATTGACGGTAGCCGATATGGATATCTTACCTGCGCTGAAACAGGTCGGCCTAAATACAGCGATCGTTGCGTTTCGGAGCGGCCAGGAAGATTTAGCATCGAAGGTATTATTAGGTTGCGAATATCAGATGCCTGAGGCTGCCTGGCCCATCGGCGGATCGGTCGATGATCTGAAGTTGGCCCAATAACCTATCGAGCCTGTCAGTCTATGATATGATAAAAGGATTAAAATATCAGGCTTTGATATGTTAATCGGTCATATAGAAGCAGGCTACAGTCTGTCTCAACGAGATCGTCTCCCGCTCCGGCTTCAGGACATGAAACCTGACTCCAAACCCAAGCCTGTCAACAAGATAGCCGATCTTACAAAGGCATCTGGATCGGCATTGCGCGCAAGCCGCAATGGCGCTGCCTGATCCTGCTCACGGGGCTTCGCCGAGATAGTTGGCGAGGGAGTGCCTGGTTCAGAGCACTCGAACCTGTTGGTCGGACGGCCGTCCGAACTTGGTGGATCAATCTCGCCTCAAGCTTGCCAGTTCCGGCGTGACGTTCAATTCGTTTGAGAGCCGGGTTCCTGCCAACGGGCGCCGTAAACCCTGCCACGGGACCGAAACGGCTCCAAAGCATCTACGGCGATCGCAACCTTTGGCGACTTGGTAGAGGCGCTCGAGGAGAGCTGGACGCAGTTCGACCGCTTTCAGTTGGGCGTCGAGGGTCACCCGCGTGGGACGCGCTCAACCGAGCAGCTGGTACATCATTATTCGAAATTCTTGGTCCTGTTTCCTGGTTCAGCGCAAAATTACATCCGGCTTGCGACAAGGAGAAATACGATGAACTTCCGAACCATCATCGCAGCCACCTGCACCGCCCTTGCAGTTATTGCTGGCTTGACCGCTCTTTCGAAAGAAGGCCGAGCCGAACCGCTTGTACTCGAGACTGATCTCAACACGAGCATCCTTCAAGCAGAGATACCGGACACTGAATTGACTCGCGACGCAACGCGCCTGGTTCGGAAGGCGGAGGGCGACTTTCTGTTTGAGCACTCTGTTCGCGTCTATCTCTGGGCTTCCCTGGCGGGCCGGCGCAAAGGCCTCCCCTTCGATCCAGAGCTACTGTATGTGGCAGCCTTGTTTCATGACTTTGGTCTGACAGGCAGGTACGGCCAGAGCCATCTGCGTTTCGAGGTGGACGGCGCAAACGCCGCACGTGACTTCTTGAACAGCCACCGCGTGTCTGAAGCTTCAAGCGAGAATATCTGGCTTGCGATTGCGCTGCACACGACGAATGGAATTTCCGCCAATCTTTCCCCGATCGCGGCTCTGGTTGCCGAAGGCGCCAATATCTTGTCGGGGCAGGCTACGATAATTTCACGAGTGCCGAGCGCAATGCTGTCGAGGCGGCTCATCCACACCCACCCCCGTTTGCGGATGGCTTCATGCAAATCCTCTACAAGAGTCTTGAGCATCGTCCAGAGACCACAAGGCACCGGGCTTGCCGACGTCATGGCTTATAAAGACCCTGCCTTTCGCCGCAGGGACTTCAGCAATCTGATGCGCAATTCGAAATGGGCCGTTAGCGACTAAGTGGACAGGCAAAAAAACCGTGCTTCCAGGAGCAGCAAACTCAAGGAGTTCATCATGACACCCGACACCACTAATCCATATCCAGAACAACAGGAGGCATCCATGATGGCGTGGCGCGTCCATGACTTCGGCTCGCCCGAGGCAATGAAATTCGAGCCTGTCCCGAAGCCGGCACCTGGCCCAGGCGAAGTTCTGATCAGGGTCAGGGCCGCTGGAGTGGGTCCATGGGATGGATGGATCAGGGCAGGCAAGAGCGCCTTGCCTCAGCCCCTGCCGCTGACGCTCGGCTCCGATCTATCCGGAGACGTCGTCTCGATCGGCGCCGATGTGGCCGATCTTGCGGTTGGGGACCCGGTCTATGGCGTAACCAATCCGAGGTTCATCGGAGCATATGCGCAGTATGCGGTGGCGTCGGCGGAGATGATTGCTCGCAAGCCTGCAACGATCAGCTACGCAGATGCTGCCTCCGTACCGGTGATCGCGGTCACGGCCTGGCATGGCCTGTTTGATCAAGCGCAACTCGTCTCCGGGCAAAAGGTGCTCATTCATGGCGCCGCCGGAAATGTCGGCGCCTACGCCGTGCAGCTGGCTAGGCGTGCGGGTATCGAGATCATCGCCACTGCTGCCAGGAGAGACTTCGCCTACCTCCGTGAACTGGGCGCGGATACTTTGGTCGACTATCACAGCGAGCGCTTTGAAGACGTTGCCCGGGATGTGGACGCTGTCCTTGATCTCGTCGGCGCCGAAACGCAAAGGCGTTCGTTTCAGATCCTGAGGCGCGGCGGAAAACTGATTTCGGCTGTCTCACCTCCCGATCAGGATCTTGCCAGGCAGCATGGGGTTGAAGCGGCGTTTTTTCTTGTCAGGGTCGGAACCGAGTACCTGACGAAGATCGCCGAGCTGATCGACAATGGCGATTTGAAGACGCGGGTGGGTGTGATCCTCCCGCTTGAGGAAGCGTACGTGGCCCATCTGATGCTTGAGGGCGTGCGCATTGCGCCAGGGGGGAAGATTGTTCTCTCAGTTTAAGCTAACTGCCCGGTAAGGTATCAGGGAGCTTGTTCAGGATGGAGCGGGCAAGCGTGACTGACCTATCACCTCGAGCAGCCGATCACACGATCGGGTAAGGTTCTTCATCGGCGTCGTCGCGACGCCGAGAAGGAGCCCGGATGCCGCGTCGTCGGACGACACGTACCAGGCCGACAGCGGCGATGGCGACATTCCAAAGCTGAAAGCTGCGCGAGCCGCTGCCACGTCTGATACATCCTCGGGCAATCTCAGTAAGACGGCCAAACCGGTCGCCTTGGCCCTATCAACACCAACACGCGACCGCAGGTAATCCAACAGCGCCTCTTGTCTGGCTGCGTAGGCGCGCTTGGTTCGGCGCAGATGGCGGATATAGTGACCCTCCTGCATGAACTCTGCGGTGGCGACCTGTATCGCAGGTCCAGGGGCCGGCGCCAGACAGGCTGCCATCTCAGAAAACCGGCCGACGAGATCGGCCGGCGCGACAACGAAACCAAGCCGTATTGCCGGGCTGATCGTCTTGCTGAACGAGCCGATGTGGATGACGCGCCCACCCCGGTCGAGTGATGCCAGCGCCGGCGCGGCGCGTCCCGTCAACTGAAGCTCGCTCAGATAGTCGTCTTCGATGACCCATGCGCCAGCGTTGCTGGCCCATTCGAGGAGACCAAGACGTCGGTCAAGCGACAACGTCGGCCCGAGAGGGGCCTGCTGCCCTGGAGTCACGACGGCAATCTTGGCGTCGGGATGCTGACGCAATCCGAAATCAATATCGATACCATCCGCATCGACGGGAATTGGTGCGAGCGAAAGGCCGGAAAGCTCAAGGCCTTTTCTTGACCAAGGGAATCCCGGATTTTCCACCCAGGCGGCATGGCCAGACAGAGCCAGGACGCTGAGCGCTAAGCCTAGGCCCGCGCCGAATCCACCGGTGATGATCACCTGCGAAGGCGAGCAGTTGATCCCTCGGGCGACGGCGAGGTAGGAGGCAATCTCGCGCCTGAGCTCGAACTCGCCGCGCGGATCGGGATAAAGCGGCAACGCACCTGCCTTTGTGCGGGCAGCCTTCGCGTGGATGCGTGAGAACAACGTCGCTGGGAAGGTGTCGGTTGCTGGGACGCCCATCTGGAAGAGCGCCGGTCCCTTCGTCATCTCCAGATAGGTCTCCAGAAACGAGCCTGCCTGTGGCAGAGGGTCGCCTTTTTTGATCGCGTGAGGGCGCTGCGCAACCCGGGTACCTGAGGCTCGGGACGCTTCGATCAATTGTGCGGCGGCTAGTTTTGCGTATGCAGTTCGAACTGTTCCCCGCGCGACACCAAGCTGGGCAGAAAGATCCTGCCATGACGGGAGTCGTGCGCCGGGCACCAACACCCCGCTTTCAATTGCCAAGACGATCGCTTTGCGGATCTGCTCCGATAGGGACGTTTTGGCTGACCGATCGACATTGAAGTTCAGTGGCTTGTTCATGAGCCATGGTACAGGATTTTGCTTCGTTCTTGGTACTTTATTCTGACCTTCCGACTGGCCATCTTTCCAGTGTCAGAAGGAGAAAACCATGAAAATCCGCATTATCCTCCCCGCAATCTGCGTCGCACTCGCCTTTAGTCTCGGCGGGCACGCCGTTGCCCATGACGGCCAAGCCGAAACGGTCATACCCAAATTCGATCAGGCGATTGCTAATATCCCCGGTAAGTCGCTTCGTGTCGTAGAGGTTGATTATGCACCGAGCGCAGCATCGCCGGCACATAGCCACGCCAGGTCCGCCTTCATCTACGCCTATGTGCTCGCAGGCGCGATTGAATCAAAGGTGAACGACGGCCAAATCAGGATATACAAGGTTGGCGACAGCTGGTTTGAACCACCTGGCGCGATCCATTCGGTGAGCCGTAACGCGAGCAAGACAAAACCCGCAAGGTTGCTCGCAGTCTTCGTTGTCGATGCTGACGAGACCACTCTTACCACCCCGATCAAATGAATGGGATCCGGACGCTAACCAATGACAAGCCGGTGGGACGACAGCCATCTCGCTCACAACCGCACCGACCCGCTCGGCGGGATACCCCATGTCATGCAGAGCGGCTCAGCCGGCCGGTTGTCTAGTTTATCGACCGGCCTCGCAGCGAAGGAGATATAGATATGAATACAGACGAGCTTTGCACCTTAGGAATTCCTGACAGCAAACTGACCCGCGATGTGACGCAGTTTATTCGCGACACGGAGAGCGATCTGCTTTTCCATCATTCTGCGCGCGTCTTCTGTTGGGGTGCCATGACAGGAAACCGCAAAGGCATGATCTTCGATCCCGAGTTGCTCTACACGGCTGCGATGTTCCACGACATTGGCTTAACGGCGCACTACGAGAAAAGCCAGCTACGCTTTGAGGTCGATGGGGCCAACGCCGCGCGCGAATTCCTCCAGAGTTACGGCGTCACCAACAACGACCTGCAAATCGTCTGGAACGCAGTCGCTCTACACACGACGCCCGGCATACCGGAATTCATGGATCCTGAGATCGCGCTGCTCCAGAGCGGGGCCGGCATGGATGTGGCCGGCCGCGGCTACGATCGGTTCACAGATGAAGAACGACAGGCTGTTGTCAAAGCTTTTCCGCGTGAAAACCACTTCAAGGAAGGGATCATTGACGCGTTCTATCATGGCATGAAACACCGCCCCCACACCACCTTCGGAACCTTCAATGATGATGTCCTGGCGTTCAAGGACCCGAAGTTTCAACGGATCGATATGTGCAGCGTCATTTTAGGTTCAAGGTGGCCGGGTTGAACTGGGTCACCGGCAGGGTGCAGTGCCTTGATGACTTCGTGTCTCGGAAAAAGCACCTCTAGCTCGCCTCGCTCACGAATTCGCGCGGGGAGCTCTTCGACAATCGGATGTCGGCTGTCGAGGGCTCGACAGATTTGCACGACGGAAGTGAGAACGAGGGTCAGGGCGCAACTCGATTTGTTGTGTGGCCGACTTCTCATCTGCCCCCCATGGGCGCATGGGCGGAACCGCCCCTTTATGAACTTCTGGCGGTCGGGTTACAGCCATCCAGCTTTTCTGAAGCGGGAGTAGAGGATACCACAGACGACGACGATGACGGTTAGGACGACGTAGTAGCCGTACTCTGTCCCTAGTTCCGGCATGTGCTCGAAGTTCATGCCGTATATGCCCGCGATCGCAGTCGGCACGGCGAGAATCGCGGCCCATGCGGCGAGCTGCCTCGTAATGGTCCCCTGCCGCTGCTGCTCCAGAAGGTTGGATGCCTCGAAGACCGATGTGATGATGTCCCGCAGGCCGCCCACGACGCTCTCCACGCGCCGGACGTGATCATGGACGTCGCGGAAGAACGGCTTTGAGTTCTCGTCGACGCAGGGCAGGTCCAGGTGGGTCAGCTTTCCGACGACTTCCGACATCGGCCCCAGCACGCGCTGGAACTTGATGACCTGACGTCTCATTCTGAAAATGCGCCTGATCTGCTCGCGTTCCAGGAAAGAGATCAGGACGTGCTTCTCGAGCTCGAGGACCCTGTCTTCCATGGTTTCCACCATCGGAAGATAGCCGTCGACAACGAAGTCTATAATGCCATGGAGAACATAGTCCGGGCCGTGCTCGAGGAGCTGCGGCGAATGCTCAAGCTGTTCCCGCAGGCCCTTATGCGACTTCGCGGATCCATGCCTCACCGAAATCAGGTGATGCTTGCCCACGAAGATGCATGTCTCGCCATAGGCTATCTTGTCGCCTTCCAAATGCGCCGTCTTGATGACCACGAAGAGTTGGTCGCCGTAGACGTCGACCTTCGGCACCTGCTGCCCGTTCATGGCGTCCTCCACTGCCAGCGGATGCAGCCCGAACATCATCTTTAGACTGTCCATTTCGTCGGAAGTGGGTTCTGCGAGCCCTATCCAGACAAACTCGCCGTCTCGGGTTACGAAGGACTGGGATTGAAGCGCTACCTCCTCGGCGCGCTTGCCGTTTCGGTAGATGTACGATGCGATGACTGTCATAGCATACTCGGAAGTTGGGGGTAGCAGCGTGGCTATTCACCGCTTCATCAACGCGGAGCGTTGGCGAAGGTTCGCTCCCGGCGCTACAGCCAGCGCAGATCAGATGCTGAACTGTTCGCCGATTTCCACGACCTTGTTTGCGGGAAGCTCGAAGTAGGTCGATGGGTCGACGCTAGCCCCGACTGCGCGATATGGAGGTCATCCTGCCACCGCGTAACGCCGAGGTCGGGTTGCCCATCAGCGTGCGTCGACCGCGATAAAACGACGTCGCGGAGGCGATCATGGTGTCGCCAATGAACAGCGCCGAACCTGTCAATCCTGCGAAGAGCGTCGCCGTACCAATGCCAGTGACGCGACGAGGCGCGATACCTGCTCGAACAGGCGCAACTTGCTTAGAGAAAGACATCCGTGGTTAGGTCTGAACAACCCGTCATGCGCTTGCACAGCGCCGCCGGTGCGTTTGCGAGGAGGGAACGCTGGCCGATTGGGTCCCAATGCTGTTGATGTTTCGAGAAACCGAAATATAACAGCAACTGCCTCCCCTCCCAGACGATGCCCGCCATCGGTCCCATTTGCGCAACACAATCCTAGCGAAAGACGAATATGACAAAACGGAAAAGGACCTCGATCGTCAGCACCGGGATTGGTGGACTTGACGAAATCCTACGCGGTGGCCTGCCGGCATCCAATCTTTACATGCTGCAGGGCGCGCCGGGATCGGGCAAGACAACGGCCGCGCTACAATTCCTGCGGGCCGGCGTCGAGGCGGGCGAAAGCTGCATTTACGTGACGCTTTCGCAGACAGCTGCGGAACTCGAAGCCATTGCCGTGTCGCACGGCTGGACGCTCGACGGGATCCGCGTCGAAGAGCTGTCCACATCCGGCGCGGTCAACGAGGCCGACGACCAGAGCATATTCTTGACCACTGATCTCCGGTTGGACGAGACCAGAAAAGCCATCGAAGCCGCGATCGAGAAACATAAGCCCCGCCGCCTCGTTTACGACTCCCTACTTGAGATCCGCTTGATCACCGGTGACTCGCCGCGTTTCCGTCGCGAGTTGATCGGCTTCAAGTCCTTCCTGGCGAAACAGGACGTCGTGGCGCTGTTGCTGGACACGCAGACAGCCGGCAACGACCGCAGCGGTGAGGAGGTGGAGGGGCTGGCGCACGGTGTCATTCGCTTCGACAAATCACTGGAAGAATATGGCGGCGTACGC
Organism: Rhizobium sp. CRRU65; assembly: GCF_048551595.1. Lineage (NCBI taxonomy): Bacteria > Pseudomonadati > Pseudomonadota > Alphaproteobacteria > Hyphomicrobiales > Rhizobiaceae > Rhizobium > Rhizobium sp. CRRU65. The sequence continues at coordinate 335,560 of NZ_JBLYZH010000005.1, read as the reverse complement.
CGCCGCATCGAGGTCTCGAAGATGCGTAGCGTGCCTGTGGCTGACGGCTACCACGATATGGCGATACGTGAAGGCGAAGGCGTCGTCGTCTTCCCTCGTATCACGCCGAGCACAGCGCCAGAGATCGCCAAGCCACAGCTGATCAAGTCTGGCGTGGCCGAACTCGACGAGATGTTCGGTGGTGGTCAGGAGGCCGGAACAACCACACTCGTAATCGGGCAGTCCGGCACCGGCAAATCAACGATGTCATCTCTTTATGCGACGGCGGCGCTGGAACGAGGCGAGAATGTCGCGCTGTTTCTCTTCGAGGAGCGCTTGGAGACGTTCTTCCGCCGCTCCGAAGGTTTGGGCATGGAATTGCGGCAATTCCACAAGGATGGTAAGCTGGTCCTGCGGGATTTTAACCCGAACGAGATTTCGCCCGGTGAATTCGGGCAGATCGTTCAGGAGGCGGTTACCCAAAACAGATCGCGAGTGGTGGTGATCGACAGTTTGACCGGTTACCTCAACTCTCTGCCGCATCGAGAGAAAGCCGTTCGCGACATCCAATCGCTCCTGAAATACCTCGCCCGGTCCGGTGTCCTGACCATGCTCATCGTCGCGCAGCACGGCCTGCTTGGTCAAAATGTTGGGATCGACGTCGATGTCAGCTTTCTTGGCGACACCGTCCTCCTGCTTCGGATCGTTGAGCACGAAGGCCGCCTCCGCCGAAACATCACGGTGGTCAAGAAGCGTCATGGACCGCACGATCTCAACGTCCGCGAGCTGCTGATCGAAAGCGGCAGCGTAAGTGTCGTGGCCTACAATCCCTTGCCTGATCCGAAATGAACATCGTTACGCCCGAAAGCGAACTGGACTGGGTTCTCGTCCTCGCTCCTTTTCGCAAGGACGCGGAGTATATAGCGGCGTCTCTTCGTGAGCAGGCGGTCGAGGTCAAAGCAGTCAAGGCGGACGAAGATCTGGTCCAGCATCTTGCCGTGTCACCCGGGATCATCGTTATCACCCACGAGGCACTCAGTTCCGAGGTCGTAGGCAAAATCGCAGAACATCTCGCCGAGCAGGCTGGCTGGTCTGAAGTTCCAATCGTCGTTTTGTTGGAGCGTTCTGCGCCAGTCGCGAGAATACGCACCCGATTGCAGGCTTCCTGGCCAGATGCTCGCCTTCTGTTCCATACCCGCCCGATCGCACCGTTGGAATTCGTGAACGCCATCCAGTCGAATATGCTGGTGCGACTGCGCCAGCGCCAGGTTCGCGATTCCATCGAACGGGAGCGAGAGCTGCGTCTGGAGCTTAATCATCGGGTAAAGAACATCCTGGCGAGTGTCAGCTCGATCTTCCGGATGACCAGGCGCGGCGCGGCATCTGTCGATGACTTGGCCGACGATTTTACAAGCCGCCTTCAGGCGCTTTCCAACGTCCATACTGCTGTCTTCGAAGCCGGCGGGGAGGAGGTCTCGCTGTGCGACGTCGTGGGCCTGACGGTTTCTCCGTACAACAGTGATGGCATGAGCCGCATCAACGTCAGCGGCCCTGAGATCACGGTCGGCCGCGAGGCCGGAACCACGATAGCGCTGTGTTTGCACGAACTCATAACGAATGCGATCAAATACGGCGCATTGTCAGAGCCCGATGGAACGGTCGAAATCGTCTGGACGATCGCGGAAGCGGGCGGCCCCAAATTAAGCTTGAAATGGATTGAAACGGGCGGTCCGCCGGTGCGTGAACCGACGCGGCAAGGCTACGGCACGAGATATGTTCGCTCAGCGTTCGCGTCCTTGTTCGGATCGCTTCCCGACATCTCCTTTGCCCCAGACGGCTTTCGGTGCAGCGTGAGTGGTCCGTTATCGCGCGTCACGCCGCAAAACCACAATACGGCAGATTAGCATTTGTTCAGGCAGCACTTTTCCTGCGCCGCGATTTAACCAGAGTGGTTCACCGAGCGCGAGGCCTTGCCGGGATCCCGCCGCGGTTCCATTGCCCACATCCCAGTCGAAGCCCGCGGGCCCCAGGCTGCCAATCGACCACTGTCACAACAAATCCATCAGAATCCTATCACCGTACCCCTTTGCGGCGCGTGGCGTGGTCGGACCATCCGACACCCTCTCGCATGAACTCTTCCGAGGCTTTTGCGTTGTGGTAGTTCTGCCCGCAATTCAGGTCAGCCACGAGGCACGATGGAATCCCCAATCAATTTTCCCGCCGAACGCCTTCAACAAATCCTCAACAGCGCCATCGATACCGGGATCATAACCCTCGACGCTGAAGGCAATATCACCAGCTGGAGCAAAGGTGCCGAGAGGCTGCTTGGGTGGTCGCAGGAGGAGATGCTCGGAAAGACGCTGATCGAAATCTTCCTAGATGACGAGGGCGCCCCCGATTTGCTGGCAGCTGAGCTGGAAGATGCTCGACTGAACGGCAAAGGAGGAGGCGAAGGCTGGCGGATGCGCAAGGACGAGGGACGGATATGGGCGGTGGGAGAGACAACGCCGCTCTTCGATGACGGGCGCGAGCTGGTTGGGTTCGTGAAAATCCTCAGGGATCGTACCGAGCAGCGACAAATCGAGATCGCCCTTCGGGAGCGCACCCGAGCTTTGGAGATCCTCAATCGCGCGGGCGCCAGCCTTGCACGCGAGAACGATCTGGAGAAGGTCGTTCAGTTGGTGACCGACGCAGGCGTCGAGCTGACCGGTGCGCAGTTCGGCGCGTTCTTTTACAATGTCATCAACAAGGCCGGCGAGAGCTACATGCTCTACACACTCTCAGGTGTGGCCCGGGACGCGTTTTCGAAGTTTCCCATGCCGCGCAACACCGAAGTCTTTGCGCCGACGTTCCTCGGCCAAGGCATTTTGCGCTCTGACGACATCACGAAGGATAGCCGCTACGGAAAAAACCCACCACGCCACGGTATGCCGGAAGGCCATCTCCCGGTCCGAAGTTACCTTGCAGTTCCTGTTATTTCCCGAACAGGAGAGGTTATCGGCGGACTCTTCTTCGGCCACGAGAATGTGGGTGTATTCGATGAGGAATCTGAAAAGGGCTTGGCGGGTCTTGCTGGCGAGGCAGCAGTCGCCATCGACAATGCGCGGCTATTCGACGCCGCTCAGCGCGAGCTGCTTGAGCGGCGGCGCGCCGAGGAGGCTCTAAGGGAGCTCAATGCCAATCTCGAAGATCTTGTCAGGCAAAAAAGGGATGAGCTTACACGCAACGCCGATGCTCTTCGACAAGCACAAAAGATGGAAGCGGTCGGGCAGCTGACGGGTGGTGTCGCCCATGACTTCAACAACCTCTTGCAGATTATTGTCGGCAACCTGGACACGCTGATGCGAACTTTGACGCCTGAAGCTGGCCGCCTGCGTAGAGCGGCCTCACAGGCGATGAATGGTGCGCGGCGCGCCGCGGCGCTGACCCAGAGACTTCTGGCTTTCGCTCGCCGACAGGCGCTTGACCCGAAGCCCGTTGACGCGAATGCGCTCATACGAGGCATGTCGGAGCTGCTGCACCGTACGATTGGCGAGATCTACCAGATCGAAGTAGTGCTAGCTGGTGGCCTCTGGAGGACAGAAGCGGATCCGAATGAGCTTGAAAGCGCCTTGCTCAACCTGGTGATCAACGCACGAGACGCGATGCCCGGTGGTGGGAAACTGACGGTCGAGACTTTCAACGCTCATCTCGACGAGGCGTATGCCGCAATGCACGCCGAAGTCATTCCCGGCCAGTATGCCGCAATCAGTGTTTCCGATACTGGAACGGGTATGGAGGCCGAAACCCTTTCTCGCGTTTTTGAGCCGTTCTTCACAACCAAGGATCAAGGTAAAGGCACAGGCCTCGGGCTCAGCCAGGTCTACGGTTTTGTCAAACAGTCAAAGGGTCATGTGAAGATTTACTCAGAGGTCGGAGAAGGCACGACTGTCAAAATCTATCTCCCCAGGCTGTTGGCCGAAGGCGCGGAGGAAGAGGTGGCCGAGCGCGCGCCGATCCCTGAGGCAGCAGACGGCGAATTTATCCTCGTCGTCGAGGATGATCCGGATGTGCGGGCATATTCGGTGGAGTCGCTGCGAGAGCTGGGCTCCCAAATATTGGAAGCGAAGGATGGCCCTACTGCCCTCCAACTACTGGCGGCCCACGGACCGGTTAATCTGATCTTCACCGATGTTGTCCTTCCCGGGGGGATGAGCGGAGCGGACGTCGTCGCTAGGGCAAGAGAAATGTATCCAGAAATGAAAGCGCTGTTCACCACCGGCTATTCGCGCAATGCTATCGTGCATCATGGCCGCCTGGATAAGGGCGTAAACCTTCTGACAAAGCCGTTCTCGTTCGAAGACCTGGCGGTACGAATAAGGGACGTTCTTGACCTCTGAAATAAAGTTTCAGTATGGATCCCCAGGGCGGCGAGGTGGTGGCTGAAAAGTCTCGGAAACTGCCCCATATTTGGTCCCCGCTTCTGGCGCGGCAACCGGCGGCCTTTGTGTTTTCCGGAGGCCTAGTCAGGCTTCGATCAGCCAATGGCCTTGATGCTGGTAGTCTTCTAGGGTTCCATCGACTGAGACGTCATATGACCAGCAGCGCGCCACGCAGCCCTTAAGCGGTGTTGGACATTGTATTTTAAATTGGCGCCTTTAGATTTTAAATTAGACGGAATGTGAATTAAGAATGGCCGGATGAAGACCGATCCTACCATGGGTTTCTCCTGTCTGCGTTGATCGTTTGACCGGTAAAACGGCTTCCAAACGCCAGGGATTGATCTGCTGGTCACTCACCGATGGCGGCGCGAACCAGACCGGCCGGGAAGGGTCCCCGTGTGAGGCAATTTGATTGAGCCCGGGTGACCTTTAACCCACACGGAGGCCCAACATGCTCCGGCTCGGCCGCTTGAGGGAAATCAATGAAGCGAAGAGACGGAACCTGAAGGTCAAAACGAAGTTCGGCACCGAAATTCTCCAAAAGGAGCCAATGATGGTACCGAACGCATCCCTTGTTTCGCGCCTCGCCGTTGCAGGCGCGTTCATCTCGCTCGCACAACCTGCAAGCGCTCAAACCTCTGACAAGCTGACGAACAAAGCCAAGGAACTGGTTGCCTCGATTACCGGCCAGACCGACGAGCGCCTGCAGAAGGTCGCAACCTTCGACCATCAACCAACCGGCGTTACCGTGTCCGAAGATGGTCGAATTTTTGTGAACTTTCCACGCTGGTCGGAAGATGTGCCCGTCTCCGTCGCCGAGGTCATGACCGACGGTTCAATCAAACCCTATCCCAACAATGAGTGGAACGCTTGGCGCAATGCCAAGATGTCGGAGATCTCGCCGAAAGATCACTTCGTCACGGTACAGAGTGTCGTTGCGGATCAGAAGAGCTCCCTCTGGGTCGTCGACCCAGCTGCACCCAACAGCGAAAAGACAGTCAAGGACGGGCCGAAACTGGTCCAGGTCGACCTCAAAACCAATGCCGTCAAGAAGGTCTATCCCTTTTCGCCAGACGTCGCTGGACCCGCAAGCTATCTCAACGACGTGCGAATCGCCCCCGACCGCGCCTTTGCCTATTTCACGGACTCTGGCATTCCGGGCGGCCTGGTCGTGCTGGATCTTCGCTCGGGCAGGGCTTGGCGGGTGTTGAGCGGTGATCCATCAACGCAGGCCGAAAAGGATGTTATCGTCGAAACCGACGGCAAACCATTACGCCGTCCGGACGGCCGCCAGCCGCAGTTCAACGCCGACAGTATTGCGCTTACGCCTGACGGCAAGACCCTCTATTGGAAGGCATTGACCGGCAAGACCATGTATCGGCTGCCGACCGATGCCTTGCAGAAGGCGGAAACGGATCCCAATGCGGTTCGGCCCGAGAAGGTCGCCGAGACCGAGCCGACGGATGGCCTTTGGATCGACCAGCAGAACCGCATCTACCTCAGCACGATGGCGAACAATGGCATCAAAATCCTTGGCGCTGATGGAACGGTGACGCCATTGCTCGAAGACAGCCGATTACGCTGGCCGGACACATTCGCCCAAGGACCCGATGGCACAATGTACGTGACCGCATCGCATATTCAGGACTCGCCTTGGTTCAATCAGGCTTGGACCGACAAAACCTTTACTCTCTTCAGATTCGCTCCGCCGAATTGAAAGGCACGTACCTGCTCACGCAAAACACGTTACCGCTTCAACGTGATCCACACTTAAAATAACCGCGCTAAATTTGCCGGCTTTAGCGTAAGCGGAAAGTGGCCCAATCTTGCTGAAATCCAACAGAAGCTGACCAGAGCGGGTCGGGACGCCTGTGACGACGTCGCGACGTCAAGAGGTTCTGGCGCTGAAAGCGAGGGAAATTTGTTCAAGTTGCAGGAAACTCTCGTGAAACGCGTTTCCGCAGGCGTGCTCAACGTTGGCTATTACGAGACAGGGCCTGCGGATGGCATGCCGACCATTCTTCTTCATGGCTTTCCATACGATGCTCATGCCTATGACGAGGTGGTGACTAATCTTGCCGGCGCTGGCCACCGCTGCATCGTGCCATTTTTGCGTGGCTACGGTCCAACCCGGTTCTTATCGTCGGAAACGCGGCGCTCAGGCGAGCAGGCGGCACTAGGCGCGGATTTGCTGGCGTTGTTGGACAGCCTCGGTATCGAAAGAGCTATCCTCGGAGGCTATGACTGGGGTGGTAGAGCCGGCTGCATCGTCGCTGCGCTATGGCCTGAAAGAGTAGTCGGCCTTGTGAGCGCCGGTACGGGCTACAACATCCAGGACATCGCTGGCGCCGCCGAGCCGGGACCGCCTGATCAGGAGGCACGTGACTGGTATCAATACTACTTTCACACAGAGCGTGGCCGCAAAGGCCTGGACGAGAACCGGGGCGAGATCAGTCGTTTTCTATGGAAGACCTGGTCACCATCCTGGTCCTTCGATGACGCCACATTCAAGAGAAGCGCGGCCGCTTTCGACAATCCTGACTTCATCGATGTCGTAATCCATTCCTATCGGCATCGTTATGGCGTCATTGGAGGCGATCCAGCTTATGCAGAAATCGAAGAGAGATTGGCACGCAAACCCGATATTGCCGCTCCGACCATCGTAATTTTGGGCGCGGACGATGGCGTCGACCCTCCTCAATCGAATGACGAGGAGGCCAGAAAGTTCATCGGGTTCTACCACCGTCGCATACTGCAGGGTGTCGGGCACAACGTGCCGCAGGAAGCGCCGACCAGTTTCGCGGATGCTATCCGGGAACTGCGCGAGCGGGATTGAGCGGCGTTTGGCCTTGCGATGTGATTGCTCGACCAAGCTTCTACCTCACCAAACGATTTGGCACACTCGGCCGGCCTTATCAATGCAGCTGTGCGATGAGGCGGTTACACGACCGCCTGTCCAAAAGCGATCACCTGCCATTCGCTGTTGGCAGAAATCATTTGTGGGTAGCGGCGAAGACTGGATTGGGTCATCGCCCATCGTCAATATCTTCCCTTCCCTGGCATCGGCTACATTCGTGCTGCAGGCCGGGCTCGTTCTCCTGGGGTCGAATATCGCAACCGCGCCGCCCAATAGAGCCGGACGAAACGCGCCCCCGAGCCTTGCCAGGCCAGTGAACGAACCGGCGCGGCGCGCCTATCCGAACCTTCAGGTCATCGATGAGACGGGACTGGTCGTCGCGCCGTTTCCGCAGGCGGCGCTGTTTCTTGCCGGAAAGGCCCTAACGCCGTATAGCCGGGCCGGTGGCTCGGCCGGGTGCCTGACTGATTTCTTCGTCGGCGCGCATGCTGCGGTTCATTAGGTTTTGCTACCAACGCGAGAGGTTGGTCGACACCGGTCATACTTCCCAACTGTCGTTGCGATCTCAGCGGCTCATTGATTTCGGAATTTCGGCCGGTTCGCCGCCGGGACGACCCGCTCGAAGAAAAGCAGTTGCTCCTCGCCAGTCATATTTGAGGCTTCAAATATCAGCCTGTCTACCCGCCGAACCGCCCCAGCCTTCTTAGTCAAAGCTGCAATGACCTTGGCCGGTGTCTTTGGTGTCAGCGTCATCGCAAGGGCTTTTGGCCCCGCCTCGAGTTTGGCGATGCCAAGCCGTCCCGCTGCAAGCTGCAGTCGGGTTGTCCGCAAAAGCAGGAGTACATCCTGCGGCAGTTCGCCAAACCTGTCCTCGAACTCCTCTTCGAGGTCGTCCATCTCGCTCAGTGTGGATGCCCTCAAAAGCTTGGCGTAGAGATTGAGCCTCACCGCCGGATCCGACACATAGTCCGACGGTATAGTGCCCGCCACACCGAGGTTCACGATGGCACGCAGCGGAGTACCCGCTGGTTGTTTGCGCAATCTCGCGACGGCACCTGCAAGCAGCTTCTGGTACAGGCCGATGCCAATAACCTTCATGTGCCCGGCCTGGTCCTCGCCAGCAATGTCGCCCCCGCCGCGCAAGTCGAGATCTCGAAGGCTGATTGAAAGGCCGGCGCCCAGGCGGTCGTTCTCGACGAGGGTCGAAAGCCGCAAGCGCGTTTCATCGGAGAGCTCGGCGTTTTCTGTCAGAAGAGTGGCGATGCCCTGAGCTCCGCCGCGCCCGACACGCCCGCGCAACTGATGGAGCTGTGCCAGCCCGAACCGGTCAGCCTGCCATACGAACATGGTATTGGCGCGCGGCACGTCGAGGCCGTTTTCGATGATGTTGGTGGCGAGAAGGACGTCGCCGTCGCCTTCCGCAAAGCCAACGATTGCTTCATCGATGGCCGCCGCCGGCATGTCGCCATGCGCGACCTTGACGGAAAGTTCCGGAACGATCTTTCGCAGTATCGTCTTGACGACGTCTATGTCCTCGATACGAGGCACTACAACAAAGCTCTGTCCTCCGCGGCGCTTTTCGCGCATAAGGCCGGTCCGCATTGACGCGTGGTCGAATACCGAAAGCGAGGTACGGACCGGCCGGCGTCTAAAGGGCGGGGTGGTCAAGAGGCTCACTTCGTGCACGCCCACCATCGCCGACTGCAAGGTCCGGGGGATCGGCGTCGCCGACATGGCGAGCGTATGAAGAGACGGTACGAGAGTGTTCATCGCCCGTTTTTCTTTCAACCCGAAACGGTGTTCCTCGTCGACGATTACCAACGCAAGATGGGCAAAGCGGACGTCTTTCGCAAGGATCGCCTGAGTCGTGACAATGACGCCAATCTCGCCAACGGCCAGTGCCGCCTTCACCTTTTTCGCCTCCCTCGGCTTGAGCAGGCGAGACAACATGCCGACCGAGACGCCGGTCCCTGCGAAGCGACGCGTAAACGTGGCAAAGTGCTGACGGGTCAGCACGGTGGTCGGGGCAATAACGACCACTTGCCCGCGGGCAAGTGCTACTGCTGCTGCAGCACGTAGTGCGATTTCGGTCTTGCCAAAGCCAACGTCTCCGCAGACAAGGCGATTCATCGCGCGTCCAGTCGCGAGATCGGAGAGGACTGATCTGATGGCTTCGGCCTGATCATGAGTTTCGGTAAATGGAAAACGCCGCGTGAAGGCGGAAAATCCGGCACGGGGCGGAACGAATGCCTCTGCCCGCGATGCCTGCCTGTGCTTGGCGAGCTTTATGAGATGACGCGCAGTCGACTGGATGTCCGCTGCGATCTTTTCACGCTTGTTCTGCCAAGCAGCGGTGTGAAGGCGGTCGAGTGTGACGGCCTCGGGTTCGGAGCCATAGCGCCACAGCTTTCCAAATTCCTCCATCGGCACGAGCACCGAATCCCCATCGCGGTATTCAAGGCGAGCGGCGTCGCGACAAACGTTCTCGACGGCTATGCTTTCCAGGTCTCTCAGAACCCCAACGCCATGGTCTTCGTGAACAACGACATCGCCGATCCGAAGCTCCGGCTCGACCAGAAGTGTACTGCAATTGGAAGCCGTGCTTATTCCATCGGCTGCGGCGACGACCGCTATCCTTTCTGTCACGTCGATAAACCCCTGGTCCAACTCACAGGCCAGTTTAAGAACAGTTCCGGGCTCGGCCTTCAGGACCGCCTCCCAGGTATCGATGGACTGGGGCGCCGTCCCGGTTGCTTGTCCCAGACGCCGACAAAGGGCTTCCGAGCCGTTGCCTTTCCCGGAAATGACGACCTTCAGCCCATGTCGCAGGCAGTCCTGCATCCAATTAATCAAGGCTGTGCGAGGGTAGGTGTCGGATGCCTCTGTAGGTAGGTCACCGCCTTCTTCGAGATCCAGTTCGCGTGCCGACACGCTGCTGGCCTGCCGCTCCCATTCGGCGCGGTCGAGGTAGAGCGAACGAGAGGAGGGGGCCTCCACCTCGCCGAAATCCTTGCGGGACTGGCGAGCGTCGTCGACGATCTCAAGATAGCGCTCCACCTGGTCGGCCGCACCCGGAGCGAGAACTACGGTGGCGTCGCCCAAGAAATCGAATACGGTTGGCATGTCTTGATAAAGGCGCAGAAGCAAGCGCATCACGGTATCCGAAGTCGGAACAAATTCTTCTGTAATGCCTTCGGTCAGAATAGCTTCGGATGCCGGACCGAATATCACCTTATCGAAATAACTCTCTGTCCGCTGAGACACACGGTCAAAGCCTCTCAATTCCAGAACGCTATCGTCCTTTGAAAGGACGATACGCAGAGGTCCTGGTGCGCCAGCAGGGTAGATGTCAATCACGCCTTCCCGAACTGCGAGCTCGCCGGGATCGTCCGCAACGCCTTCCTCCACATAGCCGGTCCGTTGGATGAAGTCTGAGAATGCGTCGCGATCGAACGCTTTTCCGACGACGAGTTCGAGACGGCTGTTTGCGATGACGGTCGCTGGCGGAATCCGTTGAAGCGTTGCATCGAGCGAGGTCAGAAACAATCGCGGCGCGTCGCTGGGCATGCTCCAGATCCGTAATGCGTCCATCCGCAAACCCATACAGCGCTGCGAAGGCGGCACGCGATCATAGGGCAGGCAGTCCCAAGGCGGCAAAACAATAATCTCGATGTCGGGGAAAAGGGCGCTGACGGCGTCAGCAATTTTGGTAGCCGCGCCTTCGCTCAATGCGACATAGCACAGCGATCGTTCCGAACGTCGTAGCGAGGCAACCAGCCTCGTTGCTACCAAGCCGGGCGGCGGCTTAAAACCTTGCATTTTTTGGGCTGCGGGAGGAGATGCGGATGCCTTTTCATCTCTATACTCAACGATGCTCACAGGAACTGCCATTCTCTCGTCAGTGATATTACCAACGTGTAAGAACGGGGTCTTAATCAGCTTGTTCCACTCAGACAGAGGCAGCCTATCAATCCGAAGGCATCCTCAGCGGTTTCGCCCAGTGCCCTCACGCTGAAATTCTTCGGGCTGAAGGTCGGCGAGGTCTCGGGCGGCAAGTTCGAGGAGAGGATACGCGAACTCGTCGAGGCGGACCCCGATCTGGCGGAAATCATGGAGCCCTTCCTCGCTGGTCGACGCAAGCTGCGCGAAGAGTTCGCCAAACTGGACAAGAAGGTTCTCCAGGAGGCAAAGCATGATGAAGTTTGCAAGCGCCTGATGACGGTGCCAGGGGTCGGGCCGGTTGTCTCCCTCGCCTATGTCTCGACGATCGATATTCCCAGCCGGTTTCGCAATTCGCGGGCGGTGGGAGCCGTACTGGGCCTCACCCCGGTGCTCAACCAGTCCGGCGAAAGCAAGCGGGTCGGTCACGTCTCCCTATGCGGGGATGCCATGATGCGAAAGCTCTTCCGTTCCAAGGCATGCCGACTGTTCGATACCTATCAAGGCGGCCAAGCCTAAAGTGTCCATACCGAAGACGTAAGCATCAGATCGTAACTAATACACAGGTAACAATCTCGCGCCAGACTCACGCCGGTCCGCACGCCATTTTCCGAGCAAACGCCTCTTTCGAGCTTCGTCGAGACTCCATATTCGAGTACGTTGGCGAAAAAAACGCTCCACCTTTCACCTGCCGGTTTCCTTTTGTTTTCTGCCTGAGCGGAGAGGCTTTGGCTTTGGCGCGCGTGGATCAATTTCTGCGAACAAAGCTGAAACGTTCACCGAAAGAACCCGCGCAAACGCCTCGAGCGTAGCGACGGTGACATTTTCCATGCCTCTCTCGACCCGTCCGACATACGAGCGATCGATCTCGGCCTCGAGAGCCAGTCTTTCCTGAGAGAGACCTTTGGCCACACGAAGTCGTCTGAGATTCCAGCCGATGGTTTGTCGAACGTCCATCCCATAACAAACGCATATTCACGGCTTGACAATCGACGGACTGATAGTCCCTAATTAAAGCTGCAAAGAGGGACGCTCCCATGGAACTACGCCAGCTCTCCTACTTCGTCGCGGTGGCCGAGGAGCTGCATTTCGGCCGGGCAGCGGCCAAGGTGCGCATCGCCCAGCCGGCGCTCTCCAACCATGTGCAGGCGCTGGAGCGCGAACTCGGCTGCGCGCTGTTCATCCGCTCGACCAGGCGGGTGGAACTGACCAGGGCAGGGGAGATCTTCCATGAGCGCTGCGTCGGTATCCTGAGCGAGGTCGATCTGAGTGCCGAGATCACCAGGGCGGTGGCCGGCAAGACCATCCGTCAGATCAGGATCGGCACCGTCTATCCGGCGACCACCGGCGTGCTGCCGGCGTTTCTTGGAAAGATCGCCCGCAAGTATCCGGATATCCGCATCCATATATCAAGCGGCAACACCGGCGACATCATCCGCGGCCTGGAGAACGGCCAGATCAATCTCGGCTTCATCAGACCGGTGGAAAACATCGGCTCGTTGCGCTTCTCCTCGATCGCCCGTGAACGATATCTGCTGGCGGTGGCGAGGAGCAACCCACTGGCGGAGCAGGCCGAGATTGGCATCGACGATCTGCGCGGGGAGAAGATCATTGCCTTCAATCGCAAGAACCTCTCCTACACCGAGCGGTACTTCAATGAGAAGTTCGAGGAATATGATCTGACCCGCAACATCGCCTATAGCTGCGACGACACCTATTCGCTGGTGTCGCTGGTTTCTGCCGGCCTTGGCATCGGCTTTGCGCCGGAATGGACCGAGGGCCTGCCGAACAGGGCCTTCGAGCTGAAGGCGGTCAGGGGCATCGACTTCAGGATCGGGCTGGGCGTTGCCTGGAACAAGGAGGATCCAACCGCCTCGCGCGACGACATCGTCGATATCGCGAGGTCGTTGGCACGGCCGGGCAGGTGAGGCGAGGGGTATCGCGGGTGCACCCCAAGCGGAACGGCTTGCCGGGGGCAGTCGGTCCCGGGTTCCGCTCGTTCCCGAGCGGCGCTCCGCCAACCCTCCTGCGGCTGCCCTTTTAACCGGTCAAGCCGTGCGCGAACGGGCGCCGGCGCGGACGCGCCCTCGCCTGATATGCTCATTGTTTGGAGGGGCGCCCTTGCCGTGGCAGGCAGGGCGTCGACACGAGAATTCGACCGGCCAGGAGCAGCGCATGTCGATCGCTGCCATCGCTAAAACACCGGCTCTCGACGAAGGCAGGATCGGCCTGAGCACTCAATGGGATCTGTCGACCGGTATGTGCAGGGAAGCTCCCGCCTTTTCGGCGGCTGCTCGCAAGTGCTTGTCTCTTGTCCACAACGTTGCTCGCTGCTCCAGGAGGATCGACGCCAACAAGTAGGCATCCGTGTAGCCAATACCCATGCTGAAAATGTCATGTCGATCGATCATTGTCATGACATCGTCATGCGTGGCGACGATTGCTTTGCGCTGGGCCGCAAGAAAAGCTAGGACGCTGCGGCGATTCCGCAGGCTGCCAAGAGCCATTTCGCCGATGACGCTCGGGTGCAAAGTAGTCGATCATCTTCGATCACGCAGCGCAGCTCGGCATTCATATGGCGGAAGTGATCAATCCAAATCGAGGTGTCCGCGAGTATCACTTAGACGCCGGGCTCCGGCGGCGCGGAGCTGCCTCGGCGTCGGGCATGGTTCCTCCCAGCGCAATGAGGCGTTTTCCCGATTCCACGCGAACAAGTGTCTCCAACGCTTGGCGGACGAGCGCTGCGGTCTCCTTGGTGCCGGTCAAGGACCTTGCTTCGTCCAAGAGTGCGTCATCGAGATTGATTGTTGATCGCATCATTCGCCTCCGTGATTGAGCATACCAACTAGCACCAATTGATGATAAATTCTATGCCTGGGAGCAGCCAAGGCGCGCGTCGGCCGCGTTCGCAGAAGGATGACGTCCTTGCCCTGGTCAATTCCAGTGGTCTCGTCGAGCCGAGGGACAGTGGACAGCCTACATCCCGCGTCAGCGCCTGCACGTGATTGGAACGCGACGGCTGGGCGTCTGCGCCGTGGTAGCATCCGGTCCTGTTTCAAGGGCGGCGGGAAGCAACCCAATGAGAGATGCGCTGAGGGCTGCTTTTGCCGTTGCCAGCGAGCTTGGCGCACCGGATCGACCGGCACGCCAGGCTCAAAGGTTCGTTTCACTTATTCAGCGCATCTTTTAAAGCCTTGGCCGGCGTAAACGCCAGCTTCTTGGCCGCGGCGACCTTGATGGTCGCGCCAGTTGCCGGATTGCGCGCCTCGCGCTCCGGCGTTGCTTTCACTTTGAACTTCCCAAATCCTGGCAACGAGGTTTCGTTACCGTCAATCGCAGCTTGAGTGATCGAGGCAATCACGGCCTCGACGATCGCCTTGCCCTGTGCCTTCGTCAGGCTGTGGTCGCCTGCAATCTTGTCTGCGATTTCATTCGTGGTGGTCATTGTGCTTCTCCGCATCATTGTTCCTGCGGAATCCCTGACAGCGGATTGAGCTTCTGTCATTGAGGCACTGCGGCATCGTGTGTTGAATTGCCCGGATTTCCACAGTTTCCGAAAGTCGCCAGCCTAGCCCGCCTTATCCGTGCCGCTTCCAGGAAAGGAAGCGCAGCTTCCGTCCACCGCGGACACCTGTTCCTTCTCTGCGCCCGCTTTCCAATTCTGCCCGCGCAACTCTTAGCATCGCAGGAATGAGCGCGTTGATCGAATTAGTCTCGAAGCAAAACGTCTGGCGGCCCATACTATTGCCGATCTCGGAAATCAGCAGTCGCCTTGGCTTTGACGAAGCGACCAATTTTGTAAAATTCTTTCGGCGAGAGACAGGCTCAACTCCGGGAATATTCAGACGCGAACTTCGCTGAGAGGCTATCTCCGAAACGCCGGATCGTGACCTGTCGGACGCGTTGCATCGAGGCGCAGGTGTCCATGCTGCCACACTGTCGGGCTGCGCTACGTCTAGCTCTCTGCCTTTAAGGCATGCTTGACGCGGAGGATGGTAATCACAACAGATCCCACAACCACCGGAACAGCGACGAGCATGATCACCGGATCGAAATGGAATCCTGCGTGGTCTGCTGTCTCAAATATAAATTTCAGCAAGCTCAGCAAGTAGTAGCTAATCGCGATCATCGAAAAGCCTTCGACCGCGCGCTGGATCTTGACCTGCGTCGCGGCCCGATCAGCCATCGCCTGGATCTGTGTAGAGTTCTGGAACTCAATCTCGACCTGGATTCGGGTTTGTAGCAGGTCGAGCAGGTGCATCGCAGCCCTTGATAGGTGCTCAAGCCTCAACGCGGTTGCTTCGCAGGTACGCACCGCAGGCTTGAACCGGCGCTCCACGAAGGTTCCGAAACGTTGAAAGCCGGGGACATGGGTTTCCCGTAAAAGGGCGATCCTTTCTTCAACGATTTTGGCATAGGCAGCGGTTGCGCCAAACCTGTTTCTGGTCTCCGCGGTGGCTGAAATGATATGCGACGAGAGAACAGTAATTTCCTCGAGCAATTGTTTGTGCTGATGTGCAGGCGTACTCAAGTTTCGATTGGTCAGCCGAACGAGCTCCGCGTCATATCCGCCCAGAAGCGGGGCAAGACGACGCGCCTCCGGCAATCCGAGCAGCGCCATTGACCTATAGGTTTCGATCTCAAAGATCCGCCGTACCATGCGCCCCAGCCGATGTGCATTCAGGTCCTTGTTGAACAGGATGATCCTGCTTGAATTGTCCCCTCGAACGCGAAAATCGGAGCAAACTTGCGCCGCCCCTCCGCCGATTGATGACGCGGCGGTGTCGCCGAAGTCGAGGGATTTTAGAACCGTTCCCAGCTGGTCCGGAGGGTTTCCGAGGACAAGGATACTCACGTGGCAAACGAGGAGAGGAGAGCTCAACCCTGCTAGCCGCGCAAAATCACCTTCACAAAGGTCAGTTTCCGGCCAATCCTCGGGCTCGCTGGCCAATTTTCGGACCCGCGTGACAGTCACGAACTCAGTGTGCCGTTCCACTCTGACGGAAATTCCACCATCAGCTTGGAGACTATCGTGGAACTCCTTGATCACGCCATCCGACGGCATGAAAGCAAAGTGTTCGACGATCGCCGGACCGGTGAAATAAATCGACGGTCGAGCGTGAAGCTCCGAGTTGAAGTCTGCGGGTTTCTGTTCAAAAGCAGCTGGACGAGAGACCTGTGGTGCGGAAGCAGACACCGTTGGGAAGAATGCTTCCTCTGCGCCCTTTGAATTCATGTCTGTCTTCCCCATTTCCGAAAGCACACCAATCGGCAAGCGTATATGAAGCCAATGCAGTCAACTTGAAAAGCCCTGCGTGAGTGCAAATGATTTGGCGCCCTCGTCGAGGTGCGAGCTGTTGCGGTCGACTTGTGCGGCAAGCCAGGGGCTTTGCTTTCCTGTTAACAGGACTAGACACTCGGTCGGCTGACGCCGAGCGTGCCCCCATGCACACCTCCGAGCTTTTGAACGGACATTCGGGAGGTAAGGCGATACACCTGCGTCAGGTCCGACGACGCGTTTCCTTGTTAACACGCGTCTTAAGCAACCATTCAGACGACATGAATTGTCATCTTCTAGTCTTTCCAGGCATCTTGCTCGGGCAGCTCAAAATGGCCGCAACATTGTGACGCGAGGTGAAGTTATGCTGACCGAACGCGAGGATCAGTTTTACATTGGTGGGAAATGGCAGGAATCTGGGGACGCAAACCGTCTGCCTGTTGTGAATCCCGCGTCGCAACGTGTTGTCGGGCATATTGCTGCGGGCGGTGCTGATCACGTCGATCTCGCGGTTGCTGCTGCGCGCGACGCGTTCCCAGCCTTTTCTCAAACAACGGTGGCTGAACGGCTCGGTCTGCTCGGCAGGATGCATTCTCTCCTGAAAGAAAGAGCAGAGACGTTCGCGGAGGCGCTTGTTATGGAAATGGGGGCGGCGATCAGCTTCGCGCGGGCTTCCCAGGTTCCTTTTGCTTCCGAGCACATCCGTGTCCAGATGGAAACTCTCTAGTAGTACCGCTTCGTAACGATTGATGGGCGTACCGCGACCGCCAAGGAGGCGACCGGGGTTTGTGCGCTGATCACCCCCTGGAACTGGCCACTTTAACTGCGAAAGGCGCTCCCGCGATTGCGGCAGGCTGTACCGTCGTCCTCAAGCCCAGTGAACTAGCGGCCCTCGTCGCACTGGACAGACAGATCATATGTTTGGCATTCGCGACGGCAGCACGAGCCACGGATATCAGAAGCGCGGGCGCAAGCCGGGTAAAAGGAAGGATTTCATGAGCGATCCGGACTTGATTGCTAAGCGACAGAAAGCTCTGGCTCGTATGGAGGCTGCAGAATGAATGGTGGCGAGCATATCTCAAAGCTAAAGCCGAAGGCATCTCATCAGCCCCCGCTCCTCCCTAGCAACCCGGCCTAGCCGGTCGGATCGGGGGCTGATCCGAGGAACAAGTGTCGCGTTTCTAATTGGCTGGAACCGTCGCGGCTCTAACCAGCTTTGACAAGTCGAAATAGTGGGTCCGGCGTTCTGATCCTTTCAAGAGCTGAGAATGAACGCGTAACGACATCATCTTTACGAACTTACCTTGTAAAGATGATGTCGTTACGCTATATGGTCCTTCCAGACAGGAGCTTCCCATGCCGACCTCGCACACAGGCAAAAGCCCGGACGCAAGCGTGGCGCTGAATATGCGCATCAAGCCTTCGACGCGCAACTTGATTGACCGCGCCGCCGAGATGCTAGGCAAGACACGTACAGATTTCATGCTGGAGGCTTCCGAGCGCCGTGCCGAGGAAGTACTACTTGACCGGACGATCTTCACTGTCAGCGCAGAAATCTACGCTGAGTATCTGGCCCGGCTCGATGCGCCAACACAGCCCAATGAGCGTCTTAAACGCACCATGTCGACCAAAGCGCCGTGGGATGAGGTGTGACCTTAAGCGTACCCGCGCCACTTGGTGACCATCACGAGCTAGCCGAATTCCATTCTGGTGTCCCTGAGCTTGACGATTGGCTGCGTCTCCGCGCCCGCGCCAATCAGGCGCGCGGCGCATCACGTACCTTCGTCGTGTGTGAGGCGAACCGCGTCATCGCCTACTACGCCCTCGCTTCCGGCGCGGTAAGGCAATCGGAAGCGCCGGGGCGTTTCCGGCGGAACATGCCTGATCCGATACCAGTCGCCGTGCTTGGACGCCTTGCCATTGATCAAACCTATCAGGGACGTGGTTTCGGCAGGGCGTTAGTGCGCGATGCAGGTCTGCGCTTGATCAATGCCGCCGAGATACTGGGGATTCGCGGCGTTTTGGTCCATGCGATCTCGCATGACGCACGAGCCTTCTACGAAGCGGTTGGTTTCCTGCCTTCCCCGTCCGACCCCATGATGCTGCTAGTCGGGTTGCATGACCTCAACAACGCGTTGACCTCCTTACCAAGCTGATTGCTAAATCGCTGAAACCAAATCACGAACTTCGGCGAAAGTAATGAGGTGCCGAGGGTTCCGATCCGTTCAAGAGCACTAACGGGCGGGGCCTCGGCTCAGTCGCACCGATTTACAACGATTGCTTCGAGTCTTTCTCGCAACACCTGAGCGGGAACTGTAATCTTGGACAGATTTGGCTGGATTAGAGTGATTCAGTTACGGTATCCGTCGGACTGCGAAGCGATTTGCGCGAGCGGGACAGCGAGAGAAGGCACGTCCGCATCTCCTAAAGCAGGACCTTGATGAACGCGGATATGATAGTCGCCTGGGCGGTGGAAAATGGATTCCATGCGATGGATTCCGGGAATTATCGTCGCCATGACAATGCGGGCGTGATCACGATCGAGATAAAGAGGATGCCTCTCGCACTGTCCTCCAGCTCCTGAACCGGATGAGGCTGGACTTTGCCGTTTGTAGAGCGCCCCATTCTAACATTTTGGTGCCGACGCTTGGGAGCCTTTCAAGCGATCATCGCGCGATTGTGGATGCCATCCCACGCCTGCCATTCGCGCATGGTGAAAAAGGTTAGGCGCTTGTGGTAATCCCCGTTGACGATCTCACCAATCGCGCACCTTATCACGCTTTGATAGCGCAACGATACCGGAGCCAGTTCTTGATTGGACAGCCAGCTCCGATTACGAGTCCGATGGCGACTTGCAATAAAAAGGTAGCGATGTCACCAAATGAACCAGCAAAAGCCTAGAGCAACGCTACGAACCGTTGCCCAGCACCTACTTCGGCTTTCTGTTTGCGGCGGTCGTGATCTCCAGCCTGCCGCTGCTCGTCCTCTACCTTCTGTTCAGAAAGCACCTTCAGGCCGGGTTCTCCATGGGTGCGGTCAAGGGCTAGGCTCAGCCCGTGTCGTCACTAATTTGCAAAAGCAGGAGTAACGAACATTCTTTGTGTAGAAATCCTTGGACCGCGTCAGGCGCAGGTCTCCCAACGGCCGGAACCGCAAGCCTCCGGTGATATAGTCAAGATCCAGGTCCTGATCGCGCCCATGTGCACGGAATGGCAATCTTGGCGTTCTGGCAAGCTTTCGTGTGAGCTCGGTCATGAGGCGGTCGGCGTTGTTGTCGATGCCGCACAATCAAAGCGCCTGAAGGTCGGCGACCGCGTCATCGTCATGCCGCATGCCGGCTGTGGCGTCTGCCCGGCTTGCCGCTCGGGGGAACATATCCACTGCGCCTCGCAGCGCGATCTTTTGGACGAGACGGGTTCATCGTCCGGCATCGGCTGTTACGCCGAATTCCTGTTGAAGCCGGATTACCTGTTGCAACTTGTCCCTGACGACATCGAGACGCATCACGCCGCAATGGCGATTTGTGCCCTCGGTCCGAGCTTCACGGCGATGCACCGCATGCACGTAACCGCACAGGATACCATGCTGATTTCCGGCTGCGGCGCCGTCGGCCTTGGGGCGATCATCAATGCGCGAACAATTGGCGCGCGCGTCATCGCGCTCGAATTGAACCCATATCGCGCTGCACTGGCGCAGGAGTTGGGAGCAGAGCTGGTCATCGACCCCCGTGCGCCGGACCTTATCGAGCAGGTGCGGGCCGCAAGCGGCGGTTATGGCGTGGATGGGGCCCTCGACACCAGTAACAATGAGGGCGCTCCCGCAGTGGTCCTGGAGTTGCTGCGGGCGCGGGGGAGGCTTGCCTTCGTCACCTGGAGCGGTTCGCTACCGGTCAACCGCATCACGGGCAAGGGCATCGACATCTTTGGCGCTTGGCACTGGAACCATGACGTCTTCGCCGAAGAGTTGTTGCAGCGCGTGCGCGATGCCAGGCCGCTTCTCGACAGATTGACCACGCATCGTTTCGCCATGTCGGAGGTCGCGTCTGCCTTTGCTCTTCAGGAAACCGGCAATTGCGGAAAGGTGCTGCTCTATCCGGGCAAAATTCCTCAGGCTTGAAGGCCTCAGAGACAAGATGCGGCCGGGGACGCGTTGGCCGCCGCCCGCCAACAGAATCAATTTGGGAGACTATTCATGACGTTCAGACTCGGTGGCTATGGGATCGAATATGGGGGTGATCCCGAAGCCTATGCACGCGCACATGTGGAATTCGGGTACAACGCGGCCTACATGCCGACCATCAAGCTCGAGAACCGCCAAGAAATCGCCGATCTGGTGAAAAGCTTCGCCGCCGCCGATCTCGTCATTGCCGAGGGAGGTGCCTGGAAAAACCTCATTGCCCATGATGATGTGACGCGGAAAGCCAATCTCGAATATGCCGTGCATCAACTGGCTCTGGCGGACGAACTGGGAGCAGGCGCCATCGTCGCCTACCACGGAACCGTTGGCCATCCCGATGACCGGTGGCAGCTGAGCGACAATTACGACTATGGCCCGCATCCAGACAATCAAAGCGAGGCTGGATTCCAGCGCGCGGTCGATACGGCCCGCTATGTCATCGATATGGTGAAGCCCAAGCGCACCAAGTTCTCGTTGGAGATGGTGCCGTGGCTGGTGACCGATACCCCGGAAAACTATCTCAAATTGTTAAAGGCGATCGACCGGCCGCAGTTCGGAGCCCATATTGATGCGGCAAATATGGTCATCTCGCCGCGGCTCTATTTCAATACAGGAAAGATGATCCAAGATTGTTTCGCCCTTCTTGGACCTTGGATCGTTTCGTGCCACGCGAAGGATCTGGTGATGAAAGGCGGACCTGGAACGATCTCTTTCCATTTGGATGAAGTCGTGCCCGGCGAAGGTAATCTCGACTACAAGGCTTATGTCACCGAGATTGCCAAACTCGGGCGCGAAGTTCCGCTCATGCTCGAGCATTTCGATGTGCCCGGCTATCGGCGTGGCCTCGCGCACATCAAGACGGTCGCACGCAGCGCAGGGGTTGTTTAAGAGCGGTGACCAGCTACGAAACTCTTGTGACGATTGGACGGGCCGTGCGCCCCAGGCGCGTCACCGTTCGTTTATACTCCCGAACGCATCGAGCAGGCACGCTGAACGAGCCGCAGGCGAAACCTTTCAGGTGGAAGGGGTGTTCATCGGATGCGGAATGCCGCGAGCAAATGTCACGGCTTCCTCCTTCAGCCAGTCGGCAAACCGGACCGCGCTTTTCTTCTTGCCAAATGACGGGCCCTCGATCAGGCGATAGGCATAGCCGGGCAGAATGGGTCCCTCAATTCTGCGCAACGTTCCGTCGCGCAGTTTCTCATCGACGAGTACATTGCTCGTCAACAATGGACCCAGGCCACGTTCGGCGGCGTGGAGCGCAAGTGTCTCTTCGCTGAACCAGGATATCTTGAAATCGCCGTCAAGCTCGTGGGGCGTCTCCGCCAGCCACGTTGACCACGTCGGGCAAAGGAATTCGGGGTTCTTCCACTTGTAGGCAAGCAGGGGTCGCTTGCGGTAGTCGTCGATCACGGGCTGCCGCTCGGAGTTCGATATCGATGAGGCGGCCACAGCCAGATAGACGTCCCGCAGAAGTATCATGGGCTTCGCCGCGAGATCGACCGGCCCGTACCGTATGGCGAGATCGATGCTTTCCGCCCGGAGGTCGACCACGTTTTCCGAGGCGTGGACGTTCACGATTACATCGGGAAAAGAGGAATGAAACCGGTCGAGCCTCGGCATGAGCCAGCGCTCGGCAAAAACCTTCGTCATCGAGACGGCGACGACATCGGCTTCTTTTTCTCCGGAAACCTGAGCAAAGGCTTCGGCCAACTGATCAAAGCCGTCACGCAATCTCGGATAAAACGCAGCGCCCGCCTCGGTTAGGACGACAGACCTTCCCGAGCGTTCGAAGAGCTTCTTGTCGATCAATTCTTCCAGTTGCCGGATCTGGTGGCTCACGGCCGTGACCGTGACGAAGAGTTCCTTCGCCGCTGCGGTGAAGCTGCCGTGTCTTGCGGCAGCTTCGAAGGCCCTCAACGAATTCAGCGGGGGAAGTTTTCGCATTCCAGCTCCTCGACGTATGGATCGGCGGGTCTTCATAACACGGCTGCATCTCTTGGAAGGGCGATAGAACTATTCCATCCTTGTTAGAGCCGTTGAAGCCTTGATGCCGGCCGGACGCAACGTCCTGGGCGGTCCTGCTATCTGATATCGATACCCGCATCCATGGAAAGACAAAACCCGCCTGTCCGGCGGAGCGCGCCGTCTTCATCCGATTTTGAAATGCGCCTCGGTCGGGTCCATGTTGTTTACGGGTACCATGTCCTGGGGGCAGGCGGAGAAGACGATGATGAGATCCATCTCCGCCCTGAGGGCGATGTACTCGCCCGGCTTGCTGGCCGGAGGCTGGAATGAAAGGGCACCGTCGGCTTCGACCGGAACGTTCATGAACAGGTTGAGAGGGCTCGGGGTTCCCCCGGCCTTGAGCTGGATTGCCGCAAGCGCATTGTGGAGATTGTCGGTGCAATTGTCGTGATAGCCGTGTGCACCGAGTTGTTCGTATCGGTGAATGTCGCAGGCTGCCATCAACGTATCGTGGATACCGGGGGTCGTATCCTCGACGATGGTGAGAATTGGTTGGCGCCTGTTCGTCTTGAATACATCCCCGGCTTTCGGAAACAAGGTGAGCATCGACGCCCGGCTGTGCTCCATCGACATGAATTCGGTCAGGTCGGTTGCGTTATAGGCCCAAGTATCGACAACCTGGGATCCATGGGTGTTGATGACGGTGACCACGCGACCGGCGGCGACATGTGCGGCGATCCCTTTTCGGGCGGGAATCCGATACACCGAATTCGAATCCAGCTCTGTCTGCTTGTTCATTCCTCGAGACCTTCCGTGTCGTATCGTTGTGAATCAAAGAAGCAGAGTGGCTTAGCGAATTCCAATAATAATAATGGCATTCACTATAGCTAAAACCTATAATCAAATGAACCGATCACAGGGCGACAGGTTTGGCGTAATAGGGTAGATCATCCGTCCGCGCCTGATAACGGCCGGCCTTTTCCAGCTCATCGACATAGGACACAATTTCCTCCAGCGGAGCGAACCAGACATCTTTCGTGGAAAGGGTGTGTTCAAGCCAGCGCTCGACGACGCGCCATCGGGCCAGACGCCCCGTCAGGAACGGGTGCCAGATGCCCATCCAGAATCCACCAGCCTCGTATTGCGCATCGAACTCCTCGAAGGAGGCCGCGAGACCTTCCGTCGGCGACTTTACGGGCATCATGTAGCCGATCTCCGCGAAATGCGCGAAGGGAGGCCAATCGTCCGAGCCCCAGTGCGGCGGCACCTCGAAAAGCGCGCCTCCCGCGGTTTTCATTCTGTAGGGAATGTCGTCCGCCATCAGGGATGAATCGTAGGTGAAGCCGTGTTCGATCAGGAGGTCGATCGTCGACTGAGTCGCGTTGTAGACGGGCGCTCTGTATCCCCGCGGTCTGCGTCCCGTCATCCTGACATGCACGTCGAGCGCCTTTTCGAACCAGTGGCGCTGTTCCGGCGGCGAAATCTCGCTCGGGTCCTCGTGGATGTATCCGTGATGGCCGATCTCGTGGCCGCCCGCCAAGATGGCATCAACGATGTCGGGATACTGGTTCATCGTCCAGGCCGGGATGAAGAAGGACTGCTTCAGACCAAGGCGCCTGTAGGTCTCCAGAATGCGCGGGACGGCAACCTGATCGTACCTGCCCATGGTGATCGGGTACAAACGGTCGAAACTGTCTTTTGGTTTCGCGATATGGATGAGACTGTCCGCGTCGATGTCGAAGGAGATCGAGCAGGCGCATCGTGCTCCGTTTGGCCAGGGGATCGGGTTCTGGATCATGGTTATTTTCCTTGTGATCTGAGAATATGGTCGATGCGGACCGCCGATCGAAGCAGGCGGCCATCGTGGCCATTCGGTGCTGAGAACAGAGCCGAGGTATTGCCGCCGGAACCGTCAGTGCCGGTCGGGATCGCGAAGCCCGGCATGTCGAGAAAGCTTCCGATCATCGTCAGCGACAGGGTTTCCAGGTTGACCCGCGAGAACACGTCGTCGTCTTCCACATCGAGAAGGTGCGGAGCCGCATGTTTGACCGTGGGGATGACAAGTATCCGGCCTCTGAGTGCCTGTGCCGCGTCGAGCATGAGTTGTCGCCGCTCGCGGTAAAGCGTGGTGACCTGCTCCTGAGAAAACCCTGATGATGCGAGGAGCCGCGAACGGACCCTACGGTCCAGGATGATACCGTTCTTGCTTGTCACGACGTCCTTCAGAAAAATCCACGCCTCATGGGAACCCAACCAGCCGCTTGTGGCGATGAGGTCGCGCACCCGTGAAATGACATCGACGCGGCCGGAGGTCACTCTGGCACCGGCCCGCGCAACCGCTGCCAGCGCGATTTCCAGATTTTTCCTGACGTCGGGCTGGACATCCAGTTCATTGAGGATCGCGCTATCGATCACGAGATCGAGTTGGTCCGTCGGGAGGGGGCGGACAGGCTCCGGGGCGATCCCGCGCATGGCCTGATCGATCAGCAGGCAATCCGAAGCGGAGCGCGCGATGGGGCCAAGCGTATCGAAGGAGCTGGCAAGCGGATGGACGCCCCGCATGGGATATCGACCCGTGGAGGGCCGAAATCCGTGCAAGCCGTTGAAAGCGGCGGGAACGCGAATGGACCCGGCCGTATCGGAGCCGATAGCGGCGAGGACGACGCCCCGCTCGACCGCGATCGCCGAGCCTGAAGACGACCCGCCCGGGACGCGCTGTTCCGGGGCATAGCCGGGAATCGGAGTTCCAAAATGGGGGTTGATGCCAAGGCCGGAGAACGCAAACTCGCTGAGGTTTGTTTTTCCGATCGATATGAGCCCCACACCGTGGATCGAGGAGACAACCTCGGCATCCTCTCGGGCCGGTGCCAGATTTCTGCGGATCTCCGATCCCGCGGTCGTCACGGTTCCGGCAATGTCGAGGAGATCCTTGACCGCAATCGGAACACCGTCGAAGGCACTCAGCGGCTTGCCCTCCCGGTGGCGACGATCCGACGCTTCGGCCCGAACCAAAGCCTGATCGGCCTGGATGGATATGAAGGCATGGGGCGCGGAGACGGCCCGCGACAATGCCTCATCGACAAGCTGCATCGATGTTGTTCGACCGGTGGCAAGGGCCAGCGCGACTTCGGAAAGGCTTTGCATTTGGAGTTCTTTCCGGCTCACTCGGCAGCGATCGGGCAAACTTGGCCGATCAGCTGGTCGACGAGGCACGGCACCGCCTCAAAAGCCTCCCGGACCGATTTTTCATGCCTTTCGTCGCCGAATTCCTGATAGTCGATGGCAAGCACGTGGCTCTCTTCGACGCCGAGATAGTTGGCGCAGGTGACAATGTGCGTCTCCAGATGGTTCATGTGTTCGCGAACCCCACCGACGCCGAAGCCGAACTCGCCTCTCGCGCTGAGTATGACGAGCGTCTTGCCCGACATGATCGGTGCCAGGGGGTAGTCGCCTCTTTGAAGATCGAAAGTGAAGGTTTTCCCGATCCGGATGACTTTGTCGAACCAGGACTTGAGAGCCGCGGGCATTCCATAATTGTGCATCGGCGCGCCGATGACGATCAGGTCTGAACGGCCGACCTCGTCGATGAGGGTGTCGGAGAGCTTCAGTTCCCGCTGTTGAGCCGGAGTGAGCGTCTCGGCGGGCGTGAAGACGGCGGCGATCCATTCTTCGGTGATGATCGGCGGTGGAGACCGTCCGATATCACGCGTTATGACGACCGCCGACGGATCCTTTGTCTTCCAGTGATCGACAAAGGCCGCAGAAAGCCGACGGCTTAAGGATCGGTCGCCGCGAGGGCTCGCATCAATATGCAAAATCGTGGTCATGAATATGC
This sequence comes from Rhizobium sp. CRRU65, assembly GCF_048551595.1. Taxonomy (NCBI): domain Bacteria; kingdom Pseudomonadati; phylum Pseudomonadota; class Alphaproteobacteria; order Hyphomicrobiales; family Rhizobiaceae; genus Rhizobium; species Rhizobium sp. CRRU65. The sequence continues at coordinate 309,107 of NZ_JBLYZH010000005.1, read as the reverse complement.
CTCTCGCTGAAGATCTAAGACCGTTGGATCATCGCGCAGATCGGCATGCATGCGTTATTGAGGTTTCTTTTGGAACTCTTGAGTTAAACTTAAGAATAAATCCCGGCCAGAACGCAGAGGCAGCCATATAGGGCTGCCAAGCAATCCCGTCTTACATGCTTCTCCCCTACTTTCCACTTTGGCTCAACCCGGGTTGAGAAGTTTTCATTTTCATAAATCTGTCACACCTGCGGAAAGTGGCGTCCGGGAGTAGGAGCAACAACCTGACAGGGGAATCCAATGTCAAAATCCGCCAATTTCACCTCAGACGAACTGTCGGCATACGACGTCCATGGCATCGCGCCGGTTCCAGTGTCGCACCGAACGTCGTCACCACTCGACCAATTCTGGATCTGGGCCGGCGCGAACGTCGCTCCGATCAACTGGGTTCTGGGAGCGCTCGGAATCCAGATGGGGCTTAGCCTCTGGGATACGTTTCTCGTCATTGCGATCGGCAATCTCGTGGGGGCAGCGCTTTTCGCCACATTCTGCCTCATGGGATACCGGACCGGCGTTCCGCAGATGGTTCTCACTCGGCTCGCCTTCGGTCGCCGCGGCGCCTACCTGCCGACTTTCGTGCAGCTTCTCATGGCGATGGGCTGGGTGGCGACGAACACCTGGATCGTACTCGATCTTTCGGTCGCTGCGCTCGATCGCATGGGAATTGGTGGCGGGATGGAGGTGAAATATGCGATCGCCCTCGTCATCATGGTGGTCCAGATCGGGATCGCCGCCTGGGGCTTCAATGCGATCAAGTATTTCGAGCGCTACACGATGCCGGCGATCCTGCTGATCATGGTCGCAATGACATTCATGGCGTCTTTTACGGTTGATATCCAATGGTCCACCTCAACAGTCACGGGTATCGCGCGGTGGTCCGCGATGAGCCAGCTGATGACGGCAATCGGTATTGGCTGGGGCATATCCTGGCTGGTCTATGCGTCTGACTACACGCGGTTTTCAAACCCAGGCTTGAAACCGTCCAGCGTCTTCAAGGCAACGTTCCTGGGAATGTTCGTGCCCACGGTCTGGCTCGCCACGCTCGGCGCGGCGATTGCTTCCGCCGGCGTCGGGTCCGATCCGGCCCAGCTCATCATCGCGGCGTTTGGCGTGATGGCCTTGCCGGTCCTGCTCGTGCTGGTTCACGGGCCGATCGCAACGAACATCGTCGTCATCTATTCCGCCGCGCTTTCAAGCCTTGCCATGGATATCAACAAGCCCCGCTGGGTCGTTTCGCTCGCTTGCGGCGTTGCGGGATCGATCATTCTCTACGGCTTCATGCAGTCGCAAGATTTCGCGCATGCGTTCGAAACGTTCATGGTGACGATGGTCGTCTGGATCAGCCCCTGGGCTGGCGTAACCGCTGCCGATTTCTTCGTTATGCGCCGCGGGTCGATCAATGTCGACGAATTGTACAAGCCGCACACGACGAGCCGGCTCGGTGACGTCAACTGGACCGGCGTCCTGTCATTGCTGGTCGGCGTCTTCGCTGCCTATCTCTTCCAGATGAGCGTCGTCGAAGTCCTTCAAGGCCCCCTTGCCCTTGGCCTGGGCGGAATTGATCTTTCCTGGCTGGCCGGCTTTGTCGTCGCGTTCATGGCCTACATCGTTTCTCACAAGCTCCGAAGGACCGCGGATGTCGGCGCGTCCGCACTGACGTTGCCTGTCCGTGGCGAATGAGACCGAAGGGGTCGCGGCAGCGCGACCATCTCTCCGAGAAAAGGAAATGCAATGACTATCGTTCTTCAACAGGACAGCGTCCTGAAGGCGCTTTCCGGCGGGGCTGAAACCGATTCTTTCCTCGGCAACGTGGTGGAATTGGCGATCGTCACGAGCGATCACAAACGTACCATGGACGGCCTGCTGAAGCTCGGCATTGGACCTTGGCGCGTTTACAAGTTCAGCCCCGAAAACACGGAAAACCAGACCTACAGGGGTGAAGCGGTTTCATTCGAGCTCACCGTCTGCTTTGCGCAGTCTGGCAATATGGTCTGGGAACTGATGGAGCCGGTCTCCGGCCCGACGATCTTCGCGGACTTCCTCAAGGCGCACGGCGAAGGCATTCATCACGTGGCCTATGACTGCAACAATATCCCCTTCGAGGAACGGATCGCGGAATTCGAGCGCCGCGGTTTCAAGAAGATACAATCGGGGTCGTGGATGGGGCGTAACCACTTCGCATTCTTCGCCACCGAGGAGGATACAACCACCTGCTTCGAGACATATGCGTTCCCGGATGACTGGGACTATCCGGAACCCGACTCCTGGTATCCACCGCTGCGGGATTGAGCCCGACTTAAAAATCCTGCCCGCCCTTTGAGGGGGTGGACAGGACCGACGGCTTCAAGGATGCCGAAATGGCTTGGTTTTATCTCGCGCTGGCGGGGTTTTTCGAGTGTGGGTCGGGGATCGAACCGAAATATACGCACGGCTTCACACGGACTCGGTAACCGTCCGGTGGCTCCGTTTCATGACCATACGCCCGCGTCAGGAAAACCTAGGCCGCTAATCCACGCGACCGTCATTGAAAGCCTTGCGCAGGATCTCCACGAAATCCAGTGCTACACGCGATAGCTGGTCGTGAATGGGGTAAAGAATGGCGATCTGGTATGTGATCGTCGGCTCGAAAGGGCGCAGTTCGACCTTGTCGGTAAAGGCCGCGCTGATCACAGGGTCGATAAGCCCGACGCCGTGACCGGAAGCGACGAATTCGCAAGCGCTCGTGAGGAATTCCGTCTCAACAATGACATTCCAGGCGGCATTCATCTTTGAAAAAGCAGCGGCGGTACTGAGGTAGAGGGGATCGCCCTTGAAAAGAGTCACGAAGGGAATTCCGTCGAGCTCTCGTGGCGTGAGCGTGTCGAAGCGACACAGCGGATGTCCCTTCGGAAGCATGCATACGCAATCGAACGAGAACACCTCCATATGCGAGATAGGATAATTCGTCGGAAGTTCGGAGATCGCGATGTCGAATGTATTCGTAGAGATTAGTTCCTTGACCGCCTGGGATGGCCGCGTGATGATCTTGAGTTGCAGGTCGGGCCTGTCCGCCGCGAACGATGACATGAGCCGTGGCAGCAAGCTTATCGAAACATTGGGATAGGCAACGATGCTGAGGGAACCGCGCCGGCCGGACCTGATCTCCCGCGCGGCCTGCGCAGTTCCTTCGATCGCGTCGAGGGCCTTGCTTGCTTCAACGTAAAATAGCTGGGCTTCGGGGGTCGGATGCAGCCGCGAACCACGTCTGACGAAAAGCGTCAGGCCAATCGAATGTTCAAGTGCGGCAATCGTGGTGCTGACGGCAGGCTGCGACATTCTAAGCATTTCCGCGGCGCGGGTCATGGTGCCGTGGAGCATGAGCGCGCGAAAGCATTCGAGTTGTCGTAATCTCATGCCTTCTGGTAATTTCTTCTTCGGCCAACCACAATCGTTTTTCTGCTGTCGCGGATTGATACCTTCAATCGGCATCGGCAGACCTGGTCGTCGGCGCTCCAGGTGCGGCTCGATGCATCATCGCGATCTTGCACGGCTATCTGTTCGGGAAAATATTCCGTGAAATCGAGCATGGAGGCTCAGGCGAATGAGCAGTATCAAGGTTCGGCCGCCTCTTCTGGCGATTTTTGTCATTGGCGTCGTGGGTGTCGGATTCGCGATCGGTCTAACCATCAGGCCGGGCGCGTGGTACGAGCCGCTCGAGAAGCCGTTCTTCACCCCTCCAAACTGGGTGTTCGGTCCAGTGTGGACAGTCGTATATTTGCTGATCGCGATAGCGGGCTGGCGCGTAGCGTTGAGCGAAGGTTTCAGCTCGTCGGCGTTCCGTCTTTGGGGATTGCAGATGGTGTTGAATTGGGCGTGGACCCCGATCTTCTTTGGTGCCCACTCTATCTCGCTGGGGCTGATAACGATCCTGAGCTTGTCGGCGGTTGCTATGTTTTTTATGGCCAAGGCTCGTGACGGGTGGGCGTTCTGGTGTTTCGCACCGTATATTGTCTGGCTGTGTTATGCTTCCGCATTGAACGCGGCAATCCTGGCGCTCAACTGAGATGGATTATTTCCGAGGTGCTCCTCAGGCAAACCGCAAACTATCCTTCGCGATCGCCTGGAGGACGAAGTGCTTCCCCATTTTGCCGAACGGAAGGCGATCGCAAGGCGGATGGATATATTGCGGCCACCGCCGTAGCGAACGGCCTTGCCGTCGCAACTCGCGACACAAGCCCTTTGAGGTCGCTGGGTTGAAAGTGATTAGCCCCTGGCTCCCATAAACATCCTGTGATTTTAGGTGCCGTGGGTTCGACTCCCATCAAGCCCGGCTATGCTCAGCGACTGATTGCATAGTTATTCATTCGGTATCTTCGAATTCCGGAGGACGGGATCTGCATTGCTTCACAGATGGTTGGTCTGGGCGGCAAGGCAGATAGCTTCACGAGATTCCTGATGGTTTCAGATAATTCTCACAGAAACCGGCGACCGGTGGACAACCTGTGTCCGGGATCAAGACGCTGTCACCAGGCATGATGACGGTGAGGAAAACCGACACCATAAGGCTTTGCCAGAAGACATTACCGCATCAAACGGCCCAACGAGCTTGCGCATCACATTCCATTCAAACGAGGAAGGCGTGAATTTTCAGGTGGTTCACCAAGTTCCGAACCAATTAGTCGCTTCGGGCGCGACCACTGCTCACGTGATACTTCGCTAAGAACAAGACCATGACCTGGCCGATCGGGAGCATAGGCGAATCCATCGCGAATTAGGATCGGCTGCTCCACAAGGTGATCAAAATTCTGGAACGAGTATTCGAGCCACTCGACTTCCGGGAGTGCGACGGCCATGTGGACGCCTACTTCCAGGAACGTATTTCCCAAGCAAACCGGAATGCCAAGCTCGGCAGCCAGCCATCCGATGCGCATGACGTCCGTGACCTGGCCATGAACATTGAGCAGATCGGTTGCGAAGTTCTCCATGAGAAGACGCTTTCCACTGGCATCCAGATACTCTCCGCTGTTGATCTGCGTCCAGTTCACGGCGTGACGGAGCGTACGCAAGCCCTCGAAGTCATGGCGAAGAATTGGATCCTCTACCCACAGCAGGTCATGGCCCGCATCGCGGATCGCCGTCAATTTGACGAGCGCCTCCTTGGAATTCCAGGCTTCATTCGGGTCGATCATAATCTGCGACCCGGCGGGGACGACCTCTTTGAGCAGGTCGAGCCGGCGCATGTCCCGCCGGAAGTCGGGATGACCGACCTTGATCTTGAATGCCTGGTAGCCGAGGGCGGCGGCGTGCGAGAACAGCGCGCGGAATGCCTCGTCGCTGAGATGAAAGTCTAGACCGCTGGCATAGGCGCGGACCCGGTCACGGCGGCTTCCGAGCAGCTTATGCAAAGGCAATCCCACTTCCTTGGCCGCCAGGTCCCACAATGCGACCTGAAGAGCTTCGTGAAACGGCAGCGAGAAAGCCCGCTGATTGCCGCCTCGCGGGCGGTTGACGCGATGGACCAGCCCGATCGCTTCTTGCCCCGCGATCGCGGGCCATGCTTCATGCTTGAACACGGCTTCGATCTCTGCTTGATCCGGCAGGGGATGAAAGAGCGTTTGAATAAAGCCGAGCCCAACCTTTCCGGTTTCGCCGATAAGTTCGAGAGCGGCCACGTTGACGTCATCTGCACGGACCTGACTGTCGCCGATTACCCTGTCGCGGGCGAATTGAAATCGGGTTATACGAAATCCGGATAGGGGCATGGAGCGTGCTCTCTGATCGCTTTATATTGATAACTGATCTATCAGAGGTATTATCGGACGGATGAAGAAATCGCAAGCGCGCAAAGCGAAGGCAACTGTACCGGAGGTCGCTGCCCCCCGGCTCAGCGATCTCGCCTATGATCGCATCCTCGAAAGCCTGTTTGAACGAAGGGTCCCTGTTGGCGCATTTATCTCCCAAAGCGAACTGTCCGAGATTGTCAGCGTGCCAGTTGCGCCGCTTCGCGATGCGTTGCGCATGCTGGAAGCCGAAGGCATTCTGACAATCCATCCTCGTTCCGGCATCCAGTTCGTGAGGCCCGGCCTTGAGCTGACGCGCTCGACGTACCAATTCCGCGCGATCATTGAACGCTCAGCGATTCGCGTGTTCGCCGAGGAAGCCGGAGAGGACTTGATGAACAGCCTGGAAGTCCGGCATTCCAGGCTTTTGCGAAAGCTCGAGAAGGATGGTCTAACGCCTGACCATATTGCGGAAATGGACCTCATCGAGCTCGATCTTCACGGTCAAATCATCGCCGCCTTGCGCAATCCACTCATCGATACCGCATACCGGCGCATGCACAACTATCTGCGTTTGCTGCGATTGGAGCGCAAGGTGACGCCCCCCATGCTTATTCGAACGCTGAAGGAGCATCTGGAAATCCTTGAAGCATGCTCTTCGAGAAACGCCGACACGGCCGAGAAGGCGCTTCAAGCCCATTTCCAGGCGGCGATAAATCGCAATCTCGGCTTGGCTTGATCCCAGGCTATCTAGGTCAACTCCGGTGTTGCCGTACCTTCAAAAGGCTGCTATCTCCATCTGATCGATCAGATCGCCATTCTGATATCTGGGAGGATGAAGAGATGCAGATCACCAAACGCGAATTCCTTGTTGCGACAGCAGCGCTAGCGCTTGCCAGTGGTGTCCGCTCCGCAAGTGCTGCCACAGCGATCAATTATTGGCATCACTTCGCCAGCCAGTCGGAAATGGCCGGCCTGGTGAAAATCATCGAGCTGTTTGGGAAATCCCATCCAGGCATCACGGTCACACAAGAGAGCATTCCGAATTCGGAATATATGGCCAAGGTTTCATCGGCTGTCGTGGCCGGCGGGCGGCCCGACACCGGAATGGTCATTGCGGAACGCTTTGCCGATCTGACGGCGATGGGCGCGCTGACCGATATCACCGAGCGGGTAAAAGGATGGAAGGGAAAAGCCAATCTGCCGGACAACCGGTGGGCTGGCATGTCTCAGGACGGCGCGATATACGCGGTTCCGGCCTATGCTTTCGTCGACTGGATGTACTACCGGAAAGACTATTTCGAAGAAGCGGGCCTTTCGGGCCCACCAAGGACTTTTGATGAGTTTGTCACCGCTTGCCGGAAGCTCACCGATCCGGCAAAGGGACGCTACGCTTTCGGAATGCGCGGGGGCGCGGGGGCGTTCAAATACGTCATCGACGTCATGGAGGCCTTTGGCTCGCCAATTGTAAAGGACGGTCAGGCGGCCATCGATAAGGCTGCCGCGGTGGAGGCGATCACCTTCTACTCAAGTCTGTTCTTGAAAGAGAAAGTCGTTCCTCCAAGTGTGCCGAACGACAGCTATCGGCAGATCATGGAAGGTTTCCGAACTGGCCAGACAGCCATGGTCTGGCACCATACCGGATCGCTGATCGAAATCTCGGCCGCCTTGAAGCCGGGAGAGCAGTTCGCCACCGCTCCAATGCCCGCGGGACCGAAGGCACATATCGCGCGTGTTGCCTACGCCGGCAACGGCATCATGAAGGACGACAATATCGACGCTGCCTGGGACTGGATCAGCTTCTGGGGAGAAAAAGACGCGGCGATAGCCTTGTTGGAAGCGACGGGTTATTTCCCGGCATCAACGGCAGCGCTTGAGGATGAGCGCATCAAGACCAATCCAATCTACCAAGCCGCTTCGCAGACGCTCGACTTCGGTCGTCTGCCGAACAGTTTCGTCGGCGCTGCGGGCTGGTCCGAAAATGTCGTCAATCCCACGTTCCAATCCGTTCTGACGGGTCAACTCACCCCTGAGCAGGCCGTCGACCGAATGATCGAGGGTCTGGAGACCGCGCTCCGGTAGTGAAGCCGACGCGACGAGAAGTCGTCGCGTCCCAGAGGACGGCAAGTCGCCGTGAAAAAATGAAGCCAGCCTTGCACCGTGGTCCACTTACGCTTCTCGGCGACCTGTCCGAAACACGCTACTGGGTCTACTTTCTGCTGTTTCCGAGCCTGATCCTGCTTTTGCTGGTGGTCGCCTATCCGACCCTTTATGGCTTCGTCATCAGTGTACGTGAAATGCGTCTCACCCGACCAGCTCTCAACGGCTGGGTCGGGGCAAAGCACTACGTCGCGATGATGTCGGATCGGGTGTTTTGGATATCATTGAAGAACACGGCGATCTGGGTGGCCGCAGCCATCGCAATCGAGGTGACACTTGGCTTCATCGCCGCAGTCGCGCTGAACCGCAATGTTCCAGGCACGAAGCTATTTGGTGTGTTGATCCTGCTTCCCTACTTTTTGCCGAACGTTGTCGCAGGGCATATGTGGGCGCTTTTGCTCGACCCTCGTCTGGGTGTCATCAACGATCTGCTGGTGCGCAGCGGCGTGTTGAGCACCTACAAGGCATGGTTCGCCGATCCGGCCACAGCCCTGGCCGCGACTATCCTTGTTGAGGCATGGCATGGGTTTCCATTCTTCGCACTGCTGTTTCTGGCCGGTCTCAAAGGCATTCCCGAAGATCTTTACAAAGCCGCTGCTGTCGACGGCGCAGGGCCGGTTCGGCAGTTCAAACTGATCACCGTGCCGATGCTGAGAACGGTGATCACCGCGGCCGTTATCCTGCGCGTGATCAGCCTGGTGAACTCACCCGATTTGCTGCTTGTTCTGACAGGTGGGGGGCCAGGAAACGCCACGCAGGTGCTGTCGCTCTATGCCTTCCAAACCGCCTATCGCGAATTCAATTTCGGATATGCCGGGGCACTCTCGGTCGTCATGTTCGTCATCCTCATGGTGTTCGCAACCCTCTACATCAAGTTCACGCGGGTCTCCAAGGAATGACGATTTTCAAAACCCGTCGCGGTCGCCGCCTCATGGCCGATATCCTGACCTATGCCGTGCTCTTGATGATGACGACTTTCTGCCTCGGACCCATCGTCTGGATGTTTTTGACGTCCCTGAAGAACGAAGCCGACATCGTGACCTCCCAGATGCAGTACATTCCCCGCACGATTACGTTGCAGAACTACCGCGCAATCTGGACGCAATCGAATTTTCCGGTGCTGATCACAAACAGCCTGGTGGTGACGACGATCACGGTGGCGATCTGCGTCCTGACTGGAACGCTTGCAGCCTACGCATTCTCGCGGCTATCGTTCAGGGGCCGCGACAGACTAATGCTCAGCTACCTCCTGGTGCGGATGTTCCCGGCCGTCATGGTGATCATTCCGCTCTTTGTGATGATGCGGACCGTTGGCCTCGTCGACAGCCGCTTCGGCTTGGCGCTTGCCTATACCAGCTTTCTGCTGCCGCTGTTCGTCTGGATGCTTAAAGGTTTCTTTGACGCGGCCCCGAAAGAGCTTGAAAGCGCCGCCCGTATCGATGGGTCCACCAGATTGGGCGCCATGGTGCGCATCGTCTTGCCGCTCGCGCGCAACGGTCTTGTCGCCAGCTCGGTGTTTATCGCGATCGCCGCCTGGAACGAGTTCATTTTCGCGCTGATGCTGACGACCGGACAGGGATCGAGGACCTGGCCGGTCGGTCTGCAACTGATGGTCGGCGAGTTTCAACTGCCCTGGGGCGTTCTTGCTGCGGGTGGCATGCTCAGTATTCTGCCAGTCGTCATTCTGTTTGCGTTCGTCCAGCGCGCGATGGTCCAGGGCCTCACCGCAGGCGCGGTCAAGGGTTAGGAGACGATCATGTCGAGCTTGTCCATCAGGGATGTTCAAAAGTCTTATGGCGCATTCAAGGTGCTGCACGGAGTAGACGTCGACCTCGAGGATGGTGGCTTTCTCGTGCTCCTTGGACCGTCAGGATGCGGCAAGTCGACCTTGCTCAATATCATTGCGGGATTGGATGAGCCGTCGTCTGGTGATATCGCGATCGGCGATCGATCCGTGACGGCCCTCCCACCGAAGGATCGAAACATCGCCATGGTATTCCAGTCCTACGCGCTCTATCCGACCATGTCGGTTGAGCGGAACATTGGCTTTGGCCTCGAGATGCGTGGTGTTCCGGAGCAGCAGCGCAGGGCGGAGGTGCAAAAGGCGGCCGAACTGCTGCAGATCGGCCACCTTCTCGATCGGCTTCCAGCCAACCTCTCCGGCGGGCAGAGGCAGCGCGTTGCCATGGGGCGGGCGATTGTTCGCAGTCCGGATCTGTTTCTCTTCGACGAGCCGCTCTCAAACCTTGACGCGAAGCTGCGCGTCGAGATGAGGACCGAGATAAAAAGGCTGCACGAACGCCTCGGCACGACTATCGTCTACGTGACCCACGATCAGATCGAGGCGATGACGCTGGCGACCAAAGTCGCGGTGATGAAGGGCGGCTATGTCCAGCAGCTTGCCGATCCCAGGACCATCTACGAACGACCTGCAAACATGTTCGTCGCCGGCTTTATCGGATCTCCCGCGATGAACTTCATCAGGGGCGAATTGATCTCGGACGACGGCGGCTCCCGGTTTGAGAGCGGTGGCGTGATCGTGCCTGTCAGTATACCAGATAGCGCAGCCAGACGCCGGGATTGTGTCCTTGGGGTAAGACCGGAAGAGCTTAAGGTCGTCGAGAGGGATAATGCCGCGATCCACGGAGTGATAGACGTCGTGGAACCAACGGGTCCAGACACAATGGTCACCGCTGTGGTTGGCGACCACGCGATCGTGGCCAGAGCTGAAGCGCGCTTCCAGGGACGCAGAAGCGATCAGGTTCGTTTTAGCGTCGATGCGCAGAGCATCAACCTGTTCGATGCTGAAACTCAGGATCGAATAGAAACGGGGGTTAACCCACAGCACTTGTGAATTATCGGACCGCGAGTCCGGTCTCTGTCGAGAGCAAGATGACATTGGATAAAGCCACCTCGACATTGCCCACCATCCCTCTTGCGAATGTCTTTCGCCGCGCCCAATCCCTCGCGGATTGACGAAGGTACAGCGCGAAAACGCCGCAGACAGGCCAGGAAAGCGGACGTCGTCGATGTCGTTTCGCGACCATCTCCACGCCTTGCCATCGTTTCCGACGATGCAATCAGGCTTGATGGAGAAATCAGGCTGCTCCGGGATCAACTGGCGGGGAAGCTTCGGCTGCAAAACGCACAACTGAAGAGCATGCTGGATCGGTTCGAACGCTGAACGCCGCATTATCCACTCTCCGGGTTTCGGCCTGAAGAACATATAGTCTTTAAGGCGTCGCCGAAAACGCGGCTTAGGGCTGACTAGCGACCGAAACAGTAACCTGCGCTCGCGCTCGGATGTCCGCTGATCAAAAGAACTGGCGCCGGTTCGTATCTCGCGATGACGTTTGAATCCACGCAGGCGCCGGCATTATAATCGGGCTCAAAATCGACGAGCATAATGTGTCCATCAATTTGCGTTGCTTCATCGATGGCGAGGAACAATGCGGCCTTTGCGACTTGCGGCTCACCAAGCGATGACGCTTAGTCGTGGATGTTTGTGTTTCGTTGCCTGCCTAAGACCTGCGCTGGTGCGGACCGGCAAAAGCAGGGCAACCGGGATGTTTGGAGTTCGCCCCATGACGGATCAGACCTATACGCTTAAGCAATTGGCACAGGGGCATCGACCGATCCGGATCGGCTTTTTCCTGGTGCCGGACTTCCCTCTGATGACCTTTGCAGCGGCGCTCGACTCGTTGCGGCAGGGCAATCGTCTGGCCAAGCGAAAGGCCTTTGAGTGGCTCATCCTGTCGGCGGATGGCGGCCATGTGAAGTCCAGCAGCGGACTAGGCTTCGATGCAGATGCGGCAATCGGCAGGGCGCCGCGCTGCGATATCGTCATCCTCTGCGCAGGCATCAATTATGCCGATGCCTATGATGCCAATGTCTTTGCATGGTTGAGGCGCATCCATTCGGAGGGGTGCGTGCTTGGAGCAGTCAGCACTGCGGTCTTCTTCCTGGCAAAGGCGCGATTATTGGAAGGGCGACGATGTGCCGTTCATTGGGAGTCGCTTGCAAGCTTTCGCAGCGAGTTTCCGAACTGTCTCGCCACCGACGACATTTTCGCGATCGACGGACGTTTTCTGACCTCGTCGGGCGGAACGGTTACATTGGACATGATGCTTTACCTCATCTCTGCAGTGGAGGGTCGGGAGTTGGCAGCACTCATCTCGGACCAGTTCAACCACGCGCGGATACGGCGCCAGGATGACGTTCAGAGGATGTCGCCCGAAGATCGTTTCGGCATCCGGAACGCCAAGCTCGCCTTCGTTGTTCGTCGGATGGAAGCCAGCCTCGGCGATCCGGTCGAAATTTCCGATCTCGCCAGTAGCGTGGCGCTTTCGCTTCGACAGCTCGAGCGGCTGTTTCACGCCAACCTCGGCAAGAGTCCTACCAATTTCTACATAGAGCTTCGCATGACACGCGCGAAAGAACTGCTGGTCTACACGGAATTGGCGATCGGTGAGATCGCCGAAATCTGCGGTTATCAGTCGGCTTCGCATTTCGGCCGTTCATACCGCACGCGGTTTCGCGAGAGCCCTGCCGCGACTCGAAAGGCGGAGAAACGGCGAGAGGAGCCAATGTCATGAACAATGTCGATTCGCGCAGAGAAGATGTCGGATCACCGCATGTCACAGAGGTCCATCCCGTCTTAACGTAAATCAAGACGGATGGGTGACGGACAAAAAGTCCGCTGCGACCGAGCCTGGGGCGAGTGTCTTGCCGGCCGGTCCGACCAACAAAAATTCGGAACAGTTAAAGCGCTAACCAGGAGATGACAACCGTGGACAAGTCTGAGCATTCCTATATCCCGACTCTGGTCGAACAGATGTCGAGCGGCTCGATCGGCCGCCGAGAATTTCTGCGAAAAGCGACGCTTCTTGGTATTTCGGCCGCAGCCGCATATTCTCTGGCCGGCGTTCCGGTGCCAGGCGGCGCCCGGGCCGACGATATGCCGAAGGGCGGAAACCTGCGCATCGGCATGCGTTGCATGGAAATCAAGGATCCGCATCTGGCCGATTTCGCTGAAAAATCGAACGTCATCCGCCAAGTCTGCGAGTATCTGACCCTCACCGATCGCCACAACATTACCCATCCTTATCTGCTGGAAAAGTGGGAAGTCAGCGACGACCTGAAGACGTGGACGCTCCATCTCCGCACGGACGTCAAGTGGCGCAAGGGCAGGCCATTGACCGCAGACGACGTGATCTGGAACCTGAAGCGCGTCTGCGATCCAGCAATCGGTTCGTCGATGCTCGGGCTCTTCACCGGTTATCTCGTGCAGGAATACGAAACCGGCGAAAAGGACGAGAAAGGCAATCCCAAGAAGTCGAGCAAGCTCTGGGCCGACAACGCCATCGAGAAAGTCAACGACCACACCGTCCGTCTCAACTGCTCCTCGCCGCAGATTGCCGTGCCCGAGCACCTCTATCACTACCCGATGTTCATCATCGATCCCGAAGAAAATGGCGCTTTCGGTCCTGACGCGAACGGCACGGGTCCCTTCGTTATCACCGAATACGTCGTCGGCAAGGGCGCCAAGTACAAAGCCCGCACCGACTATTGGGGCACCGGGCCTTATCTCGATACGTTCGAATATGTCGACCTCGGCGACAATCCGGGGGCCGGTATCGCGGCCATAGCTTCCAAGCAGGTCGATGGCCTGTCGGAAGCCGACGCGGTCCAGATCAATGCGATGAAGAATTTCCCGCATGTGGCGGTCCACCAGGTCGAGACGACCCAGACGGTCGTTGCCCGCATGCACCCCGATATCGAGCAGTTCAAGGACAAGCGCGTGCGCCAGGCGATGCGCTATTCGATCGACCGCGACAAGGTCATTCAGACGGCACTCCTCGGCGCCGGCATTCCCGCCGAAGACCATCACGTCGCGCCCTCGCATCCCGAATACGCGGCACTGCCGAAATATCCGCGCGACATCGAAAAAGCGAAGAAGCTTCTGGCAGATGCCGGCTATCCGGATGGTTTCGAATTCGACATGGTCACACGTCCCGATCCGATCTGGGAACTGAACACGGCGCAGGTCCTTGCCGAGCAGTTCAAGGACATCGGCGTAAAGATCAACATCAAGTCCCTGCCCAGCGCCCAATACTGGGAAGTCTGGACAACGGCGCCATTCAGCCTGACTGCCTGGGGTCACCGGCCGCTGGCGATCATGACATTGTCGCTTGCCTATCGTTCGAATGCCGCCTGGAACGAGTCCAATTATTCCAACGCGGATTTCGACAAGCTGCTGACCGAAGCCGAGGGCATCCTCGATCCGAAGCAACGCAGCAAGGTCATGGCGAAGATCGAGGCGATCATGCAGGATGACGGGCCCATCGTTCAGCCCTTCTGGCGCGTCTTCTCGACCGTCATGGACAAGAAGGTCAAGGGCTTCGAGCTCCATCCTTCTCAATACATCTTCGCGCATCAATACGCGATCTCGGCGTAACCTCCCGGCTGGCGCCTGGCCGCGTTCGCGCGGTCGGGTGCTGGGCTCGGACATTCGGATTCCTCCGGCTATGGCGAATTTCTTCCTCAAGCGCTTGGCGATGATGGTCGTGACGATGCTCTGTGCTTCGTTTCTCGTCTTCGCCGTTTGCGAGTTCACTCCCGGCAGCGTGGCGCGCAAATCGCTCGGTCCTTTCGCTACCCAGCAGCAGGTGGACCTGCTGTCCCAGAAACTGAAGGCCAATGATCCGCTGCTGGTACGCTACGGCCGCTGGCTCGGTGTGCTCGTCGGCGCAATTCCCGATCCGCTTCAGGATCCGACCACCGGGTTAAACTTCAAGGATCCGCGCGGCGCCCAGTACTTCGGCAACTTCGGCTACTCCACCCTGAATAAGCTGCCCGTCAACGATGTCATCTGGGATCGTCTCGGCAATACCTCGATCCTCGCCGGGCTGGCGTTCTTGCTGATCGTCCCGCTGTCGATCATTTTCGGCATCCTGTCGGGGTTGAAAGAAGGTGGGGTGCTGGACCGGACGCTATCGGTCATCTGTATCACCTTCACGTCTATTCCGGAGTTCGCGTCAGGCGTCTTCCTGGTGACGCTTTTCGTGATCCTCTGGCCGATCCTGCCAGGCACCAGTCCGCTCAACAGCGATGGCGGCTGGGCTGTGCCGTATCAGTTCGTCCTGCCCGTCGCGGTGCTCGTCATCTATGACTTCGGCTATGTGGCCCGCATGATCCGGGTCTCGATGATCGGCGTCATGGAGCGGCCCTATATCCGCACCGCAATCCTCAAGGGCATGAGCACGCGCCGCATGGTTCTCGGCCACGCGTTGCGGAATGCGATGATCGCGCCGTTCACCGTGTTGCTGCTGCAAATTAACTTTCTGATCAGCGGCGTCGTCGTCACCGAGCTCGTCTTTGCCTATCCGGGCTTCGGCCGCCTGATCCTCGATGCAAGTCTGTTCGGCGATATCGCAACGCTCGAGGCCGCTACATTGATCACCGTCGCCATCGCCGTTGTCACGCAGCTGCTTGGCGACCTTGGCTACATGCTGCTCGATCCACGCATCCGGGTGAGGTAAATCATGGCTGTTCGAGGCAATATCAGTGGAGTGATCGCCGCACCGCCAAAGCGTGCTGCAAGGCCCAACTGGATGCGCATCCTTCATTCGCGCACGGCCGTCGTCGGGTTGTGCCTTGTTCTCTTCTGGGTGCTTGCAGCCCTTCTTGCGCCCGTCCTGCCGCTACCGTCGCCGACTGATTCCGATGTCATGGCGATGAGCAACCCCTATCCTTCCGCTGCCCACTGGCTGGGAACCGATATTCTCGGTCGTGATATGCTGTCACGGTTGATCTTCGGCGCCCGCACAGTGCTCTCCGTTGCGCCGCTGTCGGTGGCGGTTGCCATGATCGTCGGCATCACGATGGGGATGATTGCAGGCTATTATGGGGGCTGGGTCGACGTGTTGATCAGCCGCTTCTCGGACATCATACTGGCATTTCCGGTTCTCGTTATCTACGTCATCCTGATCGCCAATATCGGACCGTCGGTCCTGAACATCGTCATTGCGACGATGATCGCCTCGGCGCCGGGTATCGGTCGCATAACGCGCGGCCTAGTGCTGGGTCTGAAGCAGCAGGAATATGTCGCGGCAGCAAAGCTGCGTGCGGAAAGCACGCTCTACATCATGATCGTCGAACTGCTGCCGAACTGCCGCAGCCTCCTGATCGTCGATGCCTGTCTGCGCATCGGCTACACGATCATCACCATCGGCATCCTCGGTTTCCTCGGCCTCGGTTTGCCGCCACCGAACCCGGACTGGGGTGGCATGGTCAAGGAAAGTGTCACTGTACTGAACGTCTGGCCACACATGTCGCTTATCCCGTCTGCCGCGCTCGTCAGTCTGGTCCTCGGCTTCAACCTGCTCGCCGACGGCATGCGGGAGGCATGGAAACCATGAACATCATCGCGTCCAGTCTTCAAGGAGCGGCCATGTCCATCACGCCAATGATCGATCGCGAACCCCTTCTCGACATTCGAAACCTGCGCATCGAGTTTCGCGGCAAGAGCGAAACGGTGGTTGCGATCCCCGATCTCTCGTTCAAGGTTATGCCCGGCGAAAGCTACGGTCTCGTGGGTGAATCGGGCTGCGGCAAGAGCACGACGGCCATGGCGATCATGGGTTATCTCGGCGCGACCGGCGTTGTTGCCGGCGGCAGCATCCGCTTCAACGGCAAGCAACTGGTCGATGCCGCCCCCAAGGAACTGCGTTCCATCCGCGGGCGGCAGATTGCGATGGTCTACCAGGATCCGATGAGTGCGCTCAATCCGGTGAAGACGATCGGTGCGCAGCTTGCCGAAGTCCCCCTGCTTCACATGGGCGCCAGCAAGAAAGACGCGATGGCCATGGCGGCAGCGATGCTTGCCGACGTCCGCTTGCCGGACCCTGGTGACATGATGAAGCGATATCCGCATCAGCTCTCCGGTGGCCAGCAACAGCGCGTGGTCATCGCCATGGCATTGCTTGCTAAGCCATCCCTTCTGCTGCTCGACGAACCAACGACCGGCCTCGATGTGACTGTCGAGGCTGCGGTCATCGATCTGATCGAAGAATTGCGCCAACGCTATTCGACCAGCCTGCTGTTCATCTCGCACAATCTCGGTTTGATCGCGGAAAGCTGCGATCGTCTCGGCATCATGTATTCCGGCGAGATGGTAGAAGAGGGAACGACATCAGAAGTATTCCGCCGGCCGAAACATCCGTATACGCGCGGCCTTATCGATTGCATTCCCGACATTACCGGCGATAAGCGCAGCCGCACGCTCGCTGCCATCCCGGGTTCGATCCCGCTGCCGCAGGAACGGCCGCAGGGCTGTCTGTTCGGGCCGCGCTGTTCGAGTTTTGTCTCCGGCCTCTGCGACCGTCCGGACCTTGCTCTGGAGCCGGCGGCGGAAGAGCATCTGGTGCGCTGCGTCCGCTGGCCCGAAATTTCGGCAGGAGAAGCGACGGTTGCTCCGGTCGAGACACAGATGATTGCAAGATCGACGGCGATAACATTGTCTGATGTGAACCGTCTCTACCCCGTCGGCCGCCGGAAGACCGTCAAGGCAAACGAAGCGGTCAGTTTCGAAGCGGCAACAGCCGAGATCGTGGCGCTGGTCGGCGAGTCCGGCTGCGGAAAATCCACGCTGGCGCGCATCGTGACGGGTCTCGACAAGGCGACGTCGGGCGAAATCCGCATGGCTGGCGAGAATATCGCCGAACTGCAGGCCAGCGAACGTCCACGCGCGCTGTTGCAACAGATCCAGATGATCTTTCAAAATCCGGATAGTACGCTCAATCCCTCGCATTCGGCCGCTTTTTCCATTCGTCGTTCGATCAAGAAATTCGGTATCCGCAAGGGAAAGGCGGAGATCGAACAGCGCGTCCGCGCGCTCCTGGAAATGGTGCGTCTATCTCCAGCCGTCGCGGACAGAAAGCCGAACCAGCTGTCCGGCGGTCAGAAGCAGCGTATCGCCATCGCACGCGCGTTTGCGGCGGAACCTTCGCTCATCGTCGCTGACGAACCTGTCTCGGCACTCGACGTTTCGGTGCAGGCCGCGGTCGTGACGCTTCTTCTCGATATTCAACGGGAAAAGCATGCCACGATGCTGTTCATCAGCCACGACCTGGCGCTGGTTCGTCACGTAGCAGACAAGGTTGTGGTCATGTATCTCGGCAAGATCATGGAGCAGGGGACCGTCGAGGAAGTCTTCAGTGAGGGTGCGCATCCCTATACCGAAGCACTTCTCTCAGCGATCCGCAGCCCGCACCCGGATGAAGCGCCGCGCGAGCGTATTCGCCTGTCCGGCGAAACACCGAGCGCGGTCAACGTACCCGCCGGCTGCCGTTTTGCGACGCGGTGCCATCGCAAGCTCGGCAGCATCTGCGACACCGCTCCGCCCCCACTGCGCAAGATGTCCGATACGCACGAGATTCTCTGCCACATCGATCAGGCAGATCTGGCCGCCCGGCCTTCCGTCCTTGCTTTCGCCGAAAAGGCATAATGATGCGCGATCCCGATCGGATTGGTGAATTCTGGCGGAAAGCCGCAGGGCTTCGTGCAATCCTGCATGTCATGGCGAGCATCTGCATCGTCGCGACTGGCAATTCTCTTCTGACGACCACGGTTTCCCTGCACCTCAGTGACCCCGCAATCGATCCCCACATCGTCCAGTTGTTGCTGACGGCGTTTCCCGTAGGCTTCCTTGCCGGCTGCCTCTCAGCTCGTGTCATGGTCGTCCGCTTGGGACACGAGCGGGCTTTCCTGGCCGTCGCATTGCTCGCTGCTTTCGGCGCCTGCGGCTACATGCTGACGCAAGCCGCTCCGGTCTGGTTCTGCCTGCGTCTGATAAACGGTTTTTCCATCGCAACGCTGTTCGTCGTGTCCGAAAGCTGGATCAATCTCTACGCTGACCAGAAGAACCGCGGAGCTTATTTCTCGCTCTATATGCTGATGACGTCGCTGGCGACCCTGTTTGCGCAATTGCTTGTCGAAGCGGCCGGAGCGGACTCTCCCCATCTCTTTCAGATCGTGCTCGGCGTCATCCTTCTTGGACTGATCTACGCCCGCTTTATCGGTGGACCCTGGCCCACCTTGCGCCTGCCGCTGGCAGTAGCGGTCGAGGCCGGCAACGCCCACTCCGGGCATCGCTATGGCATCTGGCGGCTCGTCGCTCTCGCACCGGTGGCTGTCGTCTGCGTCTTTCAAGCGGGCATGACGAATATGAATGTCTATACGATGACGCCGATCTATGCGGAGCGGGTGCACCTCGACGCGGCGGTGGCGGTGACACTGGTAACCGCTTTCAGCCTGGGCGGCATGCTCGCTCAGGCCCCGGTCGGATGGTTGTCGGATCGTATGGACCGGCGCGTTCTACTTCTCGTTCAGGGATTGGCGGGAGCAGGACTGTGCGCAGCAATCGCCTGGCCCGGAAGCTATCCGCAGATGCTTCTCTACGGTCTGTTTTTCGCCTATGGCGCAATTGCGCTGACGATCTATCCGGTCGGTATCGCTTACGCTAACTCACAGCTCGATAGCCGCCATATGGTCTCGGCATCGGGTAGCCTGCTGCTCCTTTATTCGATCGGCAACATCATGACACCTGGGCTCGCCGCCCAGCTGATGGAGCTGTTTGCACCGCAGGCACTCTTCCTTCTGCTCGGGAGCGGCGCGTTCCTGGTTGCTGTCGCTGCCTGCTTCAATCTCTTTCGCCGTCCGATCGGCGCCACCAAACCTTGCCTTGTTTCGGGAGGAAGCGAATGACGCCCGCCAAGCCTTATGACCTCGTGATCCGTCGTGGCCGTGTGGTACTGCCGGATGCGACCAGACAGATCGATATCGGCGTTCGCGACGGCGCGATTGCGGCGCTCGGGCCGGATCTGCCCGAGGGGAAACATGAAGTCGTGGCTGAGGGGCGCATCGTGCTGCCCGGCGGCGTCGATAGCCATTGCCACATGGATCAGCAGCCCTGGGAAGGGAAGGCGACAGCGGACGATTTCAACACCGGCACGCTGTCGGCGATGTGCGGCGGCACGACAACTGTCGTGCCTTTCGCCATGCAGATGCGTGGCCAGTCGCTACGCGACATCGTCGAGGATTATCACGAGCGCGCCCGTTCGAAAGCGCGTATCGACTATGGTTTTCACCTGATCGTCGGCGATCCATCAGCCGAAGTGTTGCGCGACGAGATCCCTCAGCTGATTGCCGAGGGCTGCACTTCGATCAAGATCTACCTGACCTATGACGGGCTGAAGCTCGACGATTATGAGGTGTTGAATGTGCTCGACCTTGCGCGTGCTCAAGGCGCGATGGTCATGGTTCACGCGGAAAACGATGCCTGCATTCGCTGGTTGACCGAAAAGTTCATCGCCTCGCGCAAGACTGAGCTGCGCTATCACGAAAAGGCGCATTCGGCGATCGGCGACCGTGAAGCGACCTTCCGGGCGATCAGCCTGTCGGAGCTGATCGAGACGCCGATTCTCGTCAGCCATGTCGCTGCGGGCGGCGCCGTCGAAGAAATCCGCCGCGCCAAGGCGCGGGGGCTTCCGATCTACGCCGAAACCTGCCCCCAATATCTTTTCCTTTCGGCCGAGGATATCGACACCCATGATCTCTCAGGCTCCAAATGCGTCTGCACGCCGCCGCCACGCGACAAGTCGAACCAGCCTGCAATCTGGGCCGGTATCCTGGACGGCACGCTGGAGGTTTTTTCTTCGGACCATTCGCCGTGGCACTATGCGGATAAGATAGCGGGCGGGCCGGGGACACCGTTCCACCGTATTCCTAACGGTATTCCCGGTATCGAGACACGGCTCGCCTTGCTCTTTTCTGCTGGCGTGAACGGCGGCCTGATCTCGCTGCAGAAATTCGCTGACCTGACCGCCGGCGCCCCGGCGCGGCTGTTCGGTCTTCATCCGCGCAAGGGCAGGATTGCCGTAGGCGCAGACGCCGATATCGCGATTTGGGATCCGGATCGCAGCATGACGATCACCAATTCGCTCCTGCATCACGCGACTGACTACACGCCTTATGAAGGACAGGTCGTCAAGGGCTGGCCCATCATGACGATCTCGCGGGGCGATATCGTCTGGGACGACGGAAGAATCATGGCCGAGCCCGGGCGCGGCCAGTTCATTGCCCGACAGCGACCTTTCCCACCGCAGCAAGGTCTTTCGAAGGTCCTCGCATCATGACCGCATCGATGTCACGTCTTGACGGCAAGGTGGTCTTTCTGACGGGCGCTGCGAGCGGTATCGGCGCGGCAATTGCGCGCCGCTGCATCGATGAAAGCGCTTCGGTGATCTGTGCGGATCAATCGCCGGAGGGCGTCTTGGCGCTCGCGCAATCCCTTGGCCCCCGTGCTTTCGGCATCCAGTGCGATGTGACCGACAATATTTCGGTCGGTCGCGCGGTAGGGACCGGTACCAGACATTTCGGTCGACTCGACGGTCTTGTGCACAATGCCGCGGCACCTTCGATGGACGGCACGGTCATCGATCTTGCTGAAAAGCAATGGCGACTGGAAATTGATGTCATCCTGACGGGTGCCTTTCTAGTCGGCAAGCACGCGCTTCCGGCGATGATCGAAGGCGGCGGCGGATCCGTCGTCTTCATCGCATCGCAGTTCGCGCATGTGGCGACCGGCAAGGCCGTCGCCTATTGCGCGGCAAAGGCCGGGCTCGTGCATCTCGCCAGGGCCATGGCGGTCGATCACGCCGGCGATGGTATCCGCGTCAACAGCCTGTCGCCTGGTGCCGTGGCGACGCCGAGATTGCTGCAGCGGTGGCCGGACCTCGAGGCGGCCAATGCCGGGCTCGGGCCTGCGCATTTGCTCGGCCGTATCGCCAAGCCTGATGAAATCGCTGCCGCCGCCGCCTTCCTCTTGTCGTCGGATGCATCGTTCGTCACCGGAACTGACCTCCTGGCCGACGGCGGCTACGTTACCCGCTGATACCTGCGTTGAAGATCTTTTGGATGGATTTGAAATGACCCTTCTTGTCACCGGGGGAACCGGCTTCGTCATGAGCGTCCTTGCGCGGGAATGGCTCGAACGCGATGCCAAGGCGCGTGTCGTCATTCTCGATCGCGCCGGCCTTGATGCGATGGCGGAGCGCTATTTTGCGCCGGTCCGCGATCGACTGACCGTGATCACGGCCGACATTTGCGAGCCCGCCCAATGGGAAGCGACACTCGACGACCACGATATCCGCTACGTGGTCCACGGCGCCACCGTCACCCCCATCTCGCGCGGCAGTGCCGCCGAGGCAAAGCGCCAACCCGAAGCCGAAGATCCCGCCAGGATCGTCGATATCAATTTCATGGGCACCGTGCACATTCTCGAATGGCTGAGAAAGCGTCCGGGCTTTCAACGCCTCGTCTTCGTCAGTTCGGGCTCGGTCTACCGTCATCACGGGCCGGACTGGACGGGCGAACCGCTTCCCGAAGACGGCTATGTTGCACCGCTGACACTCTATGGCATCTCCAAATTTGCAGCGGAGATGGTGGTCAACCGCTACGCTGATCTTTTCGGCCTGTCGGCGGCCTCCGTCCGGCTTGCATCGGTTTATGGGCCGATGGATCGGGTCACCGGCAGCCGTAATTTCCGGCATGTTCCGAACCGCGTCGCCCATATGGCGCTTGCAGGGGAGACCGTGCGGCCGAATAGCCTGGAACCTGTTGGCGACTATGTCTCTTCGACGGATGTGGCCGGCGCAATCATCGCGCTGCTTCTCGCAGAGCGCCTGCGTTATCGGCACTACAATATCGGAAGTGGCGGGACTTCGACCATCGGCGACATCATCGGCTGGGCAAAGGAGCGCGCGCCTTCCCTGCAGGTCGAAGTGAGCCCTGCGGAAACCGCCAACGTCATCCAGGACCTTTCACTGAAGGACGGCATGTGGGGAGCCTACGACATCGCCCGGATCGCGCGAGACACGGGCTGGCAGCCACGCAGCGCCAGGCAGTCGTTCCACGACTACATGGATTGGATCGTCGAGAACGAAAATCAGAGCGAGGGAAAGTGATGAGCGCTGGTGCAAAAGATCAGTTGCGCGATTTTGTCGGCTATGGCCCGAACCCCCCGGTCATCTCCTGGCCAGGCGGGGTCAAGCTGGCGATCAACCTCGTGCTGAACTACGAGGAGGGCGCGGAGTATTCCTGGCTCGAGGACGGACGAAACGATAATTGGGGCGAGTACAATATTCCCAACAGCCCGCCGCTGCGCGACCTCGGCACCGAGACCCATTTCGAATACGGCAGTCGCGCAGGCGTCTGGCGCCTGGCTCGCATGTTCGACCGTTACGATATTCCGGTAACGATCTCGGCCTGCGCCGTTGCGCTGGAGAAGAACCCGGCTGTCGTCGATTGGATGAGTGCCCGCGGCCACGATCTGCTCGGCCACGGGCTGCGCTGGAGCGAATATTCCGGCATGCCGCGCGATGAGGAGGAGCGGCAGCTTCACGAAGCACTGGCCCTTTATGAGAAATTGACCGGCACAAGGCCGATGGGTTGGAATTGCCGATCCTTTCCAAGCGTCAACACCCGTGACCTGATCGTCAGGGAAGGCGGCTTCCTCTATTACTCGGACCCCTGCAACGACGATCTTCCGTATTTCCTCGATCACGAGGGTACGAAGCTTCTCGTCGTGCCCTATTCGAAGACGCTGAACGACAGCCGCTATCTGATCGCGCCCGGCTACAGCAATCCGCGCGATTTTGCCGAGGATTGCCGATCGGCGATCGACTACATGATCGGCGAAGCCGACGAGACAGGCGGGCGTATGCTGACGATCGGCGTGCATGCCCGCTGGATGGGCCAGCCTAATCGCGCCTCGGGTCTGCGTGACGTGATCGAGCACGTCAAGAAAACGCCAGGTGCGGCCTTCATGCGGCGCCAAGATATCGCCCGTTACTGGATCGATCATCATGGCTGACGGCACGCATGCACTGCCGAATGACCATTTGCCCGCCGAGGCGAAAACGATGAGCGGCGCCGAATATGTTGCAGGGGTCCTGAAGGAGGAAGGCGTCAAGCAGATCATTGGCTTTCCAGCAAGCGAGCTTTTCGATGCCTCAGCGGCGCTTGACATTCCGCCGCTCATTGCGCGGACGCAGCGTGTCGCCGTCAATATCGCAGAGGGCTATGCCCGGGCGACGGCCGGCAGGGAGCTTGCCGTTGTCACTGTGCAATATGGCCCGGGAGCCGAAAGTGCATTTGCCGGCATTGCCCAGGCTTTCAACGACCGCGTACCGATGCTGTTCTTGCCGACCGGCTACCCGCGCGGATCAGAAGCCATCGCCCCGAATTTCGAATCCCGCCGCAACTTTCGGCACATTACCAAATGGTGCGAGGCGGCAACGCAGGTCGATGATCTGCCCAAGCTCATGCATGCGGCGATATCGCGTGTCAGGAATGGGTCGCCGGCGCCGGTCCTGCTCGAATTGCCTGTCGATCTGCTGGCCGAAAGGCTTGATGCTCTGCCGGCGGATCATCGCCGACCGCGCCGCAGCGTACCGCAGGCCGGTGATCGTGAGGTGGTCGATCTGGCCAAGAGCCTGCTGGCCGCCAAAAATCCCGTTATTCTCGCGGGGCAGGGAGTGCTGTCAGCCTCGGCGACGCCGGAACTGATCGAGCTTGCCGAACTCTTGAACATTCCCGTCATGACGACGCCGAACGGCAAGAGCGCTTTTCCCGAAGACCATCCGCTTGCTCTCGGAACAGCCGGGCGTGCCCGACCCGCGACCGTCGACCATTTTCTAGCAAAGGCCGACGTGGTGTTCGCGCTCGGCAGCAGCCTGACGCGCTCCTACTACATCCTGCCGATCCCCGAAGATAAAACCATCCTTCATGTCACGCTCGACGATGCGGATCTCGGCAAGGACTATGCGATCGCCCAGGGTGTGGTCGCAGATGCCGCCTCGGTCCTGAAACAGATGATCGCACTGATCCGTCGCGATCACCTGCCTCTCGGCGAACGTCAGCAGCCGGCGGCGGAAATCGCTGCCGTTCGCGCGGCTTTCATGGAAAAATGGATGCCGCTCCTGACGTCGGACAGCACGCCGATCTCACCTTACCGTGTCGTCTGGGAGATCATGCAGGCGATCGATCCGAAGACCTCGATCGTCACACACGACGCCGGCAATCCGCGCGACCAGTTCTGCCCATTTTATGTGGCAAGCACACCCGGCGGCTACATCGGTTGGGGAAAGACCACCCAACTCGGAAGCGGCCTAGGCTTTGCGATGGGGGCCAGGCTTGCTCGCCCCGATGCGACCGTCGTCAATCTGATGGGAGAGTCCGCGTTCGGAATGGTCGGCATCGACTTCGAAACTGCGGTCCGCTGCAATCTGCCTGTCTTGACCATCGTGCTGCGCAACAACGTGCTCGGCGGCTACGCGAAAAGCATGCCGATCGCCACCACGAAATACGGCGCGAATCGGGTAACAGGCAGTTACGCACCGATCGCGGAAGCTCTCGGTGGTTACGCGGAATGCGTCGTGGATCCGGAAATGCTGCGCCCCGCGTTGCTGCGTGCCCTCGACAAGGTCAAGGCCGGGCAGGCGGCGCTTATCGAGGTCGTCACGCACGAAGAGCCGCGGCTCGCGGGTCTATGGTAGGGGAGGCGAGGGCGACTATGTTCGACACGCTGATCACCGGCGGCATGGTCGTCAACGCAAGCGGTCAACTTCCTGCGGATATCGGCATTCTCGACGGAAGCGTCGCGGCCGTCCTAGCGCCTGGCGAGCCCGCCATGGCGCGCGGCTTCGTCAATGCGAGCGGCAAAAAGGTGCTGCCCGGCCTGGTCGATGCGCATGTTCATCTGCGCGAACCGGGAATGACGCAGAAGGAGGATTTCGAAAGCGGCACACACGCAGCGGCGCTCGGCGGCGTGACGACCATTCTCGACATGCCGACGGACGATCCCTGGACGGCGACTGCGCAGCAATTGTCGGATAAGATGGCGAGCGCGGCGGGCAGAATTCATGTCGACGTCGGCTTTCAGGCCGTGGTTTCAAAGAGTTATGACAGCCTGGAGGCCCTGCTTGCTTTGTCGCCGGTCTCTCTTGAACTGTTCACGGCTGACGTACCCGTCGACTATCGGTTCGATAGTCTGGATGCTGTCACTGAGACGCTGCGCCGGCTGGCGGGTACCGGCGCGGTGATAGGCGTTTCCCCCGGCGACCAGTCGATCCTCGAGGGAGCCGGCGTGCGGGAGCGCAGTGTTGGCGTTCCGGCATTTTTGGCCAGCAGACCGCCGCTCGCCGAAGCCGGCGGTATTGCACGCGCGGTACTGGCGGCGGCTGAGACCGGCGCGCGCGTGCATGTGCGTCAAATCAATTCGAGGCTCGGCGCCGAGACCTGGAGCCGTCTTCGGAGCATGGCTGATGTCACCGTGGAAACGACACCGCAGAACCTGTTCTTCACATCCGACGACTACGAGACGGAAGGTGCCCGGCTGAAAGGATCGCCTCCGTTTCGCGGTCGCGACGATGTCGCGGCCTTGCGCCGAGCGGTCTCTGAGGGCCTGATCACAATCATGGCGACGGATCATGCGCCGCACAGCCCGGCCGAAAAGTCGGCAGTCTATGGATCTTTCGCAGATATTCCCGGCGGGATGCCGGGTCTTCAGACATTGCTCTCGGTGATGCTGGACCTTGTGGCGGAGAAGGTAATAGGGCTTTCGGATCTCGTGCGGATCTGCGCCTACAATCCCGCTCATCGCTTCGGACTTGGACGTTCGAAAGGCTCGATTGCCGTCGGCAGCGATGCCGACATTCTAATTGTCGATATGGACCGACCGACTGTCATCACCAATACCGAGCAGGCCTCTCGTGCCGCCTATTCACCATTTCACGGCAGGCGCTCGGCCGGCCGGTTGACCGACGTCTTCCTGCGCGGCGCTCGCATCGTCAAAGACGGAACGCTTATTAATCCCCGTCGCGGCCAAGTCGTCCGCAGGACTGCATAAAGGAATGCCGATGCCTTTGCTCGACAGGAAAATTGCCATTGTCACCGGCGCGAGCTCCGGCCTCGGCCGGGCGATCGCACTTCGCTACGCCGAAGAGGGCGCGGTCGTCGTGATCGCCGACGTCTGCGAGGCTCCGATCGAGGGGGGTGAAACGACCCTTTCCTGCATCGTTGCGGCAGGCGGAGAGGGCATGTTCGTAAGGACCGACATCTCCAACTGGGCTGACGTCGATGGGCTGGTCTCACAAACGGTGAAAGAGTTCGGTCGGCTCGACATCATGGTCAACAATGCCGCGATCTATACCTCGACCAATCTCCTTGAAACCTCGCCCCAACAATGGGATAGGGTGATCGCCGTCAATGTCACCGGGTTCTTTTATTGCTGCAAGCGAGCCGCGCAGCAATTTCTGGCGCAGGAGCCGACCGGTGAAACGCGTGGCCGCATCATCAACATTTCATCGCAGCACGGCATGGTCGCTTGCCCTGGTGATTTCCCATACGGCGTCAGCAAGGGTGCAGTCGTACAAATGACCCGGCAAATTGCCGTCGACCATGCTGCGACAGGTATCGTTTGCAATGCGATTGCCCCCGGCAAGATCGTCACCGGCAAACCGGGTGTCGCCAACGATCCCGACGCTCTCGATTATTCGCGCCGTCGCACCCCTTGGCCGCGGCTCGGCGAGCCACACGATGTCGCGAGTGCCGCGCTTTTCCTCGCCAGCGACATGGCGAGCTACATGACCGGCGTTAACCTGATGGTCGATGGCGGCTGGATGGCGGGCTGATGATCACAGCGTATGAAGATCGCAAATAACGGAAAGGAAACGGACCATGGATCTCGGATTGAAAGGCAAGACTGCCCTGGTATTGGGCGCCGGCGGCGGGCTTGGCGGGGCAATTGCTAAAACGCTCGCCGTCGAAGGCGCGCGAATCGCGGTTGCAGATATCGACAGGGAAGCAGCGGATAAAACGGTTGCCGATATCCGCACGGCTGGCGGCTTAGCGATGGCGCTTCAATGGGACCTTGCCGAACTCGGCGTGATCGAGCCCAATCTCGCCGCCATCGACGAGCAGCTCGGCTCGGTAGACATTCTTGTCAATATCACCGGCGGCCCGCCGCCGACGCTCGTTTCCGGTCAGAGTGCCGAGAGCTGGCGTAAATACTTCGACAGCATGGTTCTGTCGGTCATAGCAATCTCCGATGCCGTACTTCCCAGGATGCGTGAAAAGAAGTGGGGACGCATCATCACCTCGACATCATCTGGCGTCGTCGCGCCCATTCCCAATCTTGGCCTGTCGAATGCCCTGCGCATGTCGCTTCTCGGATGGTCTAAAACACTGGCGGGCGAGGTCGGTCGTGATGGCGTGACCGTCAATGTCGTCTTGCCAGGTCGTGTCGCCACACAGCGTATCGCCTTCCTCGACGAACAGAAGGCGAAGCGCGAAGGGAAGGCCGTCGAGGAGGTTTCAGCGGCAAGCACTGCATCGATCCCAGTCGGGCGCTATGGTGATCCGCAAGAATATGCCGATGTCGTCACGTTCATGGCAAGCAGGCGCGCCTCCTATCTGACCGGATCGGTGATCCGGGTGGACGGGGGGCTAATCTCAAGCGTGTGATTGCGCCCTGCCTTCGCTTTCTGTTGACAAGCAGGGCCTTTGACTGAAATTTCGACTGCTTTGACTGCGAGAAGAAGCCATCGGTTGACCAGCGATGTTTGCTATGGCTTTAACTCTCAGTCATGGGCGGAGCCATTGAATTTCCAATGGACAGGCGCGGCTAACATATTTGATTGGCCGCATGCTCGCCGGGCGAGAGGCCGCTCCTCCGATGGCCTGTTGTCGCGAACGATGCGCCGCGCAGGCGCTGATTTGCATCACTTTTCAAGCAAGAGTGTTCTGACGCCAAACGATGGGTCTCGGCCGTCTTTTTCAAAAGCTGCGTGACGCGATCAAATACAGCGTCGCCTGCAGCCTTCGGTCCTTGCGCTCGAGTGCCAGCACCATCTTTTCGAGTTCGACAATCTCGGCGACGTCCGGCGTGTAGCCGCCAAACCCGTCTCCGACGGATCCGACAACCCGTTTGCCGTACGAGCTCGGCCCCAGCACGTCGTCCGCGCGGATTTAGCGGAACTCGCTTCCGCCCTCGAAAAAGCTTTCGCCAGCGGCGAGATCGACTTTGCGTCGCGTTTGGCCGAAGCGAAGGATCGAGCTGACATTGCGCGAGGCCGTGAGCCTAATCGTCAGCGGTTCGCCATCCTCCCAATCAAGGTCGAGCAGCATGCCGCCGCGGAGGCGCAAGCCACGGATACTGCCGCCCGGCCATGCCGTCGGCAACGCAGGGAGTAAATGGATTTCCCCCGGACGCGACTGCACGAGCATTTCCACGATGCCTGCCGCACCGCCGAAATTTCCGTCGATCTGAAAGGGCGGATGAGCGTCGAACAGGTTTCTGTAGCTTCGTTCCGGTGTGAGAAGCAGTTTCAGTACGTTGTGAGCATGGTTGCCATCGCGCAGCCGCGCCCAAAGGTTGATGCGCCAGCCGATGCCCCACCCCGTCGCGTCGTCCCCGCGGATCTCCAGTGAACGGCGAGCGGCGGCGGCGAGGTCGGGCGTTCTGTCCATGTCGATCTGCCAGCTCGGGTAAAGGCCGTAGAGATGCGAGACATGGCGGTGATGCATCTCCGGCGCCTGCATGTCCCAGTCTTCGAGCCATTCCTGCAACTGGCCATTCGCGCCGATCCTGTCGGGCGCAAGGCGCGGCAGCACACGATCGATGTCGGCGACAAGCTCGGGCTCTCCACCGATTGAGACCGCGAGAGGGCGCAGGAGACCCAAAAAATCGCGGATGAGTTGGCTGTCCATCGCCGGACCGGCGCAAATCGACGCTCCGTACGGGTGGGCGTTTTCGGGTGAAAGCGATGGGTTCGTCACCAGATACTCCGTGCCGGGGAACGGAACAAGCACGTCGAAGAGGAAGTGCGCCGCCTCCAGGGCGATCGGAAATAGTCGACGTCGCATCGCTTCGGCGTCATCAAGGTAGTCGCATGCGTCCAGCAGCTGCGCCATCAACCAGATACCGCCCATTGGCCAGAGTCCCCACTTGGCGCCGTCGATCGGTCCCGTTGCGCGCCAGAGATCGGTATTGTGATGCATGACCCAGCCGCGGGCGCGATAGTGTACGTGTGCCATCACCTTGCCGGTCTCGGCAAGCTCTTCGGCCATTTCGACGAGCGGCTCGAGACACTCGCGCAGATTGGCCGGCGCCGGCAGCCAATAGTTCATCTGGAGATTGATGTTGGCTGTGTATTTGCTGCCCCAGGGTGGATCCGTTTGCGCATTCCAAATGCCCTGCAGATTGGCCGGTTGCGTCCCGGGACGCGACGAGGCAATCATCAGATAGCGGCCGAACTGGACATAAAGCGCTGCCAGCGCCGGATCATCGCCGCCAGCGAATCCAGCGATACGTTGGTCGGTTGGAAGCGACGCCGCAGGCGTCGATCCGAGATCAATGGCGAATGCGCTAAACAGTCGCCGATGCTCCGCGATATGGTCGTCGCGCAACGATACGAAATCGCGCGAAGCGGCTCTTTCAAGTCTATCGATGATATCGCGCTCGGGATGTCCCAACACGTCGTCGTAGCGCCTGAAGCTCGTCGCCGCGTCGAGAAAGACCAGAACCTCGTCAGCGCCTTCTACCGACAAGCCTCCCCCAGAAGCGTTCACCGTTCCACCGCTGTTGATAAGCCGGACGCCAAAGGCGAACCGGAGAGCGGCGGCAATGCCGGATTCCGCTTTGCCCTTCCCCGAAAAGCTCAACTGCGATCCCTCTCCTATGCTCATCTCTCCCTGCTGCGGACTGTCGATGGAGATCCGGCAGCTGATCGCGCGTTTCCGGTCAGCCGAGAGGCGTAGGACGAGCACACCGTCGACCGGCGACACGAAGGCTTCGCGCAGGTAGGCGATGCCGTTGGCGGTGTAAGACGAGGTAGCGATGGCGGTATCGAGATCGAGCGCACGCCGATACCCGGAGACACTCTCGGCGAACTTGAATTCGAGGCGGAGATCGCCGATCGGCTGGTAGGACATCTGCTTGATCGGCCGTGCCATCAGACGTTTTTCGGCCAGCGCCTCGGCGTCCGCATAATGGCCGTCGAAAATCAGCTGCCGCACGGTTCCCAGATGACCAAAGGCGTCTGGATTAACGGGCTGATAGGGACCGCCGGCCCAGAAGGTGGATTCGTTGATCTGCAGGTGTTCGCGCAGGGGATCGCCGAAGACCATGGCCCCGAGCCGGCCGTTGCCGAGCGGCAGCGCGTCCGTCCATAGCTGTGCGGGCGCATCGTACCAGAGAAGATGAGACGTCATGACTACCCCGCCGGAAGGGTGTTTGCCGGGCGCGCGCCGCGGATGCGCTCACCGTCCCCACCGAAGAGCAGGGCCCTTCGTGCGGGGAAGCCGGCGGTGACGCTTTCCCCGGGGCGGCGGATGGTCTCGGAGCGGTCCTCGATGATGACGGCCTGCCCGGAACTCAGCGTGCCATAGATGAAACGGGTGCCGCCGAGATTTTCCACCACGTCGACCTTGAGGTCAATTGCGCCGCCGGCATCGTCGTGTCCGGTGAAGTGCTCGGGCCGAATGCCGGCCTTGATCAAGATGTCGCCTTCGCCGTGCAAAAGGCCCGTCTTGAAGACAGCGCCGCAATCGAGCCTGACAACGCCATTGGGGTCCAGCGTGCCATCCAGGAAATTCATCCGCGGGGAGCCGATGAAACCGGCGACGAAGAGGTTGTCGGGGTCGGCATAGAGCGTATCCGGTGTCCCTGTCTGCTCGATCTTGCCTGCTCGCATGACGACGATCTTGTCGGCCAGCGTCATCGCTTCCGTCTGGTCATGGGTGACATAGATCATCGTTGCGCCGATGCGCCGATGCAGTTTCGCGATCTCGACACGCATGGACACCCTGAGTTCAGCGTCGAGGTTCGACAGCGGCTCGTCGAACAGGAAGACGGCGGGATTGCGCACGATCGCCCGGCCGATGGCGACACGCTGACGCTGACCACCGGAGAGTTGCGCCGGCTTGCGCTTCATCAGCGGTTCTATCTGCAGTGTTGCCGCCGCAACGGCAACGCTGCGCTGGATCTCGGCCTTTCCAAGGCCCGCCATGCGCAGCGAGAAGCCGATATTCTGCTCAACGGTCATATGCGGGTAGAGCGCGTAGTTCTGGAAAACCATGGCCACGCCGCGCTCGATCGGATCGGCTTCATTCATCCGCCGCCCGTCGATCTTGAGGTCGCCTGCCGTGATCTTTTCGAGGCCGGCGATCATCCGTAGCAGCGTCGATTTTCCACAGCCGGAAGGGCCGACGAACACCGTGAACGAGCCATCGTCGACGCTCAGATTGAGATTGCCGATCGCCTCAAAGCTCCCATAGGTTTTGTCGATATTCTGCAATTCTACGCTGGCCAAAATTTCCTCCCTTTGACCGCTTGGCAAGCAGAGCGCGTCAGGTGATCCGTCGCGTCGAGCCTCGCAGGATGATGTCGCATTCGAGAACGATGCTGTGCGTCGCGCCGCTCGAGGATTCCGTCAGGCGTTCCACGAGAATGTCCGTGATCTTTTCCGCGATGCCGGCGACCGGCTGGGCGACCGCGGTAATGCCAGCTTCGTAGAGCCGGAAGACCGCTACGTCGTCGAAGCTCGCCAGCGAGATATCGTCGGGCACGTGACGGCCGTTCTCCTTCAGCCAGCTGAGTGCCCCGACCGCCATGCCGTAATTGGCGGAGAAGATAGCTGTCGGTGGGCGCTCCAGCGACATCAGTCGCTTGGTCGCCTCGTAGCCGCCATCCATGCGCCAGTTGCCGCGCACTGCCAGGGAAGCATCCACGACGATGCCCCGCTCGCGCAGCGCCTGCTCGTATCCGGCCAGGCGTTCGATGCCCGACGAATTGCGCGGGTCACCCGTCAGCATGCCGATGCGCGTATGGCCGAGATCGATCAAATGGCTGATTAGGCGGTAGCTCGCGCGGTGGTTTTCGACCATCACCCGGTCAGCCGCGAGCCCACGCACGTCGTTATTGTAGAAGATGATCGGCACGTCATGTTCGATCAGGTCGTCCACCCGGTCATAGACTTCGGCCGTACCATCCATGATCAGCGCATCGACGCGCTGCGCGGCGAAAAAGTCCAGCGCTTCAGCAACAACGCGCGGATCGCCGCCATGGCAATAGGTCAGGAGCGCGCGACCAGTCGAGCGGACCGAAGTGGCCAGGTGCTCCAGCATGCGGGCATGAAACTCATCGAAGGTCGGGACCAGAAAGCCGATCATATGGGTTAGATCGGTACGGATAGACGCTGCCGCCGCATTTCGCCGGTAGCCGAGCTCCTGGATCGCCCGCTCGATCTGCTCGCGGTTCGAGCGACGGACCGTCTCGCCGTTGAGATAGCGCGACACGGTGCCGACAGCGACGTCCGCCACCCTGGCAACGTCGATGATCGTGGCTCCCCGCCGCCTTCCGGCCGTCCGATCCGTTTCATGCATTTCAAGCGGGCTCCTGCAGTTATCATCGGATTGTGACGCGTTTTCGCGTCCATCTCCCTCGTATAGCCCGGCGCCTGGCCGCTCACCAGCATTGAGAGCGGCGGTGCGAAGTCTGACGCACGGAAGGCGTCGATCCTCATCACGCGCCTTCGAAGACCACGGCACTATGGATGCGCAGTCGTGGTACCGTGATGCTGATGGCGCCGTCTGGGCCGGCTTCCCAGGCCAGATCCTCTCCGGTCATGGCATCGAAAACCCGCTTCGGCTTTGCCGGCAACCGCACGCTGGCGTTAACCGGGCCGATCGCCGGGATGTCCTCGATCATTTCCATCACCCGTGTCGAGCCGTCATCGCCACGAACATCCTTGCCGCGGATCTGCGGCGGTCCGTAGAGAAGATGCAGGATGTGGCGATTGTGCCCAATCTGTCGGGTCAGCGTTGCCCGGCCGGATGAGGGAAGATCGGTAACCATCGCCGGATCGGGAACGAGACGATCGAGAAGCCCGCGAACAACATATTTATAGAGCGGCTGACCGATGGCCCGGTAAAGCCGAAAGATCGGGTAGGCGATATAAGCGGTGCCCCCATGCTCGGTCACGGCAGCGCCAAGCATCTCAGCGGCTGTATCGTCCGGAGCATGCTGGTGCGAGCAGAAATGTTTGTAAGACCGGTTGAAGTAGGAGGGGTAGATAGCGGCCAGCACCGTTGCGTCGACCGGGCGGACGGTTTCGGCTTCATCGTAGAAAACGAAAGCCGTTTCCGGCATGGACGGATCAAGGTCCTTGCCTGCCTTCACATAGCTCGGTTTGAACGCGACTGGCGTTGGCTGCCGCTCGATGCCGAAATCGACGGCAAATGCACCATCATCCCCGATGCCCGAATGCCAGGAGGCGATGATCTTGCCGCCACTGGCGAGATAAGCTTTCAGCCGCGACGCAAGCGCGGCATCGACCGGGATTTCGTCCGGCAGGATCAGCAGCCGGTATTCCTCGAAACGAGCGGAACTGTCGAGCACGTCGAAGGGCCGCTTCAGTTCCTGCAGCATCTGTGCCGCGCCATCGTCGCTCGGATGGTTGCGCGCGCCCTTGGGGTTCATATGCTCGGCCGACAATATGGCGATCTCGGAGACCTGCTTGGCTCCATGCAGAAACGGCTCCAGCTTTTCGACGCGTCGATAGGCCGGCGCGATCGAGGCATAGGTATCAGGATTGATGGCGCCGTTCGGATGCAGCTGGTCGCCCACCAGGCACTTCGATCCGAGCGCGATCATCTGCGCACATTCATATTCCAGTGCGTCAGGGTGCTTGAAACCGCCGAACTCGCCCCACGAAGTGTGGAACTTGCCTGTATGAGCCAGGAAATCCATGCCGAGCGTTGCCGCGTAGCGCGCGCTGGACGGAAAGTGATCGTAACCCCAACCGCCGGTCGGCAGGCTTTCGAGCTCGAGATGAGAATAGGTGGAAAAGCGCTTCGGGCCCTGCTTGTGGATATGTCCGCAATTGTAGAAGACGCGAAGATTGGGGAACTCCTTAAACAGCGCCTCGCTCGTTTCGCGGCGGAACTGTTCGTTGACGGCCTCGTCGTTCTTCAGCCGGTCCGCCGAATTTTCCGGATCGAGACCCTCGCACTGCATGCGCTCGATGCAAGCCGGGCAGACACAATCCGGCGTGAGGATGATATCGAAGAACAGACCCTGCGTGGGATAGCTTTGCGCGACTTCGCGCGCCTGGTCGAGAATGTATTTCCGTAGGCCGGCATGGTTGAGGCAGAGCGTATGCCACGCCGGGCTGAGCTGCTTACCCGCCGAAGGGTCGTCCGGACGGTCGTGGTGGTATTGGTTCGACGCGGTCATGGCGCGCCATTCGGGATGTTCGCGCGCCGTCAGCTCGTCCCACTGTACCGATATATAGATCGGGCTTTCGATATCGGCTGCCGACAGCGCCTTCACCATGTCGCCGAGGAGGTCCGGGCGGGCCAACCGCGGATGCGGCTTGCCGACCTTGGTCGGATAGTAGGACCAGCCGTGATGGCACTTGGCGAAGATCGTAATCGAGTCGACATGCGCCGCCTTCAGCGTTGAAACGAAGATATCCGGATCGAAGTCGGCGCCGATGCCGGGAATATGTTCCGACGTATGGAAGTCGAGATGGATCTGGCGGTAGCGCAACGGCTTGTTTTTGGTGTTCGGCATGGTCCTATTCCTTTGCGCCGGTGCGGGTTTGAGAGCCGGCGGCGAACTGACGTTGGAAGACAAGAAAGACGAGGAGGGGAACGATTGTCGTGATGATCGCCGCCACCGAGCGCAAGTCCCAATTGATCTCGTAGCTGCCGGAGATGCGGGCAAGCAGCACGGGCAGGGGTATGTCGTTGCGCAGGAAAAGCATCGGCAGCAGCAGGGCGTTCCAGGTCCAGAGGAACTGCAGGATTCCGACGGCGAAGATCGGCGACAGGCTGTTCGGCAGTACCACATGACGGAAAGTCGCAATCGGTCCGCAGCCGTCAATCTTGGCGGCTTCCACTAGTTCGCGCGGGAAATCCTCGAAGAAATTTTTGACGAGGAAGATCGACCAAGCAAAGGACATCCCGACATAGGGAATGAGAACGGAGAGAATGTTGTCGATCAGCCCGAGATCGCGCCACAGCGTGAAGAGCGGAATGATGACAACCTGCTGCGGCAACACGAATGCGTTGATGATGATGATCAGCAAGATGCGGCGGAACGGGAAATTGAGGAAATGAAAGGCGTAGGCCGCCGCCGGCGTCAAAAGCATCGTCAGCGCCGTCGCGATCCCCGCTGTTTTCATCGTCACCCACATGGATTGGGACAGCGGATATTTGTCCCAGACGCGGTGCCACGCGTCGAAGGTCAGATCGAAGCGCTCGAAGTGCCACCAGCCAAGCGAGACGCCCTCGGGAGGACGCAGGGAGGTAACAACGATACCGACGATTGGGATGACCCAGATGCAAGCGATGATGCCGACGAAGATGACAATCCAGCGGGGAGCCTTGCCGATCATTTCGCACCTGCCGTTCGCTGGATGATGGCGGGGATCGAGACGATGAGCACGGCCAGCAGCAGGATGACGGTCGCGGCGGCGCCATAGCCCAGTTTGAACTGGGTCATGGATTCCCGGTACATGAAATAGCCGACCGTCTCGGTTGAGCGCACCGGTCCGCCGCCCGTCAGGATGTAGATGATGTCGAAGGCGCGCAGCGAACCCAGAAGATTGATGAAAACCGCGACACGCACGCCGGGCATCGACAGCGGCATCATGATATGGCGCATGGTCGAGAGCGGCTTGGCGCCGTCCATATAGGCTGCCTCGAGCACGGATTTCGGGATTGCCTGGATGGCGGCGAAGATCAGCATTAAGGGCAAGCCCACGCCGCTCCACGATGCGGCTATGATGAGCGCCCACAGTGCGGTATTGGCGTCACCGAGCCAAGCATGCGAGAAGCCGGAAAACCCGAAAAGCTGAATCAGCGAATTGAGCAGGCCGCCGGCATCGGCCCTGTAGATGCCGATCCACATGTAGCCCGAAACTGCCTCCGAAATACCGAAGGCGGCAAAGATCATCACGCGGAACGGCAGCGTCTGTCGTGGCGCGAACGCGCACGTCATTGCCAGAGCCCAGCCAATCGAGACGGAAATCACCGTCGTCCCGATCGTGAAGATCAGGGTCGTTAGCAGCGTGCTGCGAAAGGCGGCGTCCGAAAACAGCCGCACATAATTGCCGAAGCCGATGAAGGAAGGCTTCCGCAGGCCCTGTATGTCCCAGAAGCTCAAGCGGATAGTGTCCACCAGCGGATAGACGACGGCGACGGCAAAGAGCACGATGACGGGTGCGATCAGGATCAATGCGGCGGGCGTGTCCCTGAGCAGACGCCGACGGCCTTGAATGCTGACCGCCAGCGGGGAAACCTGCATCACGCCCGCCGCCTCCCGCGCCGGGGAAGCGGAGGTGCCGGCCATCAGTAGGATCCCTGGGCCTTGGTTTCGATTGCCGCAAGGACGGTATCGATATTGGCAGCCGAGGGATCCTGGAGAAATTTCTGCAGTTGCACCCGATATTCATCGACGAGATCGCCGGGCAAGAGATCTCCGAGCACGAATTGCAGCTTCGAGCTTGCGACCGCTGATGTCGCCACCTTCTGCGTCTCGCCATAGAGCGACGTGTCGGTATTGCTGCTTGGTGACGCATAGCCGTTCTTGGCAAGAATGTTGGCGGCCTCGGCGCTTGTCCAGAAATCGAGGAAGGCGTCTGCTGCCTTCGGATTGGGGCCGTTTGCCGTGACGAGCAGTTCCTTGGTATCGACGCTCGACGTGTCGTCATGACCCATCCCGAGGGCGGGGAACTGGAAGAGACCGTAATCCTTACCTTCGGTGAGTTTGTAGTCGTTCTTGGCGCGGTTATTCATCCACATGCCGATCAGCAGGTAATTTTTGGCATTCGCCTGGAAGATTTGGTCGGCTTCCCCGTCCCAGTCGTTGGCGAGCATGCTGTTCGGCGCTCCGCAGCAGCCCGCGGTCAACATTTCGGCATATTTTGTAAGCGCATTCTTCACGGCCGGATCGGTCCACGAAATTTCGTGCGCGCCTAGCTTCGAAGCCGTCTCGACGCCTGCCGTTCTCAGCAGCAGCGTTTCAAACCATTCGGCATGCGCCCAGTATTTGCCGGGAATAGCGACCGGAGCCGCGAACCCGGCTTTTGTAAGCTTCGCAAAGCTGGCGACGAACTCGTCCCAGCTCCTCGGCGGCTCGGTGATGCCCGCCTTGGCAAGGTGCTCCTTCTTGTACCAGATGCCGGAGCGGTCGCCGAAGGTGTAGGTCAGGCCATAGGTCTTGCCGGCTATAGCGCCGAGATCCTTCCAGGATTGGCTGATGAGCCTGTCCCAGCCGAAGGATTTCCATTGGTCGTCGATCGGCCGCAGCATGCCGGCATCGAGCAATTCCTTCCGGAAGGCCGGCCAGGTGTTGTAGAGAACATCGACCACTTCGCCGCCCATGAGTGCCGTGCGGATGCCACCGCGCATGTCTCCTTGGCCGGTAATGGCAACTTCCCTGATCGTCACTTTCGGATATTTCGCCGTGAATGCAGTCTGGATCTTATGCATCATGTCGAGCTCGGAACCGCCGAGCCAATTCAGCACCACAAGTTCGCCACTGACGATATCCTGCGCTTTGGCGCTGCCCGCCAACGCCATCAATGCGGCACCTCCCGCACCCGCAAGCAGGGTGCGGCGACGTATCTCATGCGTGAATCCACTGCTGTTGGTCATGTCACATCCTCCCAAACGTTGACTTTGCCATTCGCACTCAAATTAATTGAAACGTTATCATCTATCTTGAAACTGGCAAGGGTTTATCTGATAGTGCTGCAAAACATAGGAGCATAAAATGACCCGGCTTAAGCACAGTGTAGCGGTCGTCACCGGTGGCGGTAGAGGAATCGGTCGGGAGATCGCCCTTTGGCAGGCGCGAGAAGGCGCCAAGGTCGCAGTGCTTGCGCGAACCGCCACT
Source organism: Rhizobium sp. CRRU65 (assembly GCF_048551595.1). NCBI lineage: Bacteria > Pseudomonadati > Pseudomonadota > Alphaproteobacteria > Hyphomicrobiales > Rhizobiaceae > Rhizobium > Rhizobium sp. CRRU65. The sequence continues at coordinate 270,122 of NZ_JBLYZH010000005.1, read as the reverse complement.
GAGATCGAGGAAACAGTCTCGCTGATCGAAGGTGAGGGCGGGCAAGCGATCGCTGTGACGACCGACGTCACCCAATACAGCGCCGTCGAAAACGCTTTTGTCCGGATCGCATCTGAGTTCGGTCCGGTTGATACGTTAGTCAACAATCACGGTTCCTTCCAGGCTTTCGGACCAATATGGGAGTGTGATCCTGTTGCCTGGTGGCGGGATGTGGAGATCAACTTGCAAGGGACGTTTCACACCTCCCGCACGGCTTGTTCGACCATGTTGGCGCGCGGCAGAGGCCGGATCATCAATCTCGTTGGCGGAGGGACGGGCAACAGTTTCCCGCACGGTTCTGGATACGCATCGAGTAAAGCAGCGATCATGCGGCTGACCGAGTGTCTCAATGATACGACGATCGCTCATGGCGTACGCGCCTTTGCCGTCGACCCGGGGCTCGTACGCACTGACATGACGGAAAAGCAGTTGTTTTCGGAGGCAGGCAAAACTTATCTGCCCGCCATCCAGCAGCTCTTCGACGATGGCATCGATATCCACCCTTCTCGAGCTGCACTTCTTATCGCGGACATCGCCGCCGGCCGTTTCGATGTGCTTGCTGGTCGCCTGTTGCGCGGCGTCGACGATCGAGATGTGCTCGAAAAGGAAATGGACGCTTTGGCTGAAGCCGATGGAAGGGCATTGCGCTTCAGCGCGATTGAGCAACAGAAACTCTGATGGCGATGAAACGGCGCGCCGAGCAGCAGCAGCGCTACCTCCGCCGGCAGCCCGGAGCGCCGCGCGATCTGTGCGTTGGGCGGCCGCCGAGACAGCGAGAGGATAGACCGCGTGCAGCCGGCGTCCATCAAGGCAAAGCCCGCCAGCGCGACATAGGGATGCGGCGCCGCCGACACGGCGCAGATGCCGATGGCCGAAAGAACAAGCAACATCGTGGCGACGGCGCGCGCGTCAAACCGATCGACGAGCGGATCGACGAACAGGCGCGCCAGCGCCATGCAGAAGGTAAAGAGCGTCAATCCCAGTCCGCCAATGAAGGGCTCGACCGAAAACACATCGCGCATATAGATCGCCGACCAGTCGATCCCGGCGCCTTCGACGAGAAAGGCCGCGATGCCGATCACGCAGAGCGGCATGAGGCCCCAGGTGGGAAGCGCTACCAGCGGTGCCTTGCCTTCATGCAACGCGATCCGCGCCAGCGTATGCCGATGACAACAACCCCGACAAAGGTCACGGCGAGATGGAGTTCCATCGAAATGCCCGCTTTGGCGGACGACCGATGAGAAAAGCGCCGTGACGAGGCGAACCGGACGGCGGCTCGGCCACCGTCCCAGTCCACGAACTACCGCCCACCCTCGATCTTGCGATGGCGCTGGTTGATGCCGCCCTTGCCGTAGGGATAGTCGAACGGCTGAGGCGCGCTCACATCGTTCAGTCTCGCCATCTCGTCGTCGGAGAGTTTGAGCTTCATGGCGCCGAGATTGTCGGCGAGCTGTTCCGGTGTGCGGGCGCCGAGGATCACGGAGGTGATCGCCGGCTGCGCCGCTGTCCAGGCGAGCGCCACCTGCGCCATGCTGACGCCATGCACCTTGGCGATCTCTTCGACGACAGCGATGATCGCCCAGGTTCTCTCCAGCGCATTGCGCGGTGCATAGGATTCGCCGCCGCGATTGGGGTTTTCACCGAGGCGGGTGGCGCCGGTCGGCATCTCGTCGCGCTTGTACTTGCCGGTCAGCCAGCCGCCGCCGAGCGGTGACCACGGCAACAGACCCATGCCGGCATCCTGGCAGGCCGCGACGATCTCGAGTTCGATGTCGCGCACCAGCAGGTTATATTGCGGCTGCAGCGTCACCGGACGGGTATAACCGCGCGCCTTGGCGATCTCCGAGGCCTTGGCAATGTGCCAGCCGACATAATTGGAGAAGCCGTAATAGCCGATCTTGCCGGAGGATACCGCATCATCGAGGAAACGCAGCGTCTCTTCGATCGGCGTCAGCGCGTCCCAGGCATGCATCTGGTAGAGGTCGATCTGCTCGAGGTCGAGGCGGCGGAGCGAATCGTCGAGCGCCTGGCTAAGATGCCGACGCGACAGGCCGATATCATTGGGTCCGTTGCCCATCGGAAAGCGTCCCTTGGTGGCGACGATCGCCTGGCGGGCCTCGGTCGGGCGGGCCTTCAGCCAGCGTCCGATGATCTCTTCCGACTTGCCGGCGCTGTAGACATCGGCGGTATCGATGAAATTGCCGCCCCAGGCGAAATAATCGTCGAGCAGCTTGTGCGAGGCGGCCTCGTCGGCCTCCGCGCCGAAGGTCATGGTGCCGAGGCAATAGGCGGTGACGACGGTCCCGCTGGGACCGAGCTTGCGATAATCCATTTCTTCCTCCTCTTTGAACACAACCGCGGCATCAATGGCGGCTGTCATTTCGATGTCGACGGCGGTGAATGAACGAGCAGCGAACTGCCTTCGCACGTCCCAAACGGGCACCAACCGCCGTAATGCAGCAAAATGCTACAATGTCGTTTGCGTCTCTGAAAAGCCGCGCGGCGTTGTCGTCAGAACCCGGCGACGTGCAGCGATTTGTAGGGGGCTTCGAGCGCCTTGACGTCATCACCGGTGAGTTCGAAGCCGACCGCGGCGATCGCATCCTCGAGATGGCTCATCTTGCTGACGCCGACGATCGGCGAGGTAACGACCGGCTTCTGCAGCACCCAGGCCATCGCGACCTGCGCCATGGACGTCTTGCGCGCCTTGGCGACGGCTTCGACGGCCTCGACGACGTCCCGATCGCCGGTCTTCTCATACATGCTCTTGTTGTAGCGGTCGGTGGTGGCGCGCTTGGTCTCGGTGCCCCAGGGACGCGTCAGCTTGCCGCCGGCAAGGGGGCTCCAAGGAAGGACGGCGATACCCTGATCGCTGCAGAGCGGCAGCATTTCGCGTTCTTCCTCGCGATAGGTGAGGCTGACCTGGTTCTGCATCGAAACGAACTTCGTCCAGCCGTTGACCTCGGCTGCATGCTGGAGCTTGGAAAACTGCCAGGCCCACATCGAGGATGCGCCGATATAGCGGGCCTTGCCGGCGCGCACGACGTCGTTCAGCGCCTGCATGGTTTCTTCGACCGGGGTGAACGGGTCGAAGCGGTGGATCTGGTAGAGATCGACATAGTCGGTGCCGAGGCGGTGCAGGCTGTTGTCGATCTCGCTAAGGATCGCGGCGCGGGAAAGACCCTGGCCGTTCGGCCCGGGACGCATGCGGCCGAAGACCTTGGTCGCCAGCACGATCTCCTGGCGGGGCGCCAGTTCCTTGAGCAGGACGCCGGTGATCTCTTCGCTGGTGCCCTGCGCATAGACATTGGCCGTATCGAAGAAATTGATGCCGGCATCCCATGCGCGCTTATAAAGTGGCCGCGCCTCTTCGAGCCCCAGAACCCACGGGCGTTCGTCGGTCTGCTTGCCAAAGGACATGCAGCCGAAGCAGATGCGGCTGACTTCCAGCCCTGTCTTGCCAAGTCTTGTGGTCTTCATGGTCTTTCCTCAAAGTTGATGATCGGCGGTGCCGGAAATGCGCCTCGCGGCATCATGCGCCGGTAACGTATTTTCGCCAGTTGTGTTCTTCCTTGAAACCGAGAACCTCCCGGATCTTCCGGTTCGAGAGCGGCGCTTCGAATTCGCCGAGCTCCCGGAGGATCGGCGTGTTCGGCGCCCATTTGCCGAGGAAATCCCGCGTTGGCTCGCTTGCCGTGATCGTGTCGTTGACGGCATTGAAGACCTGGAAACCGAGGCCGTCGGCCCGCAGGCAAAGATCGACGATCTGCCCGAGATCGCGGGCATCGATGTAGCTCCAGGCGTTGCGCTTGCGCGATGGCGGATCGGCAAGAAAGCCCGGAAAACGCTCATATTCATGCGGTTCGATGACGTTGGCGATCCGCAGGGCGTAGATGTCGATGCCGCTGCGCATCGCAAAGGCGCGGGCCGTCTTCTCGTTGACGACCTTGGAGAGCCCATAGCTGTCCATCGGGTCGATGTCATAGTCTTCTTCGAGCGGAAACGAATGGAAATCCTTGTCGCCCTCGGCAAAACAGACGCCGTACGTGGTTTCGCTCGACGCGATGATCACCTTGGGAATGCAGAGTTTCACCGCCGCTTCGATGACGTTGTAGGTCGAGGCCGCATTGACCAAAAAAGTCTGGTTGTCGGGCTTGAGCAGCAGGCTCGGTATAGCGGCGAAATGCACGACGGCATCGACCTTGGCCGGTCCGCCCGGCGCCTGCAGATCCTCGCCGCTGAAATGCATCGACAAGGCGTTGAAGGTCTGGCCGCTATCGCTGAGATCGGTGATCAACGTCTGCACGCCGGGGCAGTTCAAGGGAACGAGGTCGAGGTTGCGGACCTTGTGTCCTTTCCCCACCAGATATGGAACCGCATGGCGGCCGGCCTTGCCGCTACCGCCGGTAAAGATGATCCGCTTGCTCATGTGATGTGTCCGCTTCCTGATGAAGGTTCGATGGAAGCGGTACAACGCGGGAGAGCGATGAATCAATAGAGTGGAAATCACTGTACCGATGAATCAGGCTCATCGATTGGAAACAGTCGCTAAAATCCGTTCAAGCCGCGAACGATCTTGATCAGCGCGTCGACGCCGAAGGGAAGCTGCCGCCGGCTGGAATAATACATCGAAAACGGCGGGCCCATCGATGCCCATTTGGGAAGGACGACTTCCAGGCGGCCTGCGGAAACGTAGGGGCTTGCCAACCGTTCCAGGCAATAGCACAACCCGGCGCCTTCCAGAGCCGCATTGATGGCAAGATCGGTTTCGCCTGATATCAGCGCTCCGGGAACGTCGATCTCGCGCCGGTCATCGCCGCGTTCGAATTCCCACTTGTAGATCTGGCCGCGGCCCGTCCGTATCCGGATGCAGTGGTGGGAATTGAGGTCCTCCGGCATGACAGGGCGACCATGACTTCTGAGATAATCAGGAGCAGCAACCGCGACCCACTTTAAAGGAGGAGTGAGAGGAACTGCGATCATGTCTTCCGGGATGGTGCCGCTGTACCGGATACCGGCATCGAACCCGTCCGCGGTGACATCGATGAACTGGTCATCCACGGCGACCTCAAGCTCGACATTCGGGAAGCGTTGCTGGAACACCGGAATGGCTGGCCGCAAAAGCAGAACGGCGGCATCTTTCAGAACATTGATGCGAATGCTGCCGGCGCCACCTTGATAATGTCCGTTCAAGTCCTCCAATCCGGAGTTGATAAGCTCGAGCCCGGCAGAGATCTTCTCGGCGAGGGCTGTTCCGGCGGCGGTTGGTGCAACGCTGCGGCTGGTTCGATTAAGGAGGCGCACGCCCAGCCTTTGCTCAAGCGCCTTCATGCTGTGGCTCAGGGCGGAAGCTGTTACTTCTAGGTGATCCGCCGCTTTGCGAAAACTACGGTATTGGACTATCGCGAGAAAGATCGACAGCTCGTGAATTTCATTGCGCTTGAACTGCATTATTGATCTCAGGAGGCTAATTTGGCGATACTTCGCAACCGGTCTTAAAGGCTCTAGCTCGTTCGGTGCAACTCAGCACCCGGATCCTGCTTTACCGGCTCGGATTCGCCACTGCTGATCACAGAAGTACCCTGTATCATAGAGCCTTTCAATCTCCGGCCATGGTATCGAAAGCGTGAGGGCGCTCTACGACCTGATGTCGGAGCGCCCTGAGCTGCGTTGGCCAATGTTGCGATGGTTCCGTGGGTTCTTTCCGAGGCGCGGTCATTGTCGAGCACGTCCCGACCACTTGCCCTGCAGCTCGGGATCCTATTTGCAATTGGGATGCCACGAGGTGGCGCGACAACGCGACGGCAATGGCCGCGCTATTGCCTAATGGCGGCGAATGGCGCCAAGTCGAACTAGCAGGTATCCCGCACCGCCGATCTCAATCAAAAGATCTGCTCTCATTTCCCTGTCGGTTACGACCTTGATTTTGGTCCATTTGTCGACGTCAGCATCAAGAGGAAAGGGCAAACCCTCTCGCAGCATGAGGGTAAGCTCAGGCGTTCTGTCCGACTTATAGATGCAGATCCTCGTCGCACGGCGCCCAATTGCACGATTTCATGACGGTTATATTGCACTGCGTCATGATCTATTGCAACGCCGCAAAATCCTTTTCGGCAGTGCCCTCGTCGACGGCAGTTCCCTTGTCGCTAACCCCGCTGACTTCCCCACTGACCTGGGTCACGAAAGGTTAACCACGCAGAATGCCGCCCACCGTTTCAAGGCCGAACGGGTGTTCGCCGATGCTTCGATGGTCGTCGACCTCCTGATTTTGATCGACATCTCGGAGATGATCCGCGATGCCGGCTACTATGTAGCCGAGGCGACTTCCGGCGACGAGGCGTTCGCGTTCCTCGAAACGCCCGGCTCCCTGGAGCTCCAAACTCGCAGCCGTCGAGACGACGGCGAGGATCCACCAATGTCCCCGTCGTCATTGCCATGATGATTTGCCGAGAACGCCTGGATCGCAACCTGCCGACCGCTATGGAAGCTTGCCTTCCCGTTCAACGCAATCTATATTCTGTTCAACGCAGGAGCATCTCATGGGCACCCAACCACAAAGTGCGGCGGAACGCGAAGCGAAGGTCGCGTTAGCCCGCAACAAGCTCGTGCTCGAGCAAGCGAAGGCCGTCGGTCTCCTTGGCACGGCGAAGAATACCCGCTTGTCGGGGCGAGTGCCTTCGGAGCTGATCGAGGCAGCTAAGAAGCGGGCCCATGTTACCTCCGACACCGAGCTGCTGGAATTGGCGCTTTCACGGCTGGCTCTCGAAGACGACTTTGGCTCGCGCCTGGTGGGCCGCAAGGGCCGCATCCCGACGGATATCGATCTTGGGATTTGATCTCTCTGAAGCCCTCCGATCACTAAAACCCCAGAAGCACGTCGGGTCGCTCGAGCGCAGGCCCGACGAAGATCTTCCCTGGGTTGCTGACGAACCGGCAATTGGAGGGCCTCTGTTCCTGGACACCAGCGTCTATCTGGATGTGCTTCAAGGTCGCTCGCCGGTGGAGGTCGATAGGCTGATTACGTATCGACTATGCCACCATTCGGCGGTCTGCCTGTCTGAGTTGACCCATGCCTTCGGCCGACTGGACCCCAGGCACGCCTCAACAAAGGCGGTCCTCGACACAATCGCGGCGACGGTCGATGACATTCCGGAACACCGACTTCACGCCCCAGATGCAGCCATCTGGGGACATGCCGGCGTGTTGGCGGGTCTGCTCTTTCGTCTGAGCAGCCTGCCAAAGGGGGAGCGACATGAGCGCCGCTTCGTCAATGACGCCATGGTCTTCTTGCAGGCACGGCAGCTGGGTGCGAGCGTGCTGACTGGCAATGTCCGCGACTTCGATTTCCTCTCACAGATCATACCGACCGGTCGGGTCATCCTCTATCGAGCCCGAGTGGAGGCGCGATCATTATGAACGCCCAATTCTCACTCTCGGTCGCTATTCTGCACGAACTGGAACAGCTGGGGCTGGCACCGGCAACAGATGTCAACTGCCCGCGGCATACGCAGGTATTCTGCGTTTTGTGGCGGCCGGCTTGATCCGGTAGGTGATGCGCGCCGCCGCAAAGAACCTTGACGCCCGCCGTTGTCAGAGCAAGGTACGACCGCCTCGGTCGATCAGATCACGCCCCAGCCGCGTTAAGCAGCATTGATTGGCATCTCGAATGCGATGCGCGACGTCCGGTCGAACGTCACCCGTCGACGCTAGGAAGCTAGCGGCGTTGCTCGATGTAGCCCTAAAGCTGGAAGAGTGATGGCCACACGCAGACCCCCAGTCGCCTTGTTTTGCGCGGTTGCCGAACCACCGTGCCATTCTGCCGCCCGTCGTGTGATCGCCAAGCCAAGGCAGATCGCACGGATCCGTGCCGCGAGCTCGCCCGGTGAACAAGGACGTAATCATCCGCCCCGAGATTGAGACAGGAAATGCGGTCGACATCATCTCCACGAGCCGTCAGCATCAACACGGGCACATCGCTTACCTGTCGAATTTTCCGCAAGACCTCAATGCCGCTCACGCGGGGCATCATGATATCCAGAACGACGATATCGGTTGAAGGCGACATCGCTTCGCAACACCGATCCTACCATCCGCGGTTGTCTCGACAACGAAACCCTCCTCGGTCAGGTATTCGCCGAGCAAATTCGTAAGCTCGATATCATCATCGATCAAAAGCACGTTGGTCATGTAATTGCACCCGTCAATTCGATGGGTGCAGCTTAAGGCTAGCAGGCGGGGAATACAGCAGTTTTACCTAACTTAACACGTTCTTGACCGACATTAACATCGCGATCCCTATAGTGCGGCCGACAGCTTCAGGGCAGCCGGGATTTCATGCGCATAGTTTTCTCCTCAGTTTCCATCCTCGCCATTTTGGCGGTACTCAGCGGTTGTACCAGTCTTGGCGCACTCAAACCTTCGAGGTCTGTCGTGGCGCCCTATTGGCACGCGACACTGCCGCACGGAGGTCGCTCCCCCGAGCTCGTCGCGTGGTGGGCAAGCTTTAAAGATCCTTCGCTGACGGAGTTACTGACGCTGGCTGAACGGGAAAATCCCACGGTTCAGGAAGCTGTCGCCAACATTGACAAGGCGCGTGCGACGCTCGATAGCGCAAGGGCTAGCCTCTTCCCGTCGCTGGGCGGGTCCGCCTCGGCAACGCGCGAGGCTAACAACGGGGACGACCTCAACAAAATCGTGGCTGGAACGAACAGGAGTGGCGGTCTCGACGCCGCCTGGGAACTCGATTTGTTCGGCAAGACCAAGAAAGAGACACAGGCCGCGGCCTTACGAGCCCAGGGCAAGGTCTGGTCGTGGCATGACGCGCGGATCTCGGTCGCTGCCGAGGTCGGTGATTACTATGTCCAATATCGCGCCTGTCGTCAGTTGGAACAGCTTTACCGTGACGAGCTTGCATCGCAGAGAGAAACGATACTCGCGACTGAAAAATCGGCGCAGTCCGGCTTTACATCAACAGCCGATCTGGCGCTCTCCCGAGCGAGCGCTGCGACATCCTCTTCCAATCTGACGGCCCAGCGCGGGGACTGCGAAATCATCGTCAAGTCATTGGTCCAACTGACGGCCACCGATGAGTTTGTGATCAGAACATTGCTGGATCACGGTAAGAGTCGCATTCCACAGCCGTCATCGTTGCGGATCCTCTCTGTACCGGCGGATGTTTTGCGACAAAGGCCCGACATCAACGAGCTGGAAGCGGAAGTCGCGGCAACGATTTCAGATGTCGGCGCTGCGAAGGCCGACCTCTATCCCAGTCTCAGCTTGAGTGGATCCATCTCAATCAGCCAGTCCACCGTAACCGGCAGATCGGTTCCGTGGTCATTTGGGCCCGCATTGTCGATACCGCTGTTTGATGGCGGGACGAAAAGGGCTGCCGTCAGAAGCGCAGTTGCGGATTACGATGTTGCTGTCGCAAGTTACAAGTCCGGCGTCTTGACGGCTGTCGCCGACGTGGAGACAGCTCTTATTCGTGTCAACACAGCTCTGAAGCGTATCAGCGATGCAAAGACCGCCGCTGACAATTATCAAAGCTACTTCCGCTCGGTCGATGAGAACTGGAAATCCGGTGGCGCCAGTATCCTCGACCGCGAGGAGGCCCGTCGTTCGGCACAGTCCGCCGCCATCACCCTCATCGAAATCAGGCGCGACGCGGTCCAGTATTGGATCGCCCTCTACAAGTCTCTCGGCGGCGGTTGGGCTGCCCCGGCTGGCGCGCCAATTGCCTCTGCCAATGGAACACACTGATGCGTAGATTTGCTTTCATCCTGGTCGCGACGACGGTCGCGTTAACGCCCTATCTTGCGCGTAGCGAGGACACCGAACAGAGTACCGCTCAAGCAGCTGCCTTGACCGTTGCCGTCGCCGCTCCGCGGACCCTGGAGTGGCCCGTGACGATACCCGCGAGTGGTCGCCTTGCCGCCTGGCACGAGGCGGTCATCGCGGCCGAGGTCAGCGGCCTAAAGATCTCCGATGTTAGAGCGGATGTGGGCACCGCGGTAAAAAAAGGCGATCTGCTCGTCCAGTTCGACGCCGAGACCTCTCAAGCGGAACTGGAACAACAGCAGGCCACCGTTGAAAAGCAGGAAGCGGCTCTCGACCAGGCAGTCGCGGACGCTGATCGCGCTCGTGGATTGACCGGCTCAGGTGCGTTGTCCAAGCAGCAGACGACGGAATATCTGATTTCCGAGCGGAAAGCGAAAGCCGACGTCTTATCTGCCAAGGCAGCACTTGCCTCTGCCCAACTCACCTTGGAGCGCACGAAGGTTTACGCGGTAGACGACGGGGTTATTTCCGAACGCTCCGCATCTCTTGGAAACGTTGTGAATGCCGGTGATCAGCTGTTCAAGCTGATCCGGCAAAACAGAGTCGAATGGAAGGCCGAGTTGCCGGTCAAACGGCTGGCCGATGTCAAGGAAGGGACCAAAGCCGTCATAAAGACGCCGGTCGGTGACGTCGGCGGCGAGGTGAGGTTGGTTTCGCCGACGACCTCGACAGACAATGGGCGCGTGACTGTTTACGTGACCTTGCAGCCGGACCAGGGAATGCCAGCACCCAAGACGGGCATTCTGGCGAGTGGCTATTTTGAGTTCGACCAGAAAGACGCTCTGACCGTGCCTGAGACCGCGGTGACCCTCAAGGACGGATTTTCTTACGTTTTCATCCTGAAGGAGGCTGAAAAGCTCACCGTGGCGCGCAAGCGCGTCGAAACGGGCCGGCGCCAAGACGATCGTGTCGAAATCGTCTCGGGGATAGACAAGGTCGACAAGGTCGTGACATCCGGCGGCGCCTTCCTGGCTGATGGTTCGGTTGTAAGAGTGTCGGAAGACGCTCAGTCAGCGAAGAACGAGGAGGCGAAATGAATTTTTCCTCCTGGTCCATTCGCAATCCCGTTCCGCCAATTCTGCTTTTCATTTTGTTGACGGCCTGCGGGCTATGGGCCTTCAACCGTCTCGATATCCAAAATTTCCCCGACATGGACCTTCCAACGATCGAGATCAGCGCGTCGCTCGATGGAGCAGCCGCATCTCAGCTTGAAACGGAGGTCGCGCGCAAGATCGAGGATGAGCTGACGGGCCTCACCAAGCTGGACTCCGTTACCACGACGATAACGGACGGTTCGGTCAGCATCTCGGTAGCATTCGAAGTCGGAAAGGACACCCAAGAAGCCCTCGATGAGGTTAAAAGTGCTGTCGACCAGGCGCAAGATGAGCTGCCGGAAGAGATGAATGCGCCGACCGTTACGAAACAGTCGCTAAACTCTTCGCCCTTGATCACCTACGTCGTGCGTTCGGATAAGCTGGATTCGGCTGAACTTTCTTGGTTCATCGACAACGACATGTCACGTGCGCTGATGGCGGTGGACGGGGTTGGCGAAGTCGGCCGCCTGGGAGGGGTCGACCGGGAAATCAGGGTGGAGCTGAACGCAAACCTGCTCGACGGCTTGGGATTGACCGTAAACGACGTCAACAGCCAGGTTGAAGCGGTACAATCCGACCTGTCAGGTGGCAAAGGTAGAATTGGCGGCGAAAGCCAGTCCGTTCGCACATTGGCTGCCGTAAAGAGCGCCGAGCAACTTGGTGCGATGGCGATCCCCTTGCCCGAAGGCAGCTGGGTTGGCTTGGATGAACTCGGAACGGTGACCGATTCACACAGCGATCTAACCTCGCTCGCTTATCTGAATGGCAAGCCGGTGATTGCCGCTCAGATCAAACGGTCGAAAGGTTATTCGGATACGGCGGTCACTGACAAAGTCCGTGACGCCATGAAGGTATTCGCCGCGGCCCATCCCGAAGTGACGATTGAAGAGGCTTACAACACCATCGTGCCGACCGAGCAGAACTATGAGTCGTCGATGCATATGGTCTACGAGGGGGCGTTGATCGCTGTCTTCGTTGTCTGGTTGTTTCTTCGCGATTGGCGGGCGACGCTTCTGGCTGCGGTGGCATTGCCCCTATCGATCATTCCCACGTTTCTCGTGATGTATATGCTCGGCTATTCGCTGAACACCATAACGCTGTTGGCAATCTCGTTGGTGGTCGGCATTCTCGTAGATGACGCGATCGTCGAGATCGAAAATATCGAGCGACACCTCAACATGGGCAAAAACCCATTCGACGCGGCGATGGAAGCGGCAGACGAAATCGGTATGGCGGTCATCGCCACCACGTTTACACTGGTTGCCGTGTTCCTACCCACGGCATTCATGGGTGGAATTCCCGGCATCATCTTCAAACAGTTCGGTATCACGGCTTCCGTTGCCGTTCTGACTTCTCTCTTGGTCGCACGGTTGGTAACGCCGATGATGGCGGCTTATATGATGAAAGCCAGCGGCAAGGCGCACGAAGAAGACGGTCGCATCATGAGATGCTATCTTTGGCTCGTGAAAGGCGCACTCCGCCGCCGCTGGATACCAATACTCGGAACAGTCGGGTTTCTCGCATTCACGGCACTGCTTCTATCTCATCTGTCCACGGGCTTTTTCCCGGCATCCGACGATGGGCAGACCCAGGTTAGCCTAACAACGCCATATGGATCGACGATCGAAGCGACTGATGAGGCCGCGCGCAAGGCATCGGCGATCATTGCTGGCGTTGACCATGTCACGTCGGTTTTTCAGGCGACGGGCACAGCCTCCACTGGAGGGATGAACGGCACCTCGAATGCGAGCACCAACAGCGCGACGCTCGTCGTCAATCTCACGCCGATCGATGACAGAGATGTCAAGCAGTCACAAATCGAAGCCGATTTGCGCAAGGCATTGGAACAGCTGCCCGGCGTTCGCCTGGAAATCGGTTCCGGCGGCAATGGCACGCAACTCACCCTGACACTGGCAGGCGACAATTCCGAACTTCTTGAAAAGGCCGCGTCAAACCTCGAGGCTGATCTGCGTACTCTTTCGGGCATCGGTAACGTTACGTCATCGGCTGCCATGCAAACGCCTGAAGTCACGATCAAACCTGACTTGGCGGACGCAGCATCCCTGGGTGTCACGTCCAAGGCCATCGCCGAGGCTATTCGCGTTGCAACGGCCGGTGCCTACGACACCGCTTTGTCCAAGCTCAACCTGCCGGAGCGCCAGGTCGCCATTCGGGTCATGCTCGATACGGCAAATCGACAGTCGCTCGACGCCATATCGCTCATTCCTGTCGAGGGAAAAGAGGGTAATGTCGCGCTGGGTGCCATCGCCGATATCTCTCTTGGATCCAGCCCAAGCCAGATAGATCGGCTGGACCGGTCACGAAACGTCTCTTTGACTGTCGAACTGAACGGCAGAAACCTTTCCGACGTGACGGCAGAGGCCGCGCGATTGCCCAGCTATCAGAACCTGCCACAGGGTGTGAAATTCGTTGAACAGGGCGAGCTCAAGCGTCAGAGCGAGCTGTTCACCAGCTTTGGTACGTCGATGGCGATCGGCATCTTCTGCATTTACGCCGTTCTGGTCCTTCTCTTCCATGATTTCCTTCAGCCGGTGACAATCTTGATGGCACTGCCGCTGGCACTTGGCGGCGCCCTCTTGCCACTCGTTTTGACTGGCACCAGCTTCTCCATGCCAGCGGTTATCGGCCTTCTTCTCCTGATGGGTATCGTATCGAAAAACTCCATTCTCCTTGTCGAGTACGCAATCGAGGCGCGCCGTGCCGGAATGTCTCGTTACGACGCGCTCGTGGACGCCTGCCACAAGCGAGCGCGACCCATCATCATGACAACCATTGCCATGGCCGGCGGCATGCTTCCGGCAGCACTCAGCCTTGTTTCCGGTGACCCAAGCTTCCGCCAACCCATGGGTATCGTCGTGATCGGAGGACTGATCACCTCGACATTCCTGAGCCTTCTTGTCATCCCCGTCGTCTTTACATTTCTGGATGATGTTCTGAACTGGCTGAAAACAAGGCTCCAAGAAGATAACAGGCACGCCGCCGAATAGCCCTTGGAGCGTCCGATGCGTTTTCTGGCGAGGATCCCTCATCTCACCGCGGTTCCACTGACGCGCATGACCCTTGCTGGGCTTGTTTGCCTTTTGATCGGTTGCACCACGGCGCGACCAGTCTTTCAGGAGGTCGATGCACGTCAGGCGGAAATCGCGGGGTTTGAAAACATCCGCGCCCCGTTGGATGGCGAGATCGATTCAGCGATCAGGAAACGCTTTCAGAGGGCTGGATCCCGCGTCCCTCGGAAATACTTGGCGATCTCAGGCGGTGGAGCCGGTGGAGCTTTCTCCGTCGGTGTTCTAAAGGCATGGTCTGAGCGCGGCGATCGGCCAACCTTCGACCTCGTGAGCGGCGTTAGTACCGGGGCCCTCATCGCCCCCTTCGCTTTCCTGGGAACGAAGTATGACCTCGTCCTCGAACATCTCTATACAAGCGGCGTCGCGACGGAACTGCTCGACCGAAAATTCATCGTCAGCGGTCTGCTCGGCGAAAGCTTGTATTCTCAGAAGCCCCTGAGGGAAATGGTCGAGAGATATGTGGACAACCTCCTTCTCACCGAAATTGCTGACGAATACCGAAAAGGCCGAAATCTTTTTGTCCTGACGACCAATCTCGACACTCAACGTGCCGTTCTTTGGGATATGGGCGCCATAGCGAATAGCCCGCGGCCAGACGCTCTCGGCCTCTTCCAAAATGTCCTGATCGCATCGGCCAGCATTCCGGGCGTTTTCCCCGCCGTGCGGATCAATGCGGTGGTTGACGGGCGGCCGATCGTTGAGTTGCACTCCGATGGTGGGCCGTCAGCTCAGATCATGACCGTTCCGGAGGCCGTGTTGTCGAACGTCGATCTGCCGGTTCCCGCTGGGGCCCGGGGATCCGACATGTACTTACTGGTGAATAACGCGTTGATGCCCGAGTTTGCCGTGACGGCAAATTCGACGTTGTCGGTTAGCACAAGGGCGTACTCAATCCTTGTGAAGTCGCAGACGCGTCAATCGCTTTACGCGGTCTATGAATATTGCCGCCGGGTTGGTGCCCAGTTCCATATGGCTACCATCGACGTCATGGTGCCCTATAAGATAAGCGACCCATTTAATACTGGATACATGAGAGCCGTTTTCAAGATCGGCTATGACCGGATGTTAAATGGTCGGCTATGGCGTGATCGACCGACGTTCTCCACAACACAGTAATATTACGAAGGCGACTGGCTCTTCCATTCAACTCTATCCGCGCCCGCGGGCCGCCGCCGACAGGTTGCGATGATCGAGGAATTGCGAAGAAATTGCATTATGTATTCGATAAAATATGACAAGCTGATCGATGAGACGCCATCCTGGCTTGACGACCACGAGAAAATCACCCGCGCATACATTGAAAAACGGACTGACGATGCCGCGGGTTTACTCAAGGACCACATCGAGGGGGCAAGGAAGTGTTTGCTCGGGGTGCAAACCGGATGATCCTCAGGAGCGTTGAGATTGCCCTGCTCATGGAGCACCGTTCGTCGGTCTTCCGATTTTCCTGGTGCGCCAGTTCTGCTTCTCGTGCGTCCCTACCGCAATCGATCTTATCGCTGCCCCTCGCAGCCGAATATTCCATCGACCACAAGGGCCTCTACGCTACGGGTCAGTCGGGTGGCGGCATGATGACGATGGCAATGGATATCAAATACCCCGAGCTATTTTCGGCCTCGGTCGCCGGACAATGGGACCCGGCGCTGGTGAAGCCCCTGGCCCATAAAATTCTCTGGATCCTCGTGTCCCAGGACGATGACAAGGCTTGGCCCGACGAAAGTGCCATGATTGACGTGCTTTCCAAGGAAGGCGCCACTGCCGCGCGGTTTTGGGACGGCACCTGGAATGCAGAGCAGTTTCACGAACCGTTGCGGAGATCGACGCAGAACGGAGCCCGATCAACTTCGTGGCCTTCCGACAGGTAACGGTAATGTATCCAGCCTCGACGACATCTTAGAGTCGTCGTCGGCGATGATCTCTACATATTGAGGCGCGAGCACGAAGGCGGGTCGCGCGATCTGATCGGCAGGGCTCGCCCATGCCACCGCACCGAGACCCTGGAACAGCGTGGCCTCCGTCTCGGTGCTTGTGGCACCGGCGCCGTGCATGTACAGCACCAGCGGATAGGAGCGCGCGGGATCGTAATCCCGAGGTACGAAAAGATTGTACGGCAGTGTTCGCCTGGTTCGTGGGTCCATGAATTCGCGTTGGCGGAACTCATCGACGACCAGGTTGCGGACCGTGGTTGTTCGCAATGCCAACGGCCTGGCGATATGACTGTTCCATCGCTCGTCCGAATGGGTTCGATCTGGGTAATGACAGCCACCTCGCGGCTCTAACCAGCTTTGACACTATGACATCACGGTCTGCGGTTCGCAGCTCTTCAAGACCAGTCTCTTGCTACAGGCTCCGCCGATAATCGCCATGGTGCAATGAGGCGCGGTTCAGCTGGTAGATCTCCTAGACAACTGCTCGCGCAGTAGAATTCGGCGGCCTACTCCCTAGCAAGTCGGCCCAGGGCGTCCAAAGGATCAAAATTCAGTATTCTTGCCAGCTCGAGGAACTCGATGACGTCGACGCGACGTTGGCCGCTCTCCAATCGGGCGACAAACGACTGGTATTCGCCAAGTTTGTCAGCAAGCTCCGTCTGCGTGAGACCTGATGCCTCTCGCTTCTCGACCAGCAGCGCTATCAGCGCTCTATGCCTTTCCGTGCCGAGCGTCTTCGCCACGTTCACCCACCTTGTCTAAGATGGGGTCTTCGATTATATCTGATTTCCAGTTATCTTAAATTCAGATAATTTGCTTAATCCTCGCATCGATCGTGGAACCCCTCATGGAACTACGCCAGCTCTCCTACTTCGTCGCGGTGGCCGAGGAACTGCATTTCGGCCGGGCGGCCGCCAAGGTGCGCATCGCCCAGCCGGCGCTCTCCAACCATGTGCAGGCGCTGGAGCGCGAACTCGGCTGTCCGCTGTTCATCCGCTCGACCCGGCGGGTGGAACTGACGAGGGCAGGGGAGATCTTCCACGAGCGTTGCGTCGGGATCCTGAGCGAGGTCGATCTGTCCGCCGAGATCACCAGGGCGGTGGCCGGCAAGACGATCCGGCAGATCAGGATCGGCACCGTCTATCCGGCCACCACCGGCGTGCTGCCGGCGTTCCTTGGAAAGATCGCCCGCAAGTACCCGGATATCCGCATCCATATATCAAGCGGCAATACCGGCGACATCATCCGCGGCCTGGAAAACGGCCAGATCAATCTCGGCTTCATCAGACCGGTGGAAAACATCGGCTCGTTGCGCTTCTCCTCGATCGCCCATGAGCGGTATCTGCTGGCGGTTTCCCGTACCAACCGGCTGGCGGAACAGGCGGAGATCGTCATCGACGACCTGCGCGGGGAGAAGATCATCGCCTTCAATCGCAAGAACCTCTCCTACACCGAGCGGTACTTCAACGAGAAGTTCGAGGAATACGACCTGACCCGCAACATCGCTTACAGCTGCGACGACACCTATTCACTGGTGTCGCTGGTTTCTGCCGGGCTTGGCATCGGCTTTGCGCCGGAATGGACCGAGGGCCTGCCGAACCGGGCGTTCGAGCTGAAGGCGGTCAGAGGCATCGACTTCAGGGTCGGGCTTGGGGTTGCCTGGAGCAAGGATGACCCGACGGCTTCGCGCGACGACATCGTCGATATCGCCCGCTCGCTGGCACGGCCGAGCAGGTGAGGCGAGGGAGCCCACGGGTACCACTCAAGCGGAACGGCTTGCCGGGGGCAGTCGGTCCCGGGTTCCGCTCGTTCCCGAGCGGCGCTCCGCCAACCCTCCTGCGGCTGCCCTTTTAACCGGTCAAGCCGTGCGCGAACTGGCGCCGTCGCGGACGCGCCTTTGCCTGGTATGCTCATTGTTTGGAGGGGCGACTTTGCCACGCCGGGCACGGCGCCTAGGAGGTCAACCCAGCTGTCATCCAATACAATTTAAAGCTCAGCCGCACTAAGCTCCGCTCCAGCAAGCGTTCCTGCTCATGTCATTGTTGCGGCTTTTTCGTAGCGCCACAATTATTTCGCGACGGGTGGGGGCAACACAATGCGCCTCGGATGCCCTGTGCCGGGCAGACGAGCTGGACTGACCTTAGCTACGGAAAAATTCCCCACCACGATAGGCGGGGTTTCGATCTTGCTGGTTGGCCGACGGTTCTTAGAACTTTACGCCAATGCCAAACTTGAGTTCGTGCTGATCGAGGTCGACGTCAACGCCGAGAACGTCCTTCTCGCCAAAGTCGTTGTACCGATATTCACCACGAGCGAAGATGTTGTTGGTGATCGCGAAGTCGAGGCCGGCTCCTACGGTGTAGCCGTTGAAGGTCTCCGTTTCCTTGTCAAGGCCAGGCAGATCTACGTAACCGCGCGTCGCGGTCCAACCGGCTGCGCCATAGATCAGCGCCTTGTCGAAAGCATAGCCGACACGACCACGAACAGCGCCGGTCCAATCGGTCCCAACGTCAGCTCCCAGCGCTTCCTCTTCATTCCAGTTGTGTTCGAGGTTGCCCTCGATGCCAACAACAATGTTATCGAACTGGAAGTTGTAACCCACAAAACCGCCGAAGATGCCGCCGTTAAAATCCTCGGAAGCGCTGGCACCACCGGCGCTGAAGTCACCGTTAAGCCATCCCGCGCCGCCATCGATACCCAAGTACGGACCGGACCAGGTAAATGCAGGAGCGGCCGCAACGGGAGCGTCCGAAATGACCGGGACCGCATCGGCCGCAAGCGCGGTGGTCGAGACAAGAGCGAGTAGCGTTGCGGCGGCTATCAACTTCATTTTCTGTACTCCGTGTCATACTAATACAACCAGAGGATATAACTCAATCCAACAAAAAGCTGTAGCAGCGGGGGCACACTCGCGAAAATGTACGGTACAGTACACGGTGCGCGCGGCGATCTTGAAAGGCCATCGGCCACGGCTGGCGCGCGTCGCGCCCCTCCCCAGTGCTCAGGCGCGCTGTCCGCTCCGCGCTGACAATGCAGCCGCTCCACGCAAAGTCGGATTGCTCACCGGCGCGCGGTCCCTGAGCGTCTCTCGCCACAAGTTCCCTGCCGGACAAAGACGCTCCCGTTGCGGTGCCCATGAACGCCGCGGGGTAGGTTGGGACGCTCACTGGCCACCAAGCGAGGGTAGTCCGCTCATTCGCATCTCCGACTGTGCTCCGCCTCGCAAATTGGTAGAACGAGCGCCTGCGGAAATTGATAAGCTTCCACCGCCGGACCCGGGCGGTAGCAGGTGAACAATCTAGCTTGGTCGACCTAGACTTCCGTTCCTGCGAGCTTCATCTCATGGACTCTATGGCAAGTGACGCCGCGCGGGCGAACTTAGCGCTTGAACGGATAGCCTTCGCCACAACCTCCGTCGCCGCGTAAAGGATTACAGTCATGCTCGCAAAGAGTTCCAATTCGGTTCGCCTGCGCCTCGCCTGGGGTGAAGTCAGAGCAATCGAGGTCGTTAGGTTGAGCCGTAGGCTCGAAATTGAAATCGAACAGCAGTCCCCATCGCGGTCCTGATCGTCTCCGGGATCAAGCAACCGGCTAGCGCCACGATACCTGGCGTCCCAGTGTCGTCGGTTTTTGCGAAATATCGTCCGCAAGGATGCCATTACGACTGCAGCGTCCATCCGACGGCCATTGATTCAGATTTTATTAAACATGTAAGCGGATCCTAAAACGAGGGTGCAACACACCCGTGTCGAGCCGCGTTAGGCGATCACATATAGTAGGGATCGAACTTATGGCCGTTATTCTCGTCGTCGAAGACGAGCCGTTAATCCGCTTTCTCTTGTCGGATGAACTCGTGGATGCTGGACATACCGTCATCGAAGCCGCCAGCGCTTTGGAAGCCATCGCGGTGCTGGGCAGATGCGATCATTTGGACGTAATGATTACCGATGTCGACATGCCGGGCGGATTGAGTGGAATTGACCTGATGAAGCTAGTGAGATCCGCTCGACCCGAGACGAGCGTATGGGTCGCGTCGGGCCGCGATGTCCGCTCGCAGATCGACCCCGGCGTTTTCTTCTTGCCCAAGCCATACGACTACCGCGAACTGGTCTATATTATTTCCGAACGCGCTCACGTAAGGCAAGTGCTCGCGACCGACCAGCAGCGATCCGGTTGAAAGATTTCGAGAGAGCTCTTCCCGCCGCGCTAGGTACCGCCTACATCTTTCGAAACTGTGCCAGAGCCATCGCCAGGCCGGCTTCGTCGTAGGGTTTACCGAGAAGTACAGCGTCAGAGATCAGCTGGTGGCCATCGATCTGCGGAATGCCGATCATCCCCGATGAGAACACAATCCCCAGCTCTGGTTGTCGGCGCCGACACGCTACAGCGAGATCGGCGCCGGACATACCGGGCAGTCCATGGTCCGTGATCAGCACATCGAGGTCTTCCTGCCGGATCGATCCTCAGCGCGTTTGTCGGCGGACAGCTCCACGGCCTCGTCCCGATGTCGTCATGCTACAAGTCTTGCGGCGATCCTGGTGATTTCCGCGATCAAGGTATGGCGGCACGCGTGAGCTGCCTATTGACCACGAGGGTCGTCTTCCGCAACTGCATGAGCTTCAGCCTGCGACGACCAAACCTCGCATCCTGTTCTTCCGACCGTTGCCTAGCAGCGTATCCCTCTATCGTAACGGTGGGCCAGGGAAGCGGCGGCTTGATTAATGCCACTTCACTTACCCGTGATTGCGCTGTTCGTCGCTCAACTGGTTGTACTTTTTCCAAACTTCTTCGACTTCACGCGAACACCAGGCTTGCCGATCGGCATCATTTTTTCCTTCTCGTCGGGAGCCGGCGCCATGCCCTGCTGTTGACTAGACTCCTTGATGGGGGGTTCGAGGCCTGGATGTTGGTCTGGAGTATCTGTTACCTTGGTCTTGTCTGCCATGTCGCTGCTCCTCGCAGGCTCGAAACGGGGTGCGCGGCGGGCTCCTGGCGAGCGGCTGCCGCATTTAAATCGGCGGCTTTCGGCGGGGGCAGTTCGGCCTGTAGTTGATCGATGCGCTTGAACATGATTGGGCTCCTCGTTGATGGTTGCATCCTGCAAACCTCGACCGTGACGTGTTGTTCCCAAAAATCGGAACGAGGCGTACGGTCTCAAGACTGGCTAATGAAACGGCCTTCCTAGATCGACCTTGGTTGCCCCTGCCGTCCTCGGCACCAAAAGGGGTGAGCAAATCTTTCTCAGTAAAGATAGTGCCAGCCGTCGCTATTAGCGATGTCTGGCGTCCGGATGCCCTGCCAGACCTCGTTCGCGATGGCGCCAACTGACAACTTCGAGGCCGAATAGAATTTTATCAGACTATTGTCGCCAAAATCGACGATGGCCGCCACCACAGATGGCCTGGCAACGCGGTGACGCCCCCGAGGCTCGCTTCGATGTGATAACCGTCCATTTCCGCCAAGCCGTCGCCCCTGCGACCTATGAACTGAAAGCAAACCTTTCTGCGCGTCAGGTATTCGACCGAGAAATGAAACGTGTCACCGTCGGCTGGGTTCGTAAGCAAATGCCAGTTCGGCAAGGATTTCGTGGAAGACAATCGGGCGTTTGCCATTTCGTGCAAACCAGCCGAGCCATCGATTGTTCCCGCACGATGCGGCTTTCCGGCTCGACATGAGGGCCAACCAACACGTGCGACGACAAGCGGAGCTCAGCCGGACCAAGGACTTGGTACCTCGGATCCGCCGCTCGACGTGCATGCATCCGCTGTCTGGATGCGTGGTCTCGAAATCTGTTCAAGCCCTGATGTCGAAGCAATTTATCGTGCTGTGTGGGAACACCTCCCGTGACGACCATTTTGTACCATTACAGACAAAGCTCTCGCGACCCTCGCCCGAATCTCCAATCGCTCCATTTCAGGCTAAACGAAGGGTTGGCAGATGATCGACAATCGAAACGAATGGATCGCTGCGCGTGCTTATGCGCTATGGGAGCAGGCTGGTCGCCCGTTAGGCCAGGACGAACTGCATTGGGAGCAGGCGGTTCTGGAACGCAACTTGCTTGAACGGACACGTGCCTCGAGCGACGGCGCAGAGGTTTACGCTCGCGTGCCAAGGCGCGCGGATCCGGATCCGGTCGAGGGGAGAAGCGTCCTGATCGTGGAGGACGAGCCACAGCTTCGCTACAACATCGTCGATTTCCTCGACAAGGCCGGATACCGCACCCTCGAGGCGGCCAACGCAGACGAGGCGTTGATCCACTTACGGCACAACGACGTCGATGCGCTGTATACCGATATTAATATGCCGGGAAGCATGGACGGCCTGGGGCTTGTCGCCACCGTCCGCAGTCGGTGGCCGCACATGCGGATCATCGTAACGTCAGGCTTCGTGAATCTCTCGCATCGTGACCTAGAGGCTGGAGTAACGTTTGTATCGAAGCCCACCAGCGGACTTGAATTGCTCAATCTCATGGCCAATTCCGCCTAGGCGTGACCGACAATTGTGCTTGGCCGGTCGAAGCCTGGTCGTCTGCTTGAGACCGGGCCTAGTAACGTCGCAATTTGAACAGGGCATTCACAGCAAACAAAAAGTGAAATTTTCGCCCTTGTTCGAAACTAGCCTGAGTCTGCTGGTCAACCATGCACTACGAGACCAGGCGCAATGCGGAACAAAAGTGTACGACCCATGTATCTGGGACGCAGTTGCCGTGCCTCTTAGCCATCAAGAGCGACCCCGATGAACTTGCTACTTACCGTCTGGCTGAGGCCGATCGCCAGCACCTGCTCGCGCGAGCTGAACGGGTACTGCTGCCAAAAGGGATGGTACTTTTGCAGCCAGACCGTCGGCGGAGTACGTTTATTTTGCATCGACGGGCATAGGCAGGGGCGGCGATGACCTTTATTCCAGCAGAGATGCCGAAGACATACTTCTCGTGGTTGGTAGCCCCCGTCGCTCAACACGCTAGTTCCTTCAAGCGGCCGACTGGCCGGCCATTCTTCAGATGCCATAGCGCCGATCGAGTTCATCGAGGGCGGACCGCACGTCATCGATCGAAACTGGCTCTGGTGTACCGGGCGGCCGACGGAGGGCGGGCTTCGACTCGACCGCGTAAAAATCCGACGCCCAGGCGGCCAGGATCGTGCGCTTATCATCGACCGATAGGGACGGCTCTCTCACCACGTCGACCGGGCGCTTGAGCTGCATGCGCGGAACCAGAACCGCGGGGCCCATCGCCATCGCGTTGCCGATGGCCTGCCGCAGCATGTCGTGCATCATCGGACTACCTCAACGAACGTGTGGATCGCTGTCGCCTGGCAGACGAGACGCGGCGATCATGTTGTTTTCCGGCGCGAGAAGATCGTGTTTCTTCGCGAAGGCGGCAAACAGGCCCCGCGCGGTCTCTGCTTCGATCTCACCGCGCAACGCGGCTCTGCATGCCTTTAGTGCGACCGCGTGCGCCGCGTCTCTCGGTGAACCCGGGCATTCGACGAGATGCCGGTAGGCGTCCATCACACTGCGAACCTCGGCCGGAAAGCCTAAGCCGACAAAAATTGAGACAGGCTGTTTGAACATATCGGGTTTCATCGCTCTCTCCTCCTAACCCGTGTTGACGGGCGCCGTGGTCACGGCGCCCTTGGTCTGCGAACGACGCGGTCAAGCGGCCTTTTGTGCTTCGATCTGCGCGGGAGCAGCGGAATTCGGTGCGGGAGCGTTCAGTATGGAGATTTTCCGCGGCTTCAGTGCCTCTGGAATCTCGCGAACGAGTTCGATCGAAAGAAGACCATTGCTGAGCTCCGCCCTATTCACCCTCACGTGGTCGGCAAGTTCGAACCGATGTTCGAACGGCCGGCCGGCTATGCCGCGATGCAGGTAGCCTTCATGTGCGGCCTCCTGCTTCTTGCCCGTCACGGACAGCAGATTGGATTGGAAGGTGATGTCGAGATCGTTTTGGGTGAAGCCCGCCACCGCGATCGAAATCCGATAGCTGTCATCCCCGCTCTTGATGATGTCATAGGGCGGCCAGTCGTTGATCGAGCGGGCGCGCTGGGCGTTTTCGAGAAGATGAAAGACCCGGTCGAACCCGACGCTCGAACGGTAGAGCGGTGCATAGTCGTAAGATGTTGCCATAGCCATATCCTCCTTGAAGCAACATGGTACCGAAGCGCCGAAAGACGGCGCCTCCAGCAAGGCCAGCCCTTCCTTAGCGGCTGGCGGCATCGATTTGGTTTTTTACAATTTCGGATTCAAGAGCCGCAACAGAAAATTTTTCGCGGGCCTCGTCACCCGGCCTCCGCCTTCCATTGACCTCGGACTTGCTTATGCCGAGAGAAGCCTGCAAATTTTGGACGGAGTACGGATCATCGCCCCGCGCCTCCAGTCGCAAGCGTTCAGGCCTCTGCTCTTGTTCCTGCTCCTGGAGGCTGATCAGTTTGGGTAGTATTACAATGTCCTGGCTTTCATCGCGCGTTCCACTTGCTGTCCTCCGTCCTAGGACCAAGGACAGCAAAGCATGCCATGCCCCTTGTCAAAGACCCGCCGCAAACACCGGGTGTTCTCCGTTCCGCAGTGGTCTAGCCGCCGAAGGCCAAAACTTCGTTATTTTCACCAAGACCAGACCGCCTGGATCTTCCACAAAAGAGATTGATAGCAAATTTCTCGCACTAGGAGTGGCTTTACATCGTCGATGTCATAGGGCACCGCCGGAATCGGGATCGAGGGTCTTGCCGTGGATTTAGAGAGCAGTGTGCGAACAGTAGATCTTATCTCGCTGGTATCATCCTGGGAAGACGGCGCCGGGAAAGAGCTTAAAAACAGCCGCGGAGGCCCGTACTTGCTACGGGGTTTCTGGTCGGGCTTGAGGTCACGTGGCTACCTCACCTGTTGCGTATGGTACGCGAGGAAGCATTACGCTGTCTACTCGGTCGTCCCCGGAACTGGCTCTAGCGTTGATGCGCGGAAAACTGGATGTTACCCATGGCGGCTTCAATGAAAAGGCCGCGAACTTGGCGTCTCCTCTAAAGGTTTTAGACCGAAACAAAGAGAGAACATTGCATTTTTCGCCCCGATATCAATAATCCGAGTTATCGGGTCCTAGATGCGGTGAAACTACTGGCGAGCCGAGGCGTTCTGATCCTGTGACAACAACAAGCAGGAGAAAGTAATGGCGGACGACAGCACCACCACGATCCGGGCGATTTTCGAGACACGCGAGGCAGCCGACCGTGCAGTTGAACACCTTGATCAACAGCACGGCATCTCAAGGCCCGACATCTTCATTCAATCCACCACCGATCGAAATACCGTTGGCTCAGTGCCATCGGGCGGTGATGCTTCCCACGCAGACGGCGCCCGCGATGACGCAGCCCTCGAAGGCGACATCGAGGTTTCGGCGGATATTGCAGCCAGTCAGATCGCCGCCGTCCAACGCAGTCTCGGTGACGCCGGTGCGGTCCATGTATCGCGTCGATAGGTCAGTGATCGGAGCCGGAGTTCATGAGCGACAATCTTTCGAAATACCGCGCCAAGCGCGATTTCAAGAAGACCGGCGAGCCGAGCGGCGAGGCCCAGGTGAAGCCGTCGAACCGCCGGCGGTTTGTGATCCAGAAGCACGACGCTACCCGGTTGCATTATGACCTTCGGCTCGAACTCGACGGCGTCTTTAAATCCTGGGCTGTGACCAAGGGCCCGTCGCTCGACCCGCACGACAAGCGGCTGGCCGTCGAAGTCGAAGACCATCCCTTGGACTACGGGGATTTCGAAGGCACGATCCCGAAAGGCCAGTATGGCGGCGGCACCGTGATGTTGTGGGACCGCGGCTACTGGGAGCTCGAGGGCAACAGGACGCCGGAAGAAGCGCTCGCTAGGGGCGATTTCAAGTTCAAGCTGGAGGGTAAGCGCCTCCATGGCGGTTTCGTTCTGGTGCGCATGCGCAACGACCGCGATGGCGGCAAACGGACCAACTGGCTGCTGATCAAGCATCATGACGATTTCTCGGTCGAGGAGAACGGCGCGGCCATCTTGGAGGAAAACGATACGTCCGTGGCGTCCGCGAGAACGATGGAGGCGATCGCAGCGGGAAAAGGCAGGAAGCCAACGCCATTCATGATGCAGAATGGCGACGTCGAGGCGGATGCGGTGTGGAACAGCAATCACGTTTTCGCGGCCGAGGAGCGCAAAGCGGGCGTGAAGACTGCAAAAAAGCCGTCGGCCGGCAAGCGTGCGAACTCCACCATGCCGGTTTTCGTCCCACCGCAGCTGTGCGAAACCCTGGCGCGCCCGCCATCTGCCGATGGCTGGATTCATGAGATCAAATTCGACGGCTATCGCATCCAGATGCGAGTTGAGGATGGCGAGGCAACCCTCAAAACCCGCAAGGGTCTGGACTGGACGGCCAAATATCCGGCCATCGCCGCCTCAGCGTCCGCTCTTCCCGACGCCATCATTGATGGAGAGATCTGCGCGCTCGACGAAACCGGCGCCCCGGATTTTGCTGCGCTCCAGGCGGCGCTCTCGGAAGGAAAGACCGATAATTTGGTCTACTTTGCATTCGACCTCCTCTTCGTGGGAGGCGAAGATTTGCGCGAGCTGCCGCTCACAGAACGCAAGGAACGCTTGGCGACGTTCTTGTCGGATGCCGGCGAAGATCCGCGTCTACACTTCGTCGAGCATTTCGAAACCGGTGGCGACGCGGTTCTCAGATCCGCCTGTCGTTTGTCGCTGGAGGGGATCGTCTCGAAACAGGCTGACGCACCTTATCAATCGGGCCGCACCGAGACATGGGCCAAGTCGAAATGCCGGGCAGGGCATGAAGTCGTTATCGGCGCCTATGCGAAAACCAATGGCAAGTTCCGATCACTGCTCGTCGGCGTCCATCGCGGCAACCATTTTGTCTATGTCGGCCGGGTCGGCACGGGTTATGGAGCGAAGGTCGTCGACACGCTCTTGCCCAAGCTGCAGGCGATGGAGACATCGGAGTCGCCGTTCACCGGTATCGGTGCGCCGAAGAAGAGCCCTGATATCGTTTGGCTAAAACCAGAACTCGTCGCCGAGATCGAGTTTGCCGGCTGGACGGCCGATGGCCAGGTGCGCCAAGCGGCGTTCAAGGGCTTGCGGGAAGATAAGCCTGCGGCAGAAGTCGAGGCCGAGAAGCCGGCCTCACCAGCCAAAACCGAGGTGCCCGATCCCGAGACTTCGAAACCGGCGCCTGCGCGTTTCCGCAAGGGCGCGAAGGTGGAGGTGATGGGCGTGATGATCTCCAGCCCCGACAAGCCGCTATGGCCGGATGCCGGTGACGGAGAGCCGGTGACTAAGGTCGATCTGGCGCACTACCACGAAGCCGTCGGTTCCTGGTTGATCGACCATATCAAGGGGCGGCCATGCTCAATCATTCGCACACCGGACGGCATTGGCGGAGAGCAGTTCTTCCAGCGCCATGCGATGCCGGGGACATCGAACCTGCTGGAACTGGTCACGGTGTTTGGCGACAAGAAGCCCTACCTACAGATCGACCGCGTCGAGGGTCTTGCGGCAATCGCCCAGATCGGCGGCGTCGAGCTGCATCCGTGGAACTGTGAGCCTAATCAGCCGGAAGTGCCCGGCCGTCTGGTGTTTGACCTCGATCCTGGACCTGATGTCGATTTCTCCACCGTCGTCGCAGCGGCTCGTGAAATCCGCGACCGGCTGGAGGAGCTCGGGCTCGTCAGCTTCTGCAAGACGACGGGCGGCAAAGGACTGCACGTGGTGACGCCGCTTGCCGTGCCGAAGAGCAAGAAACTCAGCTGGGACATCGCGAAGGGTTTCGCCCATGATGTTTGCGAACAGATGGCGCGCGACAATCCGAATCTTTACCTGATCAAAATGGCCAAGAATCAGCGTGAGGGGCGCATCTTTCTCGACTACCTGCGCAACGATCGCATGGCGACGGCTGTCGCACCTTTGTCTCCACGAGCGCGGCCCGGCGCCGCCGTGTCGATGCCGTTGACGTGGACGCAGGTAAAGTCTGATCTCGACCCCAAGCGGTTCACGGTTCGCACAGTTCCTGCGCTGCTTGCGAAAAGCGCGGCGTGGCAGGATTATTGCGATGGTCAGCGACCGCTTGAGCAGGCGATCAAGCGCCTCGGAAAATCAAAGCAGGCAGCGTGAGCGTTCGGGGGCCGCATGGCGATCGGACGGGAATTCGAATTCGTGGTGAGGCGCCATGGAAAAGGAACTGAACGATACCGCTCCTGCTGAACCACGTGTTGGCGCGACCACTGACCTGCCCCACGATCGCATCGCCGTGCAGCGCTTTCGCTAGTCTTTCCCGCGCGCTAGTTGGAGCGATAACTTGAAGGCCTGGTTCGTGCCCGGTCGCACCGCAGAAAGGCGCATCGGAGTTGGATTGGCCGAGATGGAAGCGGAGGCCGACACGTTTGCCGACGAGAAGGAAAGGGACGCATTCGCCTTTGATCCTATCGGAAGCCGCTATCTCGAAGCCGCGCCATCGGCCTTTCAAATCCGGACGCCATACTCGCGCGCCGTCGTGAACGAAATTCGTGAAATCCCGTTTGCGCGCTGGGACGCAGATCGCCGGTTATGGACTGTGCCCTACCGATCTTACGACAAACTCCGCCGACGGTGGCAGGCAATCGAGGCGGCAGCCGAACGCAATGAACCCGAGGTTAGGAAAGCGCGCCGCGAGGCAATGAAGGGCACGGAGGAAGAGGAGGCATCGAAGGCGAGACTGAGCGAGCGTCGGCGAGCCTTGCTGAAACCAAGCCGCCGAAGGGCGACGACTGGGTTTATGAGATCATATTGGATGGCTCGCCTGTCGGTTCATATCGAGCCGACGGGCATTCGCATCCTGACGCGCGGCGGCCATGACTGGACGCATCGTTTCCCGGCGAAACAGGCGGCCATGTGGCTTCCGGCTGGCACTGCAATCCTCGATGGCGAGGGGCTGTTCTCGACGAGGAGGGCCGGTCGTGTTTCAGCCTGCTGCAACAGTCGCTCAGCGGCGGGGGCGCAAGAAGAGCTCGAGCGACGCCATCTTCATGGCCTTCGAACTATTTCGATGCCCATGATCTCAGGAGGTCGGAGCTGGACGCGCCGGCATTAGTCGAGGTTCTTGTGCCGGCCAGCGAGCAGGCGATATCAGCCTTTCCGAGGAGATCGAGGCCGACGGCGATCAGCTGCTGGCAAGCGCCTGCGCGCATGGGCTGGAGGCATCATCGCCAAGCGTAGGAGTGAGCCCTATCGATCCGGCGGCTCGGCGATTGGGTGAAGATCAAATGCGTCCAGGATGAGAGCTTTGTGATCGTCGGCTACGGGCGATCAACCGCCGCGCGCGTGCCGAGATTGGTCGGCTTCTGCTGGCCGCGCGCAAGGCTGTCTAAATATAGCTGCTGCCTAGCAAACCTTTTGTCAATTTTGACGTTGTCGGACGAGAATAAGGTCGACGGAGCAACCTATGACAACATTCTTTTTTTCGATAAAAGATGGCGACGGCGAATTCCACGTCGACAATGGGCTCGAGTTCATCGATTTGGCCGCGGCGCTTGGTTATGCCCACCATGTACTTTCGGAAATGGCGGTGGACGGTATTCCAAACTCGCCCGAGGAAGAAAAGTCAGTCGCGATCGAGGGCCCGGACCGGCAGCCCATGGCGGTGATGTCCATTCGGGTTACACTGGACTTCATCCAGCCATCGGCGCCCGAGGAATGTCGTCTGGCCGCAGCCGACATTGATCGCGGAGAGCGAACACCCAGCTTTGACGGATGACGGAAAGCTGCCGTGTCCTCCTATAAGGAGCCGCGGGCGGCTGATGAGGTGGCGGTTTATAAAAATAGATTAGGTTTAGGACTAGCGGACGTTGCCAGAATGACGCGATGTAGTGCGGAGCATTATCGACATTCTCAACCTTGAGCGCGCCAACGGGCCACTGAACCACCACAGGGTTCAGCAGACTTGGGAAGAGGCACTCATCCAGGCATTTCCATAGGCCACGGCAAGACGGATGGAGCACGGCCAGTGCCGTTACGACAGGCGCGGCGACGATATCATCAACTGCCGCTACCTGGCGGACGACACGCCACGTAGACCACTAGTGCTATGGAAAGCGCCATCGCCGTCGCTCCAAAGACAAGGCGATAAATCGCCGCCGCATCCAGAGGAAGTCCCGCGATGATGCCAAAAACGGACGACGACGCCGAAACTCCGAGAAAAACAAGTGTGTTGAGCGCTCCGAGCCCGATGCCTCTCATTTGATACGGCAGCAATGCCTGCGCCTCGGTCATCGCCACGGGATGAACATTGCCCATCGCGTAAAGCAAGGCCAATCCCGCGGATGCGGCGTAAATGCTGATATCTGGCGAGACCGCGAGAAGAAGGCCACTCAAAAGGCCCACGACGTAGGTTGCGGTCACGATCGTAGGCCCGCGCCATCGCAGAAGCGCGAATGGCAGCGCAAATGAAGTCGCTATGCCGACGACACTGACGGCCGTCAGAACAGCGCCGGTATCGGTGCCGTGGCCGAAGATGTCGGTGAGGTATGGTCCCGCCCAAGCGTTACGAAACGTGCCGCCCAGCGAAAGTGTGAAACAGATCGGTATCAGATAGGCGAGACGAGGCAACCTCCACGGTGCGCCCCCGGTCGTGTGTTGGCTGCTTCTCGCCGGCGGGGCGTGGCGCAACGAAGTCGCGACAGCAAGGGCGCATGCCAACATCATCGCGGACGCGGTCGAGCACGCGACGCGCCAGCCCCATTCGGCCGTAAAGAAGTATAGCGGGGATGCTGAAACCAGCGCGCCGATGGAGCCTACCGAACTCACGGTGGCCGCAATTCGCCCAGCCCGGTCCGGCGAGTGGAGGCGACCGAGATAATAAAGGGCGCCCATGAAGATCGGCGCGCAACCTATGCCGATCGCGATCTGGCCGATGAACGCCGACCAGAAGCTGGATGATGAAGCGAGGAGCGCCGACCCCGCGGCGCCAACGACCATCATCAATGCCATGGGCCAGCGCACCCCCCAGCGGTCGAACGCGATACCCACGGGGATCTGTAGCAATGCGAATGACCCGAAAAACGCGGACGCGAGCCATCCGAATTCAGCGGGCGACAGCGCGAGGTCGTCCGCAACCAGCGGCCCCACCACGCCAAAATAGCTTCGGAAGTACATGCTCGCGAAGAAGGCGGCGCTTAGGGCTGATAGGGACATCCACATCCTTCTGCTGGTTCAACCGGAATAACTCTGCCGGTCGCGGCGGCCAACGCCGCTGCGCTTTACTTGCGACAAGCGAAGCAGGCCAATCTTCAGCGCTCCGCTAGGAGCCCTGGCGCCATCTGATTGCTGCTTCCGTCCGATTGCTGGCGCCAAGCTTGGACAGTATTTCGGTCATGTGATGCTT
Organism: Rhizobium sp. CRRU65; assembly: GCF_048551595.1. Classification (NCBI taxonomy): domain Bacteria; kingdom Pseudomonadati; phylum Pseudomonadota; class Alphaproteobacteria; order Hyphomicrobiales; family Rhizobiaceae; genus Rhizobium; species Rhizobium sp. CRRU65. The sequence continues at coordinate 238,750 of NZ_JBLYZH010000005.1, read as the reverse complement.
GATCGTTTTCTCCTGCAGGTTCAGCTGGCGCCCGATATGCTTGTTGGAAAGTCCTTCGGCGACCAATTCTATCACCTCGGTTTCGCGGGCAGTCAGTGAAGCCGGTCTGTCGAAGAGACTTTTTTCAACCTTGGCCCGCATGGTCGGCGAGATGTATCTGGAGCCTCCAGCGACTGTCCGAATGGCCTCTGCAAGTCCGCGTGATCCGATACCCTTGACGACGTATCCCGCCGCCCCTCGTCGTAGCGCTGCAACAAGCGGGTCGACTTCCTCCGAGGCGGTCAGCATCAGGACTTTTGTCTGTGAGCTTCGCACCACGATCTCGGAAATCGCTTCGATCCCTCCTCCGGGCATGGACACATCGAGCAGAACGACGTCAGGCCTTTGGGCCGCCACCAGCATGGTCGCGTCATCGGCACTTGCCCCTTCATCGACAACGACGAAATCCTCGATTTCGGACAGACTGCGGCTCACCCCTTCTCGAAAAAGAGGGTGGTCGTCCACAATCGCTATTGTGATGGCTGTCAAGCTGCACTCTCCATTTCCTCGGTGAAGAAAAACATCCGCCACCTGTCGATTGGCTATCCAACAGACATGGCAAGCAATCAGAAAACGTCCAGAGAGACACTGGAGTGGCGAACGAAGGCTTTTAGTTAGGCCTGTCTGATTTCGCCTCCGGCTACGAAGACCGGGTTTGTGATTTTGCCACCTGGCCGAGCCGGTCCGCCACGGGCTCAAGGGCTGAACTCAGCTCGGCATCCACCTCCGTCAGCTGCATCGGGTGACGTCGAGATTGCGCGGTCTCGTCCGGGCGTTCGACAGACGAAGGGACGATTTGCTGGTCGAATTTCGACCGGTTCACTCGCGGTGGATCTCGACCGTTCGCCGTTGCGGTCACGAGGCGAAGACAATGTTGTCTCAGGCGCAGGCACTTCTCGAGTGCAAGCCGAACCACGAAAGATGGTTCGCTTTTTAAGATCGACCAGATCGTCGCAAGTGAGAGATACGTGTTCCTGGCTTGGCGGAACTCCCAAAATGCGTATTTCTGGGTGGCGTTGATTGCGCTCCGCGTTGCGTATTGGGGGAGTTGAGGGTTTGCCGCCAGCGAACGCCTGATAACTTCCAGTGCGCCTCGGCCCATTGGCAGGTGATTGGACGACATGTTGCCGGGATACTGCCGGTATCCAACCAGCCGTTCGGGGATGACTTCGATTTGATAGCGCGCGGCCAGCTTGAGTTCGAAGTCGAGATCTTCGCAGCCGCCAATTCCTGCAGCTGCATATGAGCTGTCAAATCCGCCAATCTCGAGCGCGACATCCCGACGGACAAGAAGCGCGCTTCCGTTGCCGACATATTTGAAAGTCAGATGCCGGGCGAAGATATATCCTCTGGCGACATCGGGCCGGCAGGAGCGAAGGATCTCGTCGTCACTATTGATGATGTAATGCAGCACATAAACCGCAGCCCACTGTGGGGTTAAGCGATTGAGCGCATTCACCTGCTTTTCGATTTTCGTGTGATGCCAGAGATCGTCCGCGTCAAGAAATGCCACAAACCGACCTGCTGCTTCCCGGATGCCGGTGTTCCTTGCTGCGGCAACGCCGCGGTTTGGCGTGGACAGCAGGCGGATCCGCGAATCTGCCAGCGCCACTTGCTCGACCACCCTTGCCGTATCATCGGTAGAGCCGTCATTGACGACGATGATCTCCAGGTTCCGGTAGGTTTGGCGCCCGGCGGATCGAAGTGTGCGTTCGATATAACGGGAAGCATTGAAGGCCGGGATGACCACCGAAACCAGCGGCCCGTTGAAATGACGAGCGTCCCTCCGATCCGTGTCTGAAGAGAAAAGCATTTCAGATCCTCATTCGGCCGAACAATGATGCTATTCGTTTCAGACGGAGTTCGTTTGGATTTTCGCCTTGTTCCGACATATCCTCGGAGCGTCACGCAAATCTCACCCGCCATGGTATGGAAGCCCGCAGTTGCGTTGCACTCTAATTTCGTTGCTGGTGTCTCATAATGGACTTTAGTCCGATGTAGCCCATCAGCCATAATCATTGCGTGTACATCCTCCGACTTAGATATGATTGGAAGGCGACGCAATTCGAATGAGCTGGGAGTACGGAAATCGGGCACATCACCCTGGCGATGCATGAATCTTCCGTCGAACGCGCGTCGCTCCGGCGCGAATCCCGCGCGCCGTCAGACGTTGGCGGAGAGACGCATTTGGACGTTCCAATTGGAAAGCATTTGAAGTGCCTCGTCCGGCCTCCCGAAGAGATAGCCCTGTCCCGTCTCGCATCCGAGCCGATGTAGCGCCTCGGCCTCCAGCTCGGTTTCGACGCCCTCGGCGACAACTACCAAGTTCAAGCCGTGCGCCAAGGAGACGATCGCCCGCACTATTTCGAATATGCTTGGATTGCCGTTCATTCGCCGGACAAAGGACTGATCGATCTTGAGCTTGTCGAGAGGAAGATCGGCAAGATAGTTCATCGATGAATAGCCGGTCCCGAAGTCGTCCAGGGCAATGACGACCTCTCGATCGCGAAGTGCGCGCATCTTGGCGATTGAGGCGCCGCCTTTGTCGAGGAATGCGGATTCCGTCAATTCCAGGCACAAGCGGGAGGCGGGAAGCCCGCTGCAGGATAATGCGTCCCGCACGTCGGCCTCGACGTCGGACCCCTCGAACTGAAGTGCCGAAACGTTGACTGCGACGCTGAGCTCGGCAGGCCAAGCGGCGGCCTCGGTGCAGGCCTCAAACAGAGTCCAGCGGCCGATATCGCAGATCAAGCCAGAGGATTCAGCGATCGGGATGAACTCGGCCGGAGATATCAACCCGAACTCCGGATGGTTCCATCTGATCAAAGCCTCCGCGCCGACGAGGCGCCTGCTTCTGAATTCGATCTGCGGCTGGAACTGCAGGAAGAACTGCCGGTTCTGGAGAGCATCGCGCATGTCCCGCTCCAGCCGGCGCGACCGCGCTTGGCGAACGGCGGTAGAAGGATCGAAGGACGACCATCGTTGCCCAGGGCTGGCCTTGACGGCATCCAGCGCAGATTCAGCGGCGGCCAGACGAGCGCCGGGCGCCGCGTCGCCCGAGCGGGCTACTCCGAGGCGAACCGAGACCGGGACTACCGCGCCGCGGAGCAATATGGGCTCTTCGAACAGCCGCGAAAGACTATCTGCAAAATCCTCGATCCGACGTTCATCGTTTGTGAGGGTGGCGATGCCGAAATGGTCACCGTCCAGTCTTGCCAGCAAATCGTCGGCGAACGCGCTCGCCAGCCTGGCCGCCACAGCTTTCAAAAGCTCGTCCCCGGCGTCGCGGCCAAGAGTGGCGCAAAGCGACGAGAAACGTTTGATATCCAGCACCGAAACGAGGACCTCGCCTTCAATGGCGGCCAGTCGGGACGCGAATTCCCGACGATTGAGCAATCCGGTGAGGTCGTCCCGTTCGGATAGCTTCTTCAACCGGTGCTCATATTCGCGTCGCGCGGTGACGTCTCGCATGATCAGGCAACCGGCGAACCGCGAGCGCGCCGCCGTCGTCTGTTCGGTAGGCGAAATTGTGATGGACACCTCGTAGTGAGCGGCATGCGAACCACCGCTGCCGGTGAAATCGGCAAGAGCCGTGTGTATCCTGTTTGGTTCAGCATCGTGTTCTGAAACCAGCCTTTGCAGAATGTCGATCATGGCGGTGTCGGTGCCATCGAGAAGCAAGGTACCGACATCGACCCGCAGCAAGGCTTTTGCGGATTCGCTCGCCTCGACGATCCTCAGATCGCCGTCGAATGCAACGACGCCGTCCGAACTGTCGGCAATAATCCTTCTCATGAGGCGTCTGGTGTTTCGAGCTTCCCTGTTGGCCACGGCAACAAGCATTTGACCGAGGTCGACGCGTTCGTTCAGAGCCAGTATCCACGCGAGCAGGAGCATCGACCACGGCACCGCTGTCCCCACAAGAAGGCCGTACTGCCGTTGCAGCAGGAATGCGCCGATTTCGCCGACGATGACCGTGGTCAGTCCGGCCGCCGCCATCGTCATAATTCGGGTCGAGCGCCCGCAGATCACAAGGACAATAAGCAAGACCGCAAACAGGAGTTCCAGCGGCGCCTGATCGAATATTCTCAGGAAGCGGTTCTGGAGGAGCGTTTCCGCGGCAAGCACGTGGATGAGCGGGCCGGCGATCGCTCCATATACGGGAACAGGGAAAATGTCTTTCAGCTCGGTCGCAGATGCTCCCACGACAACCGAGCGGTCTCTCATCGCCTCGGCCGGTACGCTTCCATTCAGCACCTCGGACAAGGAGATTGTCGGGACGGTCTCGGGCCTTATCGAGTAGTCGATCAGCAGGGAACCGGAACTGCTGTCGATCCTGCCAATAGCCGATGCAGCGGACTGAGTGCGGTTCCCGTCAAGCTGGCTTCCCAGATCGAAACGGCGGACGACCCCATCCGCATCCATCGCGACATTGGCGAATACGGGCCAGGCATTCTCAAGAAATTGTGGGATCGGCCTCGTCACCGCCGTCTGAGACGATGACGCCGTCTCCTGCTGCCGGAACACCGGCAAAAGCACACCTCCTCCGGCTCTCTTTAGCGCCGCCGCCAGACGGTCGTCCTCGTGCTTGCTGGAGAACGCACTGAAATCGACGTCGAGGAAGATGTCCCTGGCGCCTGACCCAATCAGCTTATCGACTAGGGTCGCATAAATGCTCCGCGGCCACGGCCAGGTCCCAACGGCGTCGAGAGAATGTTTGTCAATTGCAACGAAGATGACGTTGCCGGAAGCTTGGCGAGGAGCCCATTCGAAGCGCTTCGCAAAAAGGCTGTTGTTGAAGGCTTGAAAGATGCCGACGTTGGCAGCGGTGAGCGGCAGCGCCAGCATCGCGGCGATCAGCAGAATACGAGCCGAGATGGTGCTGACGCTACCCGAGACATAGTCTCCGCCCGCTGTGGTGCTTCGACTCACTTGTCCTTGCCTTTGCCGTTTCCGCCGGAATTACCGTTACCATTGCCCCCGCTATTGTTGTTGCCCTTGCCGCTGTTCCCGTTGCCATTGCCACCGGAATTGCCGTTGCCCCCGCTATTGTTGTTGCCCTTGCCGCTATTTCCGTTGCCATTGCCGCCGGAATTGCTGTTGCCGTTGCCCCCGCTGTTATTATCGCTCTTGCCACTGTTTCCGTTCCCGTTTCCACCGGAATTGCCGTTACCATTGCCGCCGCTGTTGCCATTGCTCCCGCTGTTGCCGTTTCCGTTACTGCTGCTGTCAGTGCCCTTGCCGTTCGCACTATTGCCATCGCTGCTGGCACTGGAATTCTTATCCTTGCCAGCAGTCGGAGACTTGTTCTTAGCCTCGGACGCCTCGACTGCACCCGCGATATTCGTGGTGCCGACGGCAGGGACCTTGGCGGCCGACGGTGCAACAGATATGATCTCGGGCTTGGATAGCTGGCCCCTTACCGTCATGCCAGCCTTGCTATCGACCGCTGCGCTCTGGCGCGGCCCTACATTGGATTGCTGGCCGCTTGCGAAGGACGTGACCTGGACTAGGCCGCGATCGACGGAGACGGATGCCTTCGTACGATCTACCGTCACGTGGAAGATCGTTCCTTTCACGACGGCCGCCAGATAGGGCGTCTGCACCGTCGTATGGGGCTGGCTTCGCTTTTCGATCTCAAGGTCCAGCGAACCGACCTGCTGGACGATCTCGGTCTTCCTGGAAAGAAATCCGTTGGTGGTGATGGAGGCCAGCGTATTTGGTTGGAAAGTGATGCTCTCCACGCCTCTGGCAAGCTGCATCCGTCCGCGCGGACCTGTCGAAACCCATGCCCGGTTAGGGACCACGTCTCCTGGGCTCAGGTCCAGCCAGTTCGTTCGGTCGACGGAATATTTCGCTTGATTCGTGGCTTTGACGACCCGCCAGTCGTCGGCGGCCGCGAACGCGGCTGTCGTCAACAATATCAGTGCGGCTATCAGAATTCGATTTATTGCAGGCATGAATGCTTCCCCGACGTTTCGGGTAGTGAAGCACTACCTAATTAAGAATGATTTTAAGACCGAATGCGGATTTTCGTATGAAGCGATTGGTACGAACGCGTACGAGCCAGGGGATTTGAAAATTGGCTACGACAACGGACGCGCTCATGCTGCCGGCACTTGGACGCACCACGTCGCGCGCTCCAATTGCTCGGGCATCTCACTCGCGGGATCCGCACTCTCGCGCCCCATTCGATCTGCTCCCCGAGCGGAGTTGCCACGCGGTCCACTCGATGTCATGCGCGGCCGATGACGCGACCCCTTCCATGCACGCTCACTAGCCCCGGACTACCTGGGGGCTTTTTTGACAGCCCAGCAAGTTCCGCTCGAGCGTAAGCGGTTCTCTCCACCTGCAACCTAACTTGCGATTTACCGGGCCACGCCGATGGGTGATTGTGGAGTCACTCAACCAACCGTGCGGGTGCCACGGGGGCAACCTCACGCCGCTCGCTGCCGACGATGGGCGAGCCTGCGATGCTCATCCTGGGCGCTGCCAAAATAAACTCCTGTTCTTATTGGCGTCACCCCTCCGCCATACGCCCAGTCCTTGGCATCATCAGACCAAGCGAGTGGTCATCGCACCCGAGCACCTTCCGGCGAAATCGTAGACACCGTCCGATATCAAACTCGATCGGGGGGGCCGGTCTAGGCAAAACATTTTCCATCGATGTGCGAGCTGCACACCACTAAGCGTTCTCCATATGCTGCGATCGGAAACCCTACAACGTTCGACAACTTTGAGACGTCATCAGGGAGGTTCTGACTGGACTTGGCAACATTGCTAGAACCTCCCTGACGTCCTTTCAGCAAGGATCAGGAGAATTTAATGCGGATCGTGCCGAGGGAAAGCCGGACTTAAGTCCGGCTGGCGACGTCAGGACACGCTGCTCATATGTCATGTGAGGCAACGCGAAGGTCCGTGGAGGGGCCGAACAGAAGGGGAAAATGAAGCTCGGCCCCTTCCGCGTCCACGATCGCCACGATCGAAGCAGCGCTTGCAGCAGGGACCGGATGCTGAGCCGTTCTCCCACTCAGTAGGCGGATCCTGAGCTAGGACCAAGGTCGGACCGGCGGTGAGAAATGGTGCCCGAGATGCAGTATGCGGTAAAACTCCCACTGCTCGTCCCTGGAAAGGCGATCACAGTTTGGGGCGGCGCCTTCGAATAACACCGGTTACCGCGCAAAATGCCCAGTTGAACCCATCAGACCAAGGTCCTAGCTCTGGAACGCCGTTCGCGCCGGGGCATTTACCTGTCAGAGTCATGAGCAGGAGGTATCGATGCCGACGGAAATCTGGCAAACGCCTATCGAGATCGCGGTCGGGGGCGGGGATCACTTCAAGAGCGTCAAAAACAGCCGCGAGGCCCTCGCGACCCTCATGACCTGTTGGCCCGAAAAGGGCGGCAAATCTTTCGCCATTGCGAAACGTGCCTGCATGAAGTCGCTCAGCGGAGAAGCGGAGCATGCCGCGGCAGCACGTGCCTTTCTGGAAGCGGCGATCGAAGTGGGTATTCTTCGCTCTTAGAGACCGCACAACACTTGCGCTCGTGGGCCACCCGCTCGATTTGAATTTGGATCGCCTCGCGAGAGCGCTGAACTGGAGAAGCTTCGTCTTTCGATGCGCGTCACCGCGAGGCGCACCAAATGGTCGAAGCGCGCACACTCTTCGAGCGCATCCGTTCAATTCGACCCCGGTTTGGAAGGCGCGAGACCTGCTCCGAGATCGAGCAGTGCGTCATCCAAGAGAGGAGGCTAGGCTTCCGAGACCCGCTCGCTGAAGTCGGATGAGCCTAATACCCTAGCGGATAGAATCTTTGGCCATCCCATTGGAAAGCCTCTCGACGGAGCTGTCGGGCCTCCGAGCCTTCGGCGACGACTTGCAGGTTCAAGCCGCGCGCCAGGACATAATCGCCCGCACAATCGCGGTCACTGCGAAGCTTCGCCGATCACCGTTCCCTATTCGTCGTCGACGACTTCCGTATCCGGACGGTCGCCGCCATCGGCATGTTCCGTCTGCCACCGACCATCGGCGAGTTGATAGGAGATTTCGGCATCGCGGCCTTCAATATGCTGACGCTGGGCCGCAGATTTGGCGGCGGCGAGCGCGCTATCGTGATCCGGATAGGTCTCCGACCAGACGTCCCCCAAACGGTAGCCGTAGCCGCCGTCATGCTCGCCGACGTGGTAAGTGATAGTGGCCATGCAGTTGTCCTCCTTGGCGTCGATATCAAGTTAGAGCGGAGCGCCAATATTCCAATCGCGGGGTCTCGCGCAATGGGCGGCAACCACCAGTCCGCAGGCTTATGAAGAGAAGTTTGACGACGGCAGGGCGCGGGGTCTGGTCAATCATCACCTGTCTGACGTCGGTACCACTGCGCATAAGCGTCGCGCTCGCCAGGCGCTTCCGCTCCGCTTAAGGCAGGTTCGGATCCGCCTTCCTCCAAAGGCGGCCCCTCACGACGATGTAGCGCGTCCGGCGTCTCCAAGAACGGCTTCTCCTTCGTCAGATACCATCCTCCAGCCTCGACGGGTCAACTATCCCGAGCCTAGACAAGTACGGCCGCTCGTGGGTCCACGCGCCTGGGGTATTCGGCGACCGGCTGACGGTCGTAGACAACAGATGCTCCGCCGTCGATCATATACAGGTTCAGCATCGACGTCGTACCGCGGGAGCGGCGGGCCTGGAGATGCGAAAACAGGTTCCGAGCGTGCGCTAAAGCCGGGCGAACCCATCGCGGGCATGATCGGGAGGCGGCCGGCTCGACGGGAACGACACGACGGACTGTCTTCTGGAAGAGCAGGTCGTCCGTCCTCGCCGATGGTTAGCCGAGCGTGGACTTCAGCCGTCGTCGAATTCTCGCAAGTTCCAACGGTTATGGCAGCAAGATTCTCCATCGACTGGACTCCGAACGGGTTGGTCGTCGTGTTCGATATACGAAAGCCCAATTGTCGGTATGAATATGCAAAAAGGGTGATAGCCGTCGGCCTTTGTAAAGCCAGATGAACGGTTCACTCGGCGGCTTGACGGATAGGGTACTCTCCTGGGAACTCCGCGGGAGCGATGATCTCGAATTCCGTCGGCATGGCGTGCTGATCTGTTCCCAGCAGCGCCAACGTCCAGTAGTCCGGATCCTTGCCGAAGACCGTAGAGACCTGAACGACCGTCGTTCGTCCATCGAAGTACTTCGAGGATTTCGCCCAGTAAAACGCACCCGGTACCAAACTTGCTGCAACCATCACGCCTACTCCACTGACTCGTGGACAATAACAGAAATCCGGGAAATGAGAATGCCTCGGAACGTTCACGTCGTCATCTGGTGGATAAGGATCACCCGTCAACCCGGCCGGCTTCCAATTTCGCATCTTCGCCTGTCGACCCTCCGGCTCAGAGACGGTACGGCTACGAAGGCGTGACCGCTGTGGATCGGGAGCTTGCAGCCATCCTTCCCACCGATGTCGCCGGCTTCAGCCGCCTCAGGGCGCTGGACGAGGAGGGCACGGTCCGTGCACTCAATTTGTGCCACGGTCGGATTGCCGAGTTGGTGCGCGAGCACGGTGGCCGTATCTTCGGGCAGCACGAGTGACGGCCTTGTCGCGGAGTTCCGAGCGCTGTCCAGGCGGTCCGGTGCGCGATTGGAGTCCAGCGCGGCGTTGTCAGCCTCTCGCAAGACCTCCCGATCGATCGGCGCTTGAAATCTCGCATCGGCGTTAATCTTGGTGACGTGGTTGTGGCGACCATTCGCTAGGCGATGGCGTCAACATCGCGGTGCGCCTGGCCGCCTCGTCAGGTATCTGCATATACGGATCGGCACGCGAACATCTCGACGACTTACGCGTGGTCGAAGGGACGGTTCGCCGGGGAAGGGATCGGCTGCGTATCTGCGTGCGACTGGTCGATGCCGAGATACGGACCCAGCTTTGGCCCGAGCGCTATGATGGCGCGACTGAGGACATCTTCGACTTCCAGGACAGGATCGCGGCGCATCTCGCGGGCGCAATCCATTTCGACTCCGCCTACGACAGCCATCCGGCCATTGCGTGGCGGGCTAGGTCGTGAAGAGCCAGATCATGAAGTCGGTGAGGGGGATTTTCGTCGCAGACATGCCACGTTCCTTCCTTCGAGATTAGAGGCCGCTTGCCACCAAATGGCATGGCGTCGGCACACATGCGCCGACGAGTTGTGACTGCAGCGGATTCGTGCCCTCGCTGATCCACTGTTAATTCGCTTGACCGCCCTGCGGACCTGGCTTCAGTGCATCGACCTTGGTTACGACACGCTCCTTAACGGCATCGTGGGCATCTGAGGCGATCGAAGCGGCCTCTTCGTAGACCTCCGTCGCCACCTCTTTGCCTTGGTCGACAACGTCGAGGGCTTGAGCGCTGAGCTTGTCTGTGGTCGCGTCGGAAGCCTCGCCGAACACCTCGTCTTCAGTGTCGGTGTGCGGCAACGCTGCGCCGATAGCGGCTCCGACGGCGAAAGCCAGAGCGCCCCCAACCAGCGGCTGATCGCGGAACTGCGTGAGGATTATCTCGTTGAGCTTGCTGGTTTGCTCTTGGAGACTTGTCGCCGCTGAAGACGATTGGGTAGACAGCGAGCTCGCGGCCGCGGACGCACGCGCACTCATCCCGCTTGCGGCGCTTTTTGCCTGCTCCCATCTCTCCGCCGCCCAGCCAGTCGCCGCGTCGAACATCGCACCCGTCTCGTCGGTGATCTGATCGACGTGTCTGCCGGTGGCATCCGCGAACCCGCGATAAGTCTTACCTGCTTCATCGACGAAGTGACCCGCACGGTGTCCGCTTTCATCGGTCAGTGCCTTAAGCCTCTTGCCAGAGCTGTCTGCGAAGTGACTGTAGCGGGATCCGTTCTGGGTCTCGGGTGGGCCAAGACGACGGACCGTGCCGCTCGCCGGATATAGCGGATACTCAGGTTCGGGCTGATGGCTGGCAGCCGGGCTTGCGGGGGTCCCCTTGGCCATGAGCCACGCAAGGCTCACACCCATCAATGCGACGGGCAGTGGATTTGCCTTCAGCGCTTGGCCGAGGTTGCTAACATACTCTCCCCCGCCGCTGCCCTTTGCGTAGGCAAGGACCTCATCGACTAACTGGCCTGGCGACATCCGTTCTTGAATGGCGTCGATGCGATCTCCAATGCGCTGGCGATCCCGATCGATCTCTCGCTGAAGATCGGCGGATGTTTTTTCGGTTGAAGTTTCCATCAGATCTTTTCCTTCACAACGTCGACGTCGCGGCGAAGCGAGGTCGCGGTTCGATCCAGTTTCATGTTGCTTCGACGAAGTGCGGTGAGGCCTCGAGAGACCATCGCCCACGCGATGAGGGCGATGAACACGCCGACGATAAGGGAGGCGAGCGCACCGGCGCTTGTTTCGGTCAAACCCTGAGTGACCAGGAAGGCCGCAACCCCGGCAACCAGGGCGCTCAGCAGGACGCCCACGGCCCCCACCGCCAGGACAAGGCCGAACATGACCACTTCTACGCCGTTGAGCGCTTGCGAGAACTTTTCGGACACCTCGGTCTTCGCGAGATCGATTTCCTTGCGCAACAGTCCCGTGACATCGGCGACGAGACCGCCAATCAGTTCTGAAAGGGGAGCAGTCTCGGGAGATTTAGCCATTGGTGTAGCCTCCCGTCGTAGATGATCCCGTGGGCGTCGCCGGGGATGTCCGCCTCTTTGCTTGTGATGGCGCTCGCTTGGCGGAAGCCGTCAAAAATCTGCTTGCGCTCAATCCCGCAAGTGCTGCAATGCCAAGAAACGCTAGCGGCTGCTTGCGGCCGAATTCCTCAGCCATGGCCGCGATTTCGCCGATGTCTTTGCCCTGCATCTGGGTCGCGAAGCCTTGGAAGCTTCGTCCGATCTGCTTGGCATAGCGTCCGACCTCCGGTTGATCGGATGCTTCAAGTTCAGCGCCAACTTTCTCAAGCGCCTTTGCCACGCCGCCAACCTGGCGGGCGGCGAAGGTCGTTTGATCGGAAACCACCTCTTTGACCTTCTCGACCGCGGTATCGGCGCCTTCTTTTATGGTGTTCTTGGCGGCGGTCACGTCATCAGCCAACTTTTCCTTCAATCCCGCGAGTGACGCGGAAGGTTGCGGTGACGACATTGCATCTTTAGATTGTAGTGATGTCTCGGATGACGGCCGTGGCCTGCCATCCATTTCTGTGAATTCGTTTGACACTGAAGCCTCCCATGACTGAACCAGCGGCGATTGCCGCACCCACGAACCTTGAGTGGACGGCTTTGTTCCCGACTCCGCCCGGAGCAATTTTTCCAGCCTCACCGTAGTCGCCCACGGCATTGCTGATTTTGTTTGGTGAACGCGCGGAGTTGGCATTTGGGGACGTTGTCGGTATCTTCGCGGGGCCGTTTCCGATCGGGTTCACTTTCGAGAACGGTTGCGTCGGTCGCCGGCACTCCTGACATGGCAAGATAGGCGCCACTCAGCATCACGACGATGCCAATCACATCCATTGCGGTGATCTGCTCGGCGAAGACTGCGGCGCCAAGGGCGACGGCGATCACCGGTGACACGAAGGCGTAGCTGCCTGCGCGAGATGCGCCGATATCCCGCAAAAGGCGCATGAAGGTCGTGTAGCCGATCAGCGAGCCGAAGATCACAAGGAAGAACCAGCCGAGCCAGGCCACCGTGCCCCAGTCGCCGGAGAGGGCGGAAACTGCCCCCGGTTCGAAAGCCAGCGCTGCAATCAGCAGCATGACGCCTCCGACCAAGGTCGTCACACCTGAAACGAACAAGGCCGGATAGGTTCGCAGAAGTGGACGGGCCAGCACCGAGCCGTAGCCATAGGTGAAGGCCGCTGATGCAACCGCCAATCCTCCCCATAGGCTCGCGCCTGGGAAGGCTTCGGCAGCCGGTGGACTTACATGGGCGGAGGCCGGCCAGAACAGGACGACCAGTCCACAGACCCCCAGAACGATCGCCAGGATGCGACGGCCATCCAACTTCTCTTCGTTGAGGACGAGAGCAAACACCAGGAGCGCGATGGGGGTAAGCGCCATTTCCAGAACGGCGGCAGTCCCGGAATCGATATATTGCATGCCCCAGAACAGAGGGCCGTAGCAGAGCGTGATCATCAGGATGCTGACGACGGCGAAGCGAAAGCCGTCTTGCACCTTGAAGCTAGCAGCCTCGCCTTTGGCCAGCGTATAGAGAAGAAGCAAAATGCCGGCCGCGGTGAAACGGGTGCCGGCGAACAGGAGCGGCGGAACGGCCTCGATGCCCGCCTTCGTTCCGATCCAGGTGCTCCCCCAGATTATGCACAGCATGAGAAAACGCAGGTGATTTTTGTTGACGTCGGCGAGCATGAGGGGCTCCGATCATTGTAACGAGTAAAATTAATTTATCTCGTTACAACCCGCTCTTGTTCAAATCGTTCCGCGGAACGATATTCACGTCATGGACACGCAAAAGACGATCGATGACATCAGCCTTCTTGGCGGTCATCCGGCACTCGACTTCGTCAACACGGTCGATAGTCGCGGTGGACGTTGGGGGCCGGATTTCCTGAATAGCTACGACGACCTCGTGGCGTGGGCCCATCGTCTCGATGTGATCGACGACAAGGAACGCGACGCCTTGCTGGTCACGGCTAACAGATCCGGGTCGGACGCCGAAAAAGAACTCGGCCAAGCAAAGGCCCTGCGTGAGGCCCTATGCCGACTGTTCCTGTCCGAGTTTGATGAAAGCCAAATTAGTTCGAATGATCTCAAGCTTGTCGCCGACATGGCCAGACGTGGCCTGTCGCAACAAACATTGGGCCAGGTTGGAGGCACCATAGAATGGCGTCGCTCGGACGCCAAGGACTTGGATGCGATCAGCAATCGTATCGCCCTGTTGGCTGCCGGGTTGCTGACGTCGCGAGACGAACGCCGTCCTGTGCGCGCGTGCCAAGGTCGAAATTGCGGCTGGCTTTTCCTGGACCAGTCTCGCGGCGGTCACAGGCGATGGTGCTCGGATAAAACCTGCGGATCAAATGCAAGAGTGCGAAAGTTCCGGCTGAGGTCTACTTAACGAGGATAGCACAACGCACGCCGCGCACATGGGCGTGTCCAAAGGAAGCCCGCGTCGTTGCTAACCACGCGCTATGTCGCAGCGTTCCCGGCCCCTCCAAAGCGGGCCGGGCGTGGCTTCAGCCTTCGCAATGGTCGCGGCAGTGGCGTTGTTCTGACAATGGCAGGACGGGACTGAACAACCGGCGGCCAGATCGCTCCCGCCGTCATTTCGAGGTGAGGCCGCGGATCCGCGTCAAATGCATTCGAAGGTCCGGCAGGATCTTTGCAGCCGTCCGCTTGAGTTGCCCGTCCGGCCCCTGCTTTGAATAGCTGTCGAAGAGGCTCACGGCTTCTTCGTGGGCGGTCACTTGAGTGGAAAGATAGGCCTGATCGAGATTGGCGGCGTCGCTTTGCCGGAGGGCATCCAGTTTCGCAGTGTACTCTGCGTTGAGATCGGCGGGCAGTTCGATGCCGTCGTGTTTCGCGGCATCATTCAGAACAGGCCCGGCCTTGCCGTGATCCCTGATCATGTCATGCGCGAACTGTTTGGCGTCATCAGCCTTTCCGCTCGCGATCTCGATCTTCGCGGCCTCGATCTCGAACATGTTGGACATGGCGGCCTTCGCCGCGAAGTCGGTTGCGTGCTGCTTGGCAGCGTCGTCTGCTGCCGTGGCGGAAAATCCAGTCAAGTAGACCAGAAGAGAGGCGAGAACGATTCTCATCGATGACTCCATTACAGGAATTGCCGTCTCAACCTCAGCGCACGGCAAATGTTCCGGAGATGTTTGCCGAGCCGCGATCAGCGCTGCCCTTCGGCGAAAAGTTTTGGAACTTCCGCATCGGGCCGCGGTTTGGTGCGGTTCACCCTAGGGAGTTTTATGATGACGAATTCGAACCACCAGTCGCAGCGCCAGCCCGAGCAGGTGACCGAGAGCGCGACAGACGCGAGACAGGGGCGATACGGCAAGCCTGTGCTTACGGTACTCGTCAGTGGTCTCGTGCTGGCGATGGCTGCCTGGGGGGCGGCCGAGATCTGGGGAGAAAGCATCGACACCGACACGAAATCCACGGCATCGACGGCCCCCGATCCAATCAACGCCCAGCCTCACGGCGCCGGAACGTTCGACAACAACCCGGCTGGCGGCGGTAGCCGGCCGCCCGAAGCTACCGATCGCGATCCTACGCCTCAAGGCAACGGCGGTGGTCCGACCATGGTGACGACACCCAGTGGCACTGAGAAGATTCGCTAGTGCAAAGGCCCTTTGACGCATGCCGGCGGAGTAGAGCTATCCTCCGGTGACCCGACCCGACTAGGAAGAAATGCGATGGCACGAATGATGACGAACCGCGAGCGCACGACTGAGCGCAGCTTTGTAGCCACATCCTGTCTGGCGCGAGGACGAGCGGGTGGGTCGACCTGGTAGGCGCTCCGATCGAGACCGACACGAAGGATACCGGCACGAAGGCTAAAGACGCGCCGATGATAGACAGCCCGCGCATGCTCAAAAGGTGGGGCCGGTGTCGATATGAGGTGCGGCTCGATGGGCCATACAATAGCCGTCGGCGAAATCCTGAAGACCTCTTTCGCGAACTTCGCTGCGAGAATTTCGAAGTGGCGGCTTACAAGTCGCTGTTGACTGTCGCCGAAGCCGGCGGCCACGGCGCAGCAACTGGCGCCCTTGAGGCGAACCTTGCTGAAGAGAAGGCGACGGCACGGTGGCTTGATGAAAATATTGTCTCCGTGACAACCAAGTTCCTTTCGTCGCGAAGCTGGCGAGAAAGCCAAGGTCTGTGGGAACAACGATCTTCCCGCGTGGTTAACTATCAGCGGATCGGCCCGGCGTCTCTTGGAGTCGGACTGTCTAGCAGTATCGCTGATCGGCCTCTCTTCCTTGGCCGGAAAGAGACGGCGCTCCGGCAACGGAGCGCCGATGCATCTCGGAGAGGAACGATCATAACCACGCGGCGTTTACCCCCGCGCAAGCCCATGCCACAGGAGGTTTAAACATGGCGACCAACACCACCAAAACCCTTGATGACCTTTTCCTTGATACACTCAAGGACATCTATTTCGCGGAAAAGCAGATCCTGAAGGCGCTGCCGAAAATGGCCCGCGCCGCCCAGTCCGAGGAAGGCAAGGCAGGTTTCCTGCAGCACCGCGACGAAACTCAGGCGCAGATCGAACGCCTGGATCAGGTATTCGAGCTTCTCGGCAAGCCGGCACGTGGCAAGACCTGTGAAGCAATCCAGGGCATCATCGCCGAGGGTGAAGAGATCATGGAAGAGTTCAAGGGGTCGCCGGCTCTTGATGCCGGTCTCATCTCTTCGGCTCAGGCCGTCGAACACTACGAGATCGCCCGTTATGGCACCCTCATCGCTTGGGCAAACCAGCTCGGCCTCAAGGATGCCGTTCCGCTGCTTCAGGCAAACCTTGCCGAGGAAGTAGCGACCGACAAGAAGTTGACCCAGCTCGCACAGGCCTCTGCAAACGCCAAGGGCAAGAGGGCGGCCTAGGCAGCTCGACGATGATGCAAAAAGGCCGTCATCGCTGGCGGCCTTTTCCTATCTCTGCCGCCGTGATCAGATCATGATTTCCCCGCCGGTCACCGGGATGACGGCTCCGGTCATGTAGCTGCCGAGATCCGAAGCGAGAAGTACGTAGGCGCCGGCAAGTTCCGCGGGCTGTCCAGCCCGCCCGATAAGGGTATTTTCTCCAAATTTCGCAGCTTTTTTGGCCGGCATCGTCGACGGAATGAGCGGCGTCCAGATGGGGCCGGGCGCGACCGCGTTGACGCGAATGCCTCGTTCACCGAGCATCTCGGCAAGTCCCGCCGTGAAGTTGGAAATAGCCCCTTTCGTTGAGGCGTAAGCTAGCAGCTGGGGTGACGGCTGGCGCGACTGGATGGACGTGGTGTTGATGATGGCACTGCCGCGCGCCATGTGTGGGATTGCCGCCTTCGCGAGAAAGAACGGTGCATAGATGTTTGTGCGAAAGGTCTCGTCCCACTCTTCGGCATCGATATCGGCGATGTCGGCATAGGTGCGCTGAAAGGCGGCATTGTTCACCAAGATGTCGATACCGCCCAACTCATCGACGGTCCGCTGCACGAGCATCTTGCAGTGATCCTCGGACTTGATGTCGCCGGGGATTACAACAGCTTTGCGGCCTGCGTGCTTCACCCATTTCGCGGTATCATTGGCGTCCTCGTCCTCGCTTAAATACGAGATGACCACATCGGCGCCCTCCCGAGCAAAGGCGATCGCCACGGCTTTGCCAATGCCCGAATCCGCACCCGTAATAAGAGCAGTTTTGCCTTCGAGCTTTCCGTTTCCCCTGTAGGATTTCTCACCATGGTCTGGCACAGGCCGCATGGCCGCTGTCTGGCCCGGTGGCTCCTGTTGTTGCGCAGGATAGGGCGGCGTCGGGCGGCGCGTGTCGTCGGTCATCGTCATGATCTCCTTGATGGTTGCGAGAGGCAAACATCCCGAAGCGGTAAGGGTTCCCGGCAACTTTTCTTTGAGCCGCGATCGAGGAGTGTCGTGTTCACAGAAATGATGGCGGCCTGGCGCGCTTCGATCTTGCATGCCGGCCGCTAGACGCGTTCAGGTGTCACTAGCTTTCGCGCCGCCAATAGGATGCTGCGCAAAGCTTGCGAACTCATTTGCTCGTTTGCGTATCGCAGCAACCAAGGGAGCAAATGGCGCCCGTCCTCCCGGGGCGACATCGGCGGAGAGGAGGCCGTTCGCGCAAGGCCGATTGTCATCCCAGCCAGGATGATTGACGATCGGATAAAGGCACAAACCTTCCAACGGCACGCCCGAGCGGATCGCGTCCAGAGCTTGGTCGGCAACATAGTCAAACCAGGATGCGCGACGGTCATCCTCGATGCCGGTTTCGGCAATAAGCATCGGCTTGCCGTAGCGCGCGAACGTTTCGACCAGAATTCGGCTGAGGGGCTTATAAAGCGGATGACCAACGTCGATCGGTCGACCGCCGTGAATCCACTGGTTATTGGAATAATAATTCACACCGAGGATATCAAGATAGCGTTCGCCGCCTCCGATCTGTGGCCACATCCTTCCGCCAATCAAGTCCCAGGCCTGGAACTGCGATTGGCGATGTCCTTCGGCGGTATGCGCATCGTGGGGACGCGACGGGTCCGCGACGACATTGATCACCGGCTCGCAGTGGACGAAGCGGGCCCGGGCATCCACGGAGATGATGGCATCCATCGCCGCGATGGCGGCGCGTGCCATCTGCACCTTGAGTTCGAATCCACGCCCATTGGCAAATGGGTTCAAATAGCCGACGTCACCACCGCCCCATGAGAAAAACGAGATCTCGTTGACAGGGCAATAAAACGGAATGCCGTCGCTCTCCTCGCGGACCAACTCGGCGCAAGCACGTGCGAACCGCGCGAAGCGATCGACGAAGCGCGGCGACCAGATGTCGAGATCGTCGGGCCAGCCATAATGCAGGAGATCCCAGACAACTTGGGTCTTCGTTAGCTTGGCCGCCTGGAGCATCGGACGGATGCTCGACCAGTCGTATCGGCCATTTTTTTCAATCAGGTGCCATCGGAAGCCATCGCGAACAGTGGTGAGTCCGAAGCCTTGAAGTTGGCGATAGTCCGTCTCGGCATGGCGATCATGACCAGTCGCGGCAATCAAGTCGAGTCGATTGCCCTGCGTCTGACCGTTTCTTGGCCGGAGCCGATGGCTCGAACATTCGAAACCGCCTTGCAGGAATGATTGGAACAGACCTGTAGGACGCGCTGCCTTTCGCTCTCGATGGACATCCGCCAGAAGTCGCTCCCACCGCGGCAGCACTGCCTCGACGGAGTAGTCCATCTCGACCTTCCGTCGCAGGGCGGTGCCGAGTGCGTGACGGCGCGCGGGAGACTCGATAAGCGCGATGATATTGTTCGCGACTATGCCTGGACTGCGATGGGGCACGAAGACACCGGACAGCCCGTCATCGATCTGCTGCATGGCACCGTTGTCAGGCGTCGCAATCACCGGGAGGGAGGCTGCCCCGGCCTCGGCGATAACATGCGGCATGCCTTCGCCGGATGACAGCCAAACGAATATATCGAATGCGGCAAGCAGGGGCGGGATATCACTCCGGTCGCCTAGAAACTGAAGCGTACCATCGAGCCCGTGCCGGGTGGTCAGGGCTTTGAGCTGCACGGCATATTCCGGCTGGAAGGCATCCGGCCCTCCGACAATAACGAACCGTGCACTTTTCGTGGTGGCATGAACCAGCGCGGCGGCCTCGATAAAATCCTCGACGTTCTTTTTGGGATCAAGCCGGCCGACCCAACCGATGAGGACCTCATCTGTCGCGATCCCGAGACCCGCTCGTGCCCGCTCGCGATGTGCCGGATCGAAGGCCGAGAGATCGATCATCGAGGGGATTTCCAGGGCATGACGGTCGCGCCCGGGCATTCGTGACGCGGCCGCATCACGGATCGTGCGGCACACGCCCACATAACGCGCCGTCAGATGTTTGGGGCCGGCCAAGGCCTCTGAGACCAGCCCGCCATGTTCAATGAGGGGCGGGCGAAGATGCAGTCGCTCCAATGCCGGATAGATGTCCGCTACGTTCTGACAGGAAACGACAATGTCGTAACCCGAGATTTTACCGGCGAGATATTTTACCGTATCCTCGAAGGACAATTCGTAGGGCGTCGTATCGACATCGATCCCCAGCCCTCGAAGCTGCCGGTGTGTTTGCTCTGGCATGCCGGGTTTCCGGAAGCAGGCCACGACGTCGAGGCGATAGCGACGGCGGTCGAGATTCTTGGCAAGCAGCCGGACTTCCGTCTCCTCGCCCCCGACGACCAGCCAGGCGAAAACGAAAAGGATCCGCAGAGGCGATGGTTCAACCGTCATTCGCCGACCTTGAATATAACCTGGAGGAATTCCGGCCGGTTCTCGATCAGATCGACGAGGAAAGCAGGCGCTTCGTCGATGGGCACGATGTGAGTGATCATGTGCTCGCGGATCGCCGCACCTTCCGTCTTCAAGAGGTCGAGCGTTACGCCTGCAAGCCTTCGACGGTCCCACCGTGGGGCGAGCCCGCGGGGGACGCGGTTGATTTGCGCGCAGCGGATGTTCAGGCCGTTGTGATGGAATTCTTCCCCCAGCCGCAATGAGCTGGCCCCGTTCTGGTAAAAGGCAAGATCGATCACGGTGCCCTGTGGGCGCAAGGCCTTGAGCGCCGTGTGCAGGCTACCCGCATGAGCGCGCGTCTGGAACGCTACATCCGCGCCGCGTCCCATGGTGCCGTCGTGCCAGCGCGCCTTGGCATGCTGCCACGCTTGATCCTCGGCCATCGCCATCAATCCCATCGCCTCCGCCTTGCCGCGGCGAAATTCGGAGGGATCTGTGATCACGATGTCCGATGCGCCGAGCGAACGGGCAAAAAGCGCCGTCATCAAACCCACGGTACCCGCGCCGAGGACGATTACCGTTCGCCCGCAAACGCCCGCGCCGAGTGCGGGCACGGTTGCGCCAAATGCTTCCGCGTCGGCATGGAGGATGCCGTTGGCAGCGATCGGTCCCATCTGCGCGACAAAGACGCCGAGCAGCGGATCGAGGTCCGGCGGCAGCATGACAAGAAGATCGTGTGAGGGGTCGGCAGTGTGCCCAGTCTTGTGCGCGTAGCTTGCCGCGAGCAACTCGCCATCGGCAAAGCCGCGCGCGCGCGTTTGCGAAACGCGTGCGACCTCCATGTACCCGAGGAAAGGCACTGGATAGTTAAGGTCCGGCTCGTTTTCGATGAAGACGCCGCGTTCGCCATCAAAGCGCGCGCGGAAATAGGGGTTGGTGTTCTTCAAGAACGTCAGCTCCGTCCCGGCGGAAAGACCGGTATAGAGTGTGTCGAGCCGCACATGTCCATCGGCGGGCGGGCCTTCCTCGTATTCCAAGAAATAGGCTCGGCCCGGCGCCTCGATGCCGAGCGAGCGGATTTTGCGGTGCCCAGGCCGCGGTTCTTGAGACATCTCGGCACGTGGTTGCGCCAGCAAGGGCGATAGCTCGCTCCGCTTTAGAGCCGGGGCGTCGAGGTGTATCGGCTCCCCGCTGCGTGCCGAAGATACGACGGCCACCGCAAGCCGGTGGGTGGCTAGAGCATCACCATACGGGCAGCGAATGCGGTTTTCACCACCCCGGACGGCGTCGATGAAATCGCGGTCTTCGCGCCATACCGGATCGCCATCGGCGCTTCGCACTGGGCGTCCTCTTCCAACATCCACCATGATGTCGCGATCGGTCAATTCGATCGCCAGTCGGTCGGCGAAGATGTGCAAGCCGACGCGGTGGCTCCAGCCGAGAAGGCAGCTCGCGGCGATATTGGCGACCACGCCCGTTTCGAAGGTCAGGCTAGCTGTCGTGACCGTCGGCACATCGAGGCCGGGAAACTCCACCCTTTCCTTGTATCCCGCCCGGCCGTATACGTCGGTGACCTCGCCCACGAGGAAGCGCGCGAGATCAAGGAGATGCGTCGCCTGCTCAACCATCTGGCCGCCGGATTGATCCTTCTTCCACCACCACTGCGGGGGAGGCGTGGAATCCAGCCAGTATCCCGACAGCAGTTGCGCTGGGTTATCCGCCAGCAGGCTTCGGGCTTCATCGACGATATCGAGATAACGCCAGTGATAGCCAACGCCAGTAATCAAGCTGGCCTTCGACACGCCGGCTGCGATCTCTTCCGCCAGCGCCAGATCGAGCGTGACTGGCTTTTCGACAAAGAATGGAATGTTGCGGTCAATGAGGTCCTGTTCCGGCTCGCCATGGGCGAAAGGCGGAATGCAGATGTAGACCGCGTCGAGCCGTTGCGTGTCGAGCATTTCACGGTGATGGCTGAAAGAGCGGGCGCCGAAGCGCATTGCCGCCGCATCCGCACGGGGAAGGTCCAGGTCGGCAAAGGCGACGAGTTCGACATCGTCGAAGCCGGTTAGGATATCCAGGTGCCGATGGGCGATGCCGCCCACGCCGATGAAGCCCAGCCGCGTTTTTCGCATCTCGGTATCCTTTTGTTTTTGATCCGCATGTGGGGTGAGGAACCGCTCGTAGACGGCGCCGGTCTCATCAGCCATTCGGCGGGCGGAAAAGTTGCGCTCGAAACGCGCGTGGCCGACTCTGCCGGTGGCCTTTAGATGGGGATCGCTCAATGCCTGATTGACGACAGCGGTGATCGACGCTGGGTTGCCGGGCTCCGCGAAATAGGGATGATCACCGCCCAGTGCCTCGACGGTTCCGCCGATCCTCGTCGCGACCACGGGGACGGCAAGCGACATCGCCTCGAGAACCGCGAGTGGAAGGCCTTCGAAGCGCGAGGGAAGCACGAAGAGATCGGCGATCGCCATGATCTCCGCAACATCCGCCCGGTGCCCCAGAAAGCGAACGTGACCAAAGGCTTTTAAATCTTCCGCCAGGGTTTGGACACGATCTTCTTCTGGACCCGATCCGACAAAAAGCAACACCGCTTTGGGGTGAGTTCCAAGTATGTTCGGCAAGGCGCGGACAAGCGACGCGTGATCCTTCTGCTCGGTGAAGCGGGCGACCGTCAGCAGCACGGTTTTATCCACCAGGTCGAGCACCCGCCTTAGTTCAGCCGCTGCTCGCGCAGGCGAAAGTGGAAAGATGCCGTTGCGCACGACTGTCAAACGCGACGGCGCGACGTTTGCCTCGCAAAAGCTTTCACGCGAGGCTTCGGAAACGACGATGTGATGCGACAGCCTCCCGGTCTCGCGCCGGTAGAGCTCGATCTGATCAGGATCGGTGAGCAGATATGGCAAATGGTCGGTGCGGATGATCGGGATTGCCAGTGCCTCCGCGGCGGCGGCTAGGCCGTGTCCCTCCCATCCGATTCCCGCATGAACGTGCAGAAGATCAATACTGGATCGCGCCAACCACTCCTGGAATACGCCCGCATCTTCGCTCAGCTTGATGCCAATTCCGTGGCGCGCAGCCCGCGGCAACAAACCGGTCCTGTCCTCGGTCAACAGGGCTATTGTGATATCCCACCGTTCGCTTAAAGCCCGCCCGAGAGCAAGCATGTGTTCGCCCATCCCGGACGGTTCTGCACTGTCGGTCGCCAGTAGGATGTGCGGCCTCCTACTCATGCCGCGCGCCGGCAAACGCCTTGCCGGCCTCATCCCGGAGCTTCAGGCGTCGGTAGGTCGCCAGTGCTTGGCCGACGACTTGATCCATATTGTAATATTTGTAGGCTCCCAGCCGCCCGACGAATGTCACTTTGGTCAGCGCGCGGGCGAGAAGCTCGTATCGTCTATAAAGTGCCTGGTTCTCAGGGCAGGGGATCGGATAATAGGGATCGCCGTCGGCACGGGCATATTCATAGCTGATGCTCGTCTTTGGGTGAACCTGGCCGGTCAGATGCTTGTATTCAGTCACGCGCGTGTAATGCACCTCCTCGGATGGATAGTTGATAACGGCTACCGGCAGTAGCCGTCTTACGTCGTGCGTTTCATGGTGGAATTCCAGACTGCGATATGGCAGCCGACCCAAACAATGGCCGAAATACTCGTCGATGGGCCCAGTAAAGATCGTGTGGCTGGCCGGCCCATCCTGCTTCAGATCGGCGAAATCCGTGCCGACCATGACCGTTATGTTTTCATGGTCGAGCATGCGTTCGAACATGCGCGTGTATCCATCACGCGGCATGGCCTGGAAGCGGTCGAGGAAATAGCGATCGTCGGTATCGGTGCGGGTCGGCACTCGTGCGGTGACGGACTTGTCGAGCTTCGAGGCATCAAGGCCCCATTGCTTGCGCGTGTAGCCTTCGAAGAAAGTGCGATAAAGCCCAGAGCCGATTTGAGATGTGACGACGTCTCGTGATGTTATCACGGGGTCGCAGGGTTCCGCCCGGTCGGCCAGGAAGCGTGCGGCCGCGAATTCGTCCGTCAGGTCGAGGCCATAGAGCGCGTTCAGCGTTGTGCGGTTGATGGGGATGGGAAGCCGCAGGGCGCCGACCTGTGCAAGCACGCGATGCTCGTAGGGACGCCATGCCGTGAAGCGCGAGAGATAGGCAACCACATCCTCGCTATTGGTGTGGAAAATGTGCGGGCCATATTTATGGACGAGGATCCCGGCTTCATCGTAGTGATCGTAGGCGTTTCCGCCGATATGAGGCCGCTTGTCGCAAACAAGCACCTTCCTCCCACCATCTGAAGCAAGGCGTTCCGCCAGCACCGAGCCGGCAAATCCTGCACCGACGATCAGATAGTCATAGCTTCCCGGCGCGGGCCGTTGGGTGCGAACGGAAAATCTTTGGGGCAGGCCAGGGGACAGAACTTTCTGCGCTGCGGCCTCTTCGACAAGCGCCGACATCCTACGGAAGGTTGTCTCCCAGGATGATCGGGCTAAAATTTCATCGACGGCTTGCAGCCATGTCTGATCATTGCGGGAAATGTGAAGAGCAGCATCGCAGGCCTCCGCAAAGGCTTGTGGGTCATTGGCCAGGAAGACGCCTGGCACATCGCCATACCCGCGGACCACGTCGACAATCTTGGTTCCGACGATCGGCCGGCCCGCGGCGAGGTATTCAGGAGTTTTCGTCGGACTGATAAATCGGGTGGCATCGTTCAGCGCAAATGGCATAAGCGTCGCCTCCCAACCCGAAAGGTAGGCCGGCAGATCGCCATAGGCTTTCTGACCGAGATAGTGGATGTTGGCTGCTCGCGGTAAATCATCCGGTGAAATCTTCACGATCGGCCCGAGGAAGATGAAGGAATAGCCGGGCCGCGCCGCAGCCGCGCTTTCGATCAGATCCAGATCGAGCCGCTCGTCGATGACGCCGTAGTAGCCAAGGCGTGGATGAGGAATATCGACTTGGTCCCAGGGTTCCGGCAAGGCGTTCCGCGCCGTGCGGAAGTGATGGCTATCGACGCCGGATGGAAATGGGTGGATGTTGTCGTGCTGGTCACGTTTCGCTTCATACAGGCTTATGCCGCCAGTGAAGACGACGTCGGCGGCGGCAATCAACGTCTGTTCGGAGGCCTTGAGGTTGGCGGGCGCGAACTTGAAGTTCGCCAATTCGTCCATGCAGTCGTAGACCACCGCCACCGCATCGACATGCCGGGCGAAAGCAAACATCAACGGGGTGTAGAACCAAAGGATCGGGCGCTTTCCGCCATACAGCGTGATGAGTTCGTCAAGCAGTTTGCCAAGAGCGGCTTCACGCTCGGCCTCGCTCCACCCATTTGGAATGCGCGGACGGACCGCCTTGACGCTTGTCCCCTCGAACGGATGGATCTCCAGATAGGCAAGAGGATGGTCGGTCGGGATGAATTCCTCAAAGAAGAACACTGGGCGCTCCCGCGAGAATCGCTGCATCAGATGCTGGGGCCTCTGGAGCACAAAATCCCATCGAAGATGCGAGAAGCAAATGAGCGGAGCGTCTTGCGGCAAACCGCAGCCGGACAACGGCACAGAACTCAGCAGGTTCATCAAACACCTCGCAACCACGATGGCCCCCGAACCTGCGATTGCGGCGAATGTTCCAATCAATTTGGCTAAGTTATCTCGATAAGGCTCTTGAGCGTCCGGAGGCTATGCGGCCATGTCCAGTTATCCAAGACGACCTGACGTGGATCGAAGCTTTGCAGCCCTCCAAGCATGTCGCGGATACCCGCGTGAAATTCATCGGCCGAGGCAGCGCGCCCCGTCTTCGGCGTGATGTATTGCAGTCCGCAGCTCAGCTCACTGTTTGCAAGAACGGGTATTCCAGCCAGCATATACTCCGTCAAAATGGCCGGCGCGCCATCATCGACGCCGCAAACGACGCCGATCCGGGCCTGGTTCATAAGCCTGTTCACTTCGGCAAATGGTACACCGGGCGGATCGATGAAAGCGACGTCGATGCCGAGTGCTCCTGCGTGCCGGCGTAGCGCTTCCATCATCTCGCCATAGCCGCAGACGCACAATGCACGCAGCGAACGGGGCAGTTGGCTCAGCGCGTTGAACAGAATGTCATGCCGCTTGTAAGCCTGAGCAGCAGCGACGTAGATCACGTCATAGATCTTTTCCAGACCCAGAGGCCTGAACGTTACCTCAGAAGCAAACTCCGGTCCAATCGGCATAACGGCGATGGGCTTGTCGGGATATAAATCGCGCACTGCTTCCGACTGCCACGCGGCGCCGGTGAGAATAAGGTCGAAATGGCGGCTCACCTCAGATGGCACGCGCAACGCCGGTGCGTCGATCGAATTGTAAATTTTGAAACTGTCGGGGCAGGCCAGCAATATGTCTTCGCTGACGCCAAGGCCCCATACGCACAAGATCGACGGTGGTCCGAAAGCCTCGATATGGCCCAGCATATCATTTGATGCGAATGGCGCTTCAGGCCCATTCATCTGAAACGACCGGCGCGTCAAGAACGGGCTGCCATCGGGCCGATGCATCTTTGGCGATGCACCACGGCTGTGGGTCCAAATTTCGGCGCGGTCGGCAAGGCCTCCTTTGAGAGCTGCAAGAGGGAGCCGCTCGATGTAGCCCCCCACGACCTCGACGTTCTGTTTCGGGGTGACGGTCATCTCTGGGAGAGGCCCGCGATTTCCCGACAACCATTGGTGCCGAAACCAGGCTATCGTCTCGAATTGGGCGTCGCGCCAATCGCCGTCCTGGAAGTCGCTGATGACAACTATTCGGCGTGGTATGTTTGGTGCTTGCATCGCAACCATTTTCGTTGAAGTCCCGCGTTGGAAGCCGATCTAAGTTTGCATCTCATTTGCCGTGAACCCCTCACTTAAATGCGCCTTCGCCCCATGTTGAACATGCGGCGGCTAACGATCGCCGATAGAAAAGCGCGCGGAAATGGCCACTGCGCGATGGTGACCTCAGGAAATTTCTTGATGTCGGCCAGTCACCACGAAAACATGGCGAGAAGTGATTTAAACCCGACAAAATCTCTTCATGGACCACCTGCAGGGGCGATCTGCATTTGCGCAGGCTGGGATTTATCCGCTTGTCCGGGAAGGGGTTTCTGGTCGGTCGGGCGTTCATCTGCCGGGGCTGCCGGCATCTGTGATTGAGGGGTCGAACCCGTCCTTTCGGTTCCGATGCCAGGATTCATATCGGCGGTCCCGCCCGCCGTCGCATCAGTCGAGACTTGCCGATTTGCCGAAACCTGGTCCGTGCCGATGGGCTGCGGCGTAATCTTGCCGTCGGACGAAGCAACGCGCCAGACGGTGTTGCCGGCGTCATCTGCGACGAGCAGAGCTCCCGTCCCGTCGATCCCGACTCCGACCGGCCGTCCCTTCGCTTGGTCGTCCTGGATAAAGCCCGTGACGACGTCCTGCGCCTTGCCGGATGGCTTCCCGGCCTCGAATGGTACGTACACCACCTTGTAGCCATTGAAGCTGTCCCGGTTCCAGCTGCCGTGCTCTCCGATGAAGGCGCCATTGGCGTAGGCGGCCGGCAGCGCTGAATTCATCGAGAAGGCCAATCCAAGGGCCGCGACATGGCTCGACAGGGCATAATCCGGTGGCGTCGCCCTTTCGACCATGTCCGGACGCGGCGGATGCACGCGCGCATCGACATGGTTGCCGTAATAGCTCCAGGGCCAGCCGTAGAAGCCGCCTTCCTTAACCGAGGTCATGTAATCGGGAACGAGGTTCGGACCGAGTTCGTCGCGCTCATTGACGACCGTCCAGAGCGAACCTGTCTCAGGGTTGAAGGCGAGGCCGTTCGGATTGCGCAGACCTGAGGCGAAGACGCGCGCCGCGCCGGTGCGCCGGTCGACCTGCCAGATCGCTGCACGGCCCTTTTCTGCTTCAAGCCCATTCTCGACGACATTGGAATTCGAGCCGACCGAAACGTAGAGCATCTGCCCATCGGGGCTGAGCGCCAGATCCTTGGTCCAATGATGATTGATCGGACCACCGGGCAGGGGCGTGATGGTTTTCGGTTGGGCGGTGATTTCATTCTGCCCAAGTTCATAGGGGTAGGCGAGAATGGCGGACGTCGAGGCGACATAGAGCGTGTTGTCGACCCAGGCGACGCCGAACGGCGAATCGAGTTTCTTCAGCAGATCGTGCCTCTCATCCACCTTGCCGTCGCGGTTGGCGTCACGCAGCAGTGTGATGATGTTGCTTTCCTTCTGCTCGCCGCCGTCGCCATGAGCGATGGACATGATCCAGCCTCTGATCAAATCCTTCGGCCGGGAGGCCGGTTCGCCTGACGGGCCACGCGCCTGAACTACCAGTACGTCGCCGTTCGGCAAGGTGTGGACTGTCCTTGGATTGGCGAGGTCCTTGGCATAAGCAGTGACCGTCAAACCGTTCGGTGCGGCCGGCGTCTCACCATCCTTCCAGCCAACGACCTCCGCTACCTTCAGATCAGGCAGCAGGGAAGGGGCTGGATCTGGGAGCACGGGGTTCGGTCCGATCTGCTGAGAGATGTCAAAATCTCCGCTCTGGGCGTAAGCCGCAAGACCGACGCCGACAGATATCGACAGAACCGAAGCGCCGAGAATCTGGGACTTCTTCATCATATCCTCCAGGCCAGTCTGGCATATTTGCGGGCGGAAATTGCCGCGGCCACCAGGCACAAGACAAAGGTGACGGCCGAAAGCATCAGTCCGTATGGGACGACGGCCGTCCATCCATCGCCGGCATGGATAAGGTTGTTGGCAAAGGCGAGGCTCAGTATGATTAGATAGAGGAGGGCGGACAGGAACGGCGGCCGTAAAGGGCGCGTGCGGCGACGCATCAGATCCATCAATCCGGCCAGAATCGCAAGCGAGCCCAACATAAGCCCAGCGAACAGCAACCATGCAGAGAAATTCTGCCACATCAGATTGCCGGTCTGCCAGAAAGCGATATCGGTCGCAAGCGCGAGCGTGAAGCAGACGAAGGGAAACGGGACAAAGAGCGACTGAAGCGGATAGGCGGCCGAGTCTCGATTGCTTGTAGAAGATATAGCCATGGATGCTCCGTGAAACTGAGAGCTGGGAGATGCCTATCCAACCCGCGGCGAGAGCATATGGTTCCGTTACGGTGCGTGCTGCACGAACTGCCCGCCTGAAAGAGCATGGTCGGCCCCAGCAGAGAGCGAAGAAGAAAGTGCTCCTTAGCCAGCCGGGTTGCAGCTCAGCCGACTTGTTCGATGGAGAGCGGGCCGGGCGGCAGGGCTCGATCAGCGACTTGGCCGAGAAGGCCGGATCGAGCCAATCGGCCCAGGCGTCCCGTTCGAGAATAACAGTTTGCCGGTCGTGATATGGCGCAATGTCTGGCCTGAACTCCATCGTCCACAAGCGGCGTTCGGCGCCTCCGAAAATATTCCTTCCTCATCATCCGATTGAATCCGCTGTCGATTTTTCTGCGTCGCACTCGTGCTCAACTTCAGCGCGTCATATGCGCGTTGACTCATTTACGTCTTGAGAACAGATACAGAACATATTGCTGTTACTCAAGCTGAAAACGGGTTGCCGTTAAAGGAGATCATGAACTCAGCCGTCGCCCCAATCGCTATCCTCGACGGTCTGCGCGAGCAGATAGCGCACCTGGAAAGCGCCAGTCGGCGCAGGCGAGGCGTTTTGCCTTTCGGCGTGGCCCAGATCGACGGGCGGCTTCCGGGCGGCGGATTGGCCCATGGGGCGCTGCACGAATGCGCTGGCGGCGGGGCCGGCACCGTCGATGGCGCGGCCGCCGCCCTGTTCGTGGCCGGCATTGCCGCGCGTACGAAAGGCAAGATCGTCTGGTGCCTGACACGTCCCGATCTGTTCTTCCCGGCCCTGGCGCAGGCGGGGCTGCATCCGAACCGGGTGGTCTTCGTCGAGTCCGACAAGGAAGAGGACGTCCTTGCCAACATGGAGGCGGGCCTCTCGTACGGCGGGCTCGGCGCGGTGATTGGCGAGATCGTCCGCCTGCCGATGGCGGCGTCGCGCCGGCTGCAACTTGCCGCCGAGAAGACCGGCACGATGGCGCTCGCGGTGCGGCGGTGGCGACGGCAGACCGAGGCCAGCGACTTCGGGCAGCCGACGGCCGCGACCACGCGCTGGAGGGTGAGCGTCATTCCGAGTGAGGAGCTGCCGGTTCCAGGCGTCGGGCGGGCGAGGTGGTTTTTGGAACTGATGAGGGTGAAAGCGGGTGAGTGTGCCGAGTTCGAAGTAGGAGCCTGCGATGCCAAGGGTCGTATCGATATTTTTTCCCGATCTGTCGACCGACAGGATCAGGCGGGCCGATCCCGCCATTCCCGTTGAGCAGCCGATCGCCGTCATTTCGAAGAGCGGATCCAAGCGCTGGGTCTCGGCCGCCGACGCCGCGGCCAGGAAGGCCGGACTCCACGTCGGCATGCCGGCCGCCAGGGCGCAGGCGATCCTCCAGGGCCTGCGGATGATCGACGCCGATCCGGCCGCCGATGCCGTGGCGCTCGAGCGCGTCACCATGTGGGCGCTGACGCAGTATTCGCCGATCGTCGCCGTCGACGCGCTGGACGGCATGGTCATCGATACGGAGGGCGCCGACCATCTGCAGGGCGGCGAGGAGCGCATGTTGACGAGCATCGCCAATCGGTTTCGCGCCAAGGGCCTGACGGCACGGGTCGCCATTGCAGACACATGGGGCGCGGCTCACGCATGTGCCCGCGCCATCAATCGCGAAACTGTCATCGTCCCGAGTGGAGAGACCATCCGGGCGGTCGAGCGACTTCCGATCTCTCTGCTGCGGCTACCCGAGAAGATCGTGGGCGATCTGCGCATGCTCGGCTTCCGGACTATCGGCGAGCTCTCGGCGACGCCGCGCGCTCCCTTGGCGCTTCGCTTCGGCCCGGAGATTGGACGGCGTCTCGACCAGATGTTCGGTCGCGTCCGCGAACCAATAGATCCGATCCGTAGCCCAGAACTCGTCGAGGTCGTTCGATCGTTCGCCGAACCGATCGGTGCAGCGGAAACGATCGACAAGTATGTCGGCCGGCTGATTGTTCAGCTCGTCGCTGAACTCCAACGGAAGGGTCTTGGCGTCCGCCGGACCGATCTTATCGTCGACAAGGTCGATGGGACCAGGCAGGCGATCAGAGCGGGAACCGCCAAGCCGGTGCGAGACATCGCCTGGTTGACGAAACTGTTCCGCGACCGGACGCAGACGATCGAGCCGGGTTTCGGGATCGAAAGGCTGACCCTCGTCGCCGTGATGTCGGAACCGCTTGAAGAGAAGCAGAAGGCGTCCTCGCTTGTCGACGACGAGGATGCCGACATCACACCGCTGATCGACGTCCTCGGCAACCGAGGCCAGCGCGTCTACCGGGTCGCGCCGGTCGCCTCCGACGTCCCGGAGCGCAGCGTCCAGCGTATCGCCGCGGTCGGCGAGGACGCGACGGAAGATTGGGTCCACCATTGGCGACGGCCGGTGCGGCTGTTTGCGCGTCCGGATCGGATCGAGGCGATAGCCCTGCTGCCGGATCATCCGCCGGCCAGCATCACCTGGCGCGGTAAGCGTCATCGCGTCAAGCGTGCGGACGGTCCGGAACGGGTCTTCGGCGAATGGTGGAAGCGCGACAGCGAATTCGAGGCTGTGCGCGACTACTTCGTCATCGAAAACGAGAGCGGGGAACGATACTGGATCTTTCGCTCCGGCGACGGCATCGATCCCGAAACAGGTTCCCACAAGTGGTTCATACACGGGATATTCGGATGAGATACGCCGAGCTCCAGGTCACGACGCATTTCAGCTTCCTTCGTGGCGCGTCCTCCGCCGACGAGCTCTTTTCTACCGCCAGGGAACTGGCCATCGAGGCTCTCGGCGTTGTCGATCGCAACAGCCTGGCAGGGGTCGTCCGGGCGCTCGAGGCGTCGCGCGCGACAGGCGTCCGTCTCGTTGTTGGGTGTCGGCTGGATCTGCAGGAGGGCATGTCGATTCTCCTTTATCCCACGGACCGCGGCGCCTATTCGCGGCTCACCCGGCTCCTCACGCTTGGCAAGGGCAGGGGCGGCAAGGCGAACTGCATCTTGAACCTCGACGATGTCGCTCTCTACTCCGAGGGGCTGCTTGCAATCCTTGTGCCCGACCTAGCTGACGAGACCTGCGCCGTCCAACTTCGCAAGATGGCCGAGATATTCGAGGACCGAGCATATGTCTCGCTTTGCCTCCGGCGGCGTCCGAACGACCAGTTGAGGCTGCACGAATTGTCGAACATGGCGATGAGGCACCGCGTGCGAACAGTCGTCACCAACGACGTCCTCTTCCACGATCCTTCCAGGCGGCAGCTTCAGGACGTCGTCACCTGCATTCGAAACAATACCACCATCGACGACGTCGGCTTCAAGCGCGAGCGCCACGCGGACAGATATCTAAAGCCGCCGGAGGAGATGGAGCGCCTGTTCCCGCGCTACCCCGAGGCGCTGGCCCGGACGATGGAGATCGTCGACCGCTGCAGGTTCTCGCTGGAGGAACTGACCTACCAGTATCCCGAGGAGGCGATCCTCCCGGACAAGACCCCGCAGGAATCCCTCGAGCACTATGTCTGGGAGTGCGTGCCCAACCGCTATCCGGAAGGGCTGCCGCCGGAGGTTCTCAAGATCGTCCGTCACGAACTCGATCTCATCCGGACGATGAAATACGCCCCATACTTCCTGACCGTCTTCTCGATCGTCCGCTTCGCCCGGTCGCAAGGCATCCTTTGCCAGGGGCGGGGCTCGGCGGCGAACTCGGCCGTCTGTTACATCCTTGGTATCACCAGCATCGACCCCTCGACCAACGATCTCCTGTTCGAGCGCTTCGTCTCCCAGGAGCGCGACGAGCCGCCGGACATCGACGTCGACTTCGAACACGAAAGAAGGGAGGAGGTCATCCAATGGATCTACAAGACCTACGGGAAGGATAAGGCCGCTCTCTGTTCGACGGTGACCCGTTACAGGGCGAAGGGTGCCATCCGCGACGTCGGCAAGGCGCTCGGCTTGCCTGAGGACCTCATCAAGGCCCTGTCAACGGGCATGTGGGCGTGGTCGGAAGAGCTGGTCAGTGATCGCAGTCTTCGTGATCAGGGCTTGAACCCGCAAGACCGCCGCCTCGCCCTGACGCTTAGGCTTGCGCAGCAGCTCATGGGCGCTCCTCGGCATCTGGGACAGCATCCAGGCGGCTTCGTCCTGACCCACGACCGCCTCGACGATCTCGTTCCGATCGAACCCGCGGCAATGGTTGACCGGCAAGTGATCGAGTGGGACAAGGACGACGTCGAGGCGCTCAAATTCATGAAGGTCGACATCCTGGCGCTCGGTATGCTGACCTGCATGGCGAAGGCCTTCGCGCTCATCGAAGAACACAAGGACGAGCACCTTGATCTCGCCACCATCCCTCAGGAGGACCAGGCGACATACGCGATGATCAGGAAAGCCGACACCCTCGGCACGTTCCAGATCGAGTCGAGGGCGCAAATGGCGATGTTGCCGCGCCTGAAGCCGCGGACCTTCTATGACCTCGTGATCCAGGTCGCGATCGTCCGGCCTGGTCCGATTCAGGGCGATATGGTGCACCCCTATCTCCGCCGCCGGGAGGGCAAGGAGCGGGTCGTCTACCCGACGCCGGAACTCGAAGCCGTTCTCGGCAAGACACTCGGCGTCCCGCTCTTCCAGGAGTCGGCCATGAAGGTGGCGATGGTTTGCGCCGGATTTACCGGCGGCGAGGCAGACCAGCTTCGCAAGTCGATGGCCACCTTCAAGTTCACCGGCGGCGTCTCGCGCTTCAAGGACAAGCTCGTCTCCGGCATGATCAGGAACGGCTACACGGCCGAGTTTGCCGAGAAGACCTTCAGCCAGCTCGAGGGATTCGGCAGTTATGGCTTCCCGGAATCCCATGCGGCGTCGTTCGCCTTGATCGCCTATGCCTCCAACTATGTGAAATGCCACTGTCCGGACGTCTTTTGCGCGGCGCTGCTGAACTCGCAGCCGATGGGATTTTACGCGGCGGCCCAGATCGTCGGTTGCGCTCGGAACCATGGCGTCGAGATCCGACCGATCTGCATCAACAATTCCCGGTGGGACTGTACGCTTGAGCGTATCGGAGATACCGACCATCACGCGGTCCGCCTGGGAATGCGCATGGTGCGCGGCCTTGCCGCCGCCGATGCCGCGCGTGTCGCGGCTGCTCGCATGGACCAACCGTTCGAAAGCGTTGACGATATGTGGCGACGGTCTGGGGTCCCGGCGGCTTCTCTGGTCGAACTCGCCGAGGCCGACGCCTTCCTGCCATCTCTGGGACTTCAGCGGCGCGACGCATTGTGGGCGATTAAGGCTCTGCGTGACGAACCTCTTCCGCTCTTTGCAGCCGCCTCGGAACGCGAGGCGAGGGCGATCGCCGAGCAGCAGGAACCCGAAGTCGCTCTGCGCCAGATGACGGATGGACACAACGTTGTCCAGGATTACAGTCACATCGGGTTGACGCTCCGCCAACATCCCGTCGCATTCCTTCGAAAAGCTTTGGCAGAGCGCCAGATCGTCACCTGCGCGCAAGCCATGAACGCGCGGGATGGTCGCTGGTTGATGACAGCTGGCCTGGTCCTCGTCCGGCAGAGACCCGGCAGCGCCAAGGGCGTCATCTTCATGACGATCGAGGACGAGACCGGTCCGGCCAACGTCGTCGTCTGGCCCAAGCTCTTCGAGCAGCGCCGCCGTATCATCCTCGGGGCATCGATGATCGCGATCAATGGGAGAATTCAGCGTGAAGGCGACGTCGTTCATCTCGTGGCCCAGCAAGCCTTCGATCTGTCGGGCGATCTCTCCGGGCTGGCTGAGCGCGACGCAGGGTTCCGGCTCCCGACGGGCAGGGGAGACGAGTTCGCGCATGGATCGCCCGGAAGTCCGGATTCGCGCGACAGGGTGGCGGGCGCGAGGCCGAGGGACATTTTCATTCCGTTATGCCGAACTCCGCATAAGGGAACTTATCCCGAGCCGGAGACTATGCCGAGCCCGTTTCCCAAAGCCCGAGATTTCCGGTGAAGCCGCGTGGCAAGCTCGGCATATTTTCAAAGCACTGGAAGGCGATTTTCGCCCTTACGGACATCTACCTTGAACGATTATTGCCTACGAGCTAGGGATCAGCGGAAGCCAATCAAGAAAAGATTCCAATGTTTCCCTTCTCCGAAGCCGATCCCGTTCAGCATTCCGATCCCTAATGCCTCCGAGGTGGTGATCATCGGAGGCGGAATTGTCGGAGTGTGCACCGCCATCTTCCTTGCTAATCGAGATGTGCAAGTGACATTGCTTGAGAAAGGACGCATTGCCGCCGAAGAGTCCTCGCGCAACTGGGGCTGGATACGAAAGCAAGGGCGAGACGCTGACGAGCTGCCAATAGTGATCGAAGCCTGCCGCCTCTGGCAACAGTTGGCGGACGAATGTCTTGAAGACATCGGCCTCCGACAAACTGGCGTTACCTATGTGGCCCGGACGGCCAAGGACATGGCTGCGTTCGAAGACTTCATGAAGATCGCCGCTGCCCACGATCTCGACACGCGCCTTGTAGACGGCAACGATGTGTCATCCGTGGCCTCAGGTATGAGTCGGAGGTTCAGCGGGGCAATGACTACCCCGGGGGTCATGCTCGTCTCCGCTAAATTGTAACAGCGGAGCCTGAATATTATGCCGAGCTTGCCACGCGGCTTTACCGGAAATCTCGAGCTTTAGGAAACGGGCTCGGCATAGTCTCCGCCTCGGGATAAATTCCGGATCTGCACATCGACACCCTGAAGGTGAGAGCGCGGAATTTCCAGGCGGCTGCTTGTCCTCCCGCGGAATCCGCAAGCTGTGTAAAATCCTCGCTGCAAGACACGCTTCTGGGAGAGCGAGGGCCATTTGAATACATGTGCAGGTTTCGGTCAGCGCGCGGGCCCGAAGTGGGTCACCCTCTGACGCTTGCCTCCCATCGCCATTCCGACCAGCGTCCTTGTCTCATTCGAGCAAGACGACCGCGGATGCCACAGGTCAACTCGGTCGTCCCGCTGTGGGTCGCGTATCTGTCTTGGTGCGTGCAATCGATACTTACGCTTCAGATAATTGGGAACAGAAGAGTGATCTTGATGTTCGAGGGCCGCAACGTAAACCACGAAGGAAACGAAAAAGATGAATATCAAGCTCATCTGCGCCTCAATGCTGGCGGCCGGTATGGCCACGAGCGCTTTTGCTCAGTCCAGCACCGGAGCTGGAACCACGACGGAACCCAATGCCATTGGTACCGATGGTCGTGCCAATGTTCAGACAATGCAGCCGATGACATCCGATCCAACCTCCACGGGCAGCACGACGAATGGATCAATGGGCGCGACCATGCCAGGCGGTTGCAGCGGCGGCAGTGATCCTGCGAGCTCCACCGCTTCGGGCTCCGTCCAGACCCAAGGTGGTCTAAGCGACGCGACCCCCCAGGGTCAGGCTTGCGCTCAGTAAGCAGCCAAACTTTTCGAACAGGAGAAGAGGTGGCGCTATGGTGATGCCTGTGGGTATCACCCGCCACTTCAGGAGATTGCTTGATCGCCTCCTGGCGGATGACGTGGCCTAGCGGATATGCGGCAAGACTTCCTGCGCCATGAACCGCATGAAGCCATGTTGATCCAAGGAAACATTGTGCAAATAGACTTCCTCGAATCCGCATGATGCCAATTCGCTGATGATTTCAAGCAGCTCGGATCCTTCTGTAATTAGTGGGACGAACTCTTCTATGTCCTCGGGCCTGAGGGTGTTGGTCACCTCGTCGAAGTCCTTGGGGCGCTTCAGGTCAGCTAAGACAGTCGATGGCACGGCCGCATTGCGCCACCGCTCCCAGGCCGCCAGACGCGCTTCCTCCCTCGACATTGCCCACGAAACCTGAAGCTGCAAGACGAGCGGCTTGCCGTGGCCGCCATTATCTTCGAAGCGGCCGACAAGCTCTTGCATGCTCTCTTTGGATTTCCGCACTGTTATCAAGCCGTCGACCCAGTCGCCCATCCACCCTGCCGTCTTGGCGCTCAAGGCGGCGCCAAATATCGCTGGCGGCCGCTCAGGCAGGGACCAGAGCTTGGCTTCCTCCACCGCGAACCAGGGATAACGAACGGTGACCGTTTCTCCGCGAAGGAGATCCCGGACAATCCCGGCACCGGCACGAAGCCGCGCGTCGCGTTCTGCTTTTTCGGGCCAGCCGCTGCCCACGACGCTTTCGTTCAGGGCTTCACCGCTACCGACTGCAATCCATCGAAAACGGTTCGGGTACATCTCGGCGAGGGTGCCGGCCAAATGCGCAAGTAGGGCTGGGTGGTAGCGCCAGCCACCGGGGATCGCGAGACTACCGAACGGCAGCGATGTCGTTGCAAGTGCTGCGCCGAGCCAGGCCCAGTTGTTACCCGAATTTCCCTGCTCCTCGCTCCATGGCGCGATATGGTCGGACGTCATGATGGCACCGAAACCAGCGCGCTCTGCAGCCTGAACAAAGCATAAGAGTTCGCTGGGCGAGAATTGCTCATGCGACGCATGATAACCTATCAGCATTAGGGCTCCTCGTGATCAAGGCAATGCTTTGGCAATCCAGAAATACCTTGCAGCCTATGACATGCATCATGAACCGCCGAAAAAACCCTTTGTTCCGCTGCCGTTAGCGGGGTCGAGTTATGCAGCTGTCCCTGAATAGTTCGTGACCGCCTGTTGCGGCGTATCGTTCCACAAACCTACGACAAGAGATTGCGATCATGGGTTTGAAGCTAATCATTGGTGGAGGCCGCGCCGAGGCAGATGCGGCTCATCTCCGCCAGGTGGAAACAAACTCTGCTATTCTTCCAACGGGATTGCGCTGGCCGGGACCGCTCATTGGATGTTGGCCCCGTTGACCTGTCGAATGATCTCGAAATCCTCATGGCGCGGCACGCAAAATGAAGAAGCTTTTCGAGCGTTGACAGCGGCGAGTACACCCCGATCGTCAAGGTCAGGTAGCTGAAGATTCTCGATCAACGCGTCCGCCTTCGGGAGCACGTCCCTCACACGGTCACGCGTGAACTCTAGGATTCCATGGACGGGCTCAGCGGTATCGGAGAATTCCGGATCATAGAAATGGATCCGAGCGGCGCGACCTGGCAATGCGCTTTTCGTGCCGCTGCCCGTTAATGCGATGAACGCCGGTCCGCTTTCGCCTTGCAAAAAGAAGCCCGCCGACGCGGGGGAGGTTGGGAACGAACGGATCGCACAGGAAGGAAGGGTTGGCGTACGGCCCCGCTAAAAGAGGGGGACCTGTGCGATCCTTGTGGCCCAACGACAGATAGTCAGAAAAGTTCCTGTGCGTTTCTGCACCAGTCGGTAGATGGACCGCCAGTGACACCAGTCGTTTCGCCGCTTCGGTCCAAGGCCGCGAAAAGCTCTCGCGCCTGAAGAATCGCCGTGTCGGCACCTTGTTTCATTCGAAAAAAGAGCACATCTCGATGGGGTAAGCGCCGTCAGGAAAGCAAATGGCCTACGAGCGGGATATGGCTATCGTCTTCGATAGCGTGACAAAGGCGGTGATCGTCAGTTTCCGCGGAGTCACGGTCTATCTGCCAGGTCCCTATGCCGACCGAAAGGAGGCCGTCCTGATCGCCGAAGCGCATTGCCGCCGACTTGGCTGGCGAGATTGATTGCGACTTCTTTTCAACGATCGACGAGGGGCAGATATTTATATTGTGAATCGCTCGTCCTTTCGCAATGAGCGCGCATGCCGAGGCAAGATGTGCTAAGCTCTCTTGGTCGGCACCGAACGTCGGTGCCGGTCTATCGTCGCTGATCATCAACAATGTCAGTGGCTTATGTGCGGTTTTGTCATAAACGCACACTTTCGCGGGACCTATAGCCAAATCTTTGGGCGTCCCGTAGCTTTCACCACACCCACAGGCGTTTGGCTTGACATCCAAGCTCCCCACGCGGAGCTGCTATGCCCCACCAATCGACCGTCGAGAACACTCTACTGAAATTGTTGAGCGTAGACGGTTTCGCACGCCTCTCGGGAGCGATGGAGCGCATCGACCTTCCATTGCGGCACGTTCTTGTCGCCAGCGACGTGCCGACCACGCATGTTTGTTTCCTGGAAAGGGGCCTGGCATCCATGGTTGTCAGCAGCATCGACGAAGAAGTTGTGGAAATTGGCCACATCGGGCGCGAGGGCGCATCCGGCATGCACGTCGTCCTGGCGGTAGAGACCACCCCCACGCGCACGTTCATGCAGGTCGCGGGGTCGGGAATTATGGTGCCGATGGAGACATTTCAGCGCGCGCTCGCCGATGATCCCGAGATGAAGGATTTCTTCCTTCGCTATGTTCACACAACCGTGCTGCAGCTCGCCCATTCGGCGCTCGCCAACGCCCGCTACAATATGCATGAGCGGCTGGCTCGATGGATCCTGATGTGTCACGACCGCCTCGAAGGCAATGACCTGGCCATTACCCATGAATTTCTGGCATTGATGCTCGGTGTCCGGCGTTCGGGCGTCACCAATGAGCTACACGTGCTTGAGGGCGTCCACGCCATCCGATCGACCCGCGGAAACGTGCGAATAGTGGACAGGGAAAAATTGATCGAAATCGCCGGTGGCTGTTATGGAGTGCCGGAGCGCGAATATGAGAGGTTGCTGGGTCTTCCGCTCGGCGCCAGGTAGATCAGCCCATTGGCTTCACCGCTTCCGCAAAGGGCAACACGAGCAGGATATCGCCTGTTTCGTTTCTGATCTCGACGCTTCTTGACGAAATGTCATATCCAAGCAGCACGGCACTGCTCATCAATGCCCGCGCATCACGCACCGCTTCAACGCGAGCGGCATCCAAATCGGCAAGCTCGGTTCCTTCCCAGTCGTCGAGCGATCCTGCTTCAGACAGAATGTTGAAGTAGAAGCGTGGCATTCGAAATCCCAAAGCCCGGAAGGACAAGTCGCCTATCTTGCCGTTCCGCGGCGTTCAGATCAACAGCATTGGGCATGCTTTCGTCATCGCCGATCTGAACGCGGCAGCCTTGCGGAAACGCACCGGTGGTTGGCGTTGAGAACTTGGTGGGTTACGTGTTCATTTTTGCGGGGCAGTGGAAGTCGATCCCGGCACGCCCAGGGGGGATATGTTCTTCAACGGCCCAGGCTTTCTGCTGGTTCTAGAGCGGAGCTGCTGACAGACTTTCCGTCCAGCTCGATCTGCTTACGACGGAAGAGTTCCTCAGTTCGCTCTGCACGCGGCTGCGGACCGGAAGCCTGCTGCCGCGCTCTGCCACCGGAGAAATGTATGAGGAGTGCCCTGAGCGTTGGCCCATATTGCGACGAGCACGGCGGTACACCGAGACGACGTGATTCCGACAGATTGCAACCACCACCATCGCATCGCGGCGACTTTTCCAAGTGGTGATCATCGTTGACGCCCTTCGACCATTTATCCCAGGCGGACAGGACGCTTTTCCTAATTTGGCATTTACCAGCTTTCAAACGGGGGGCTGACCCATCTTGGAAATGGCGGCTGTTTTTCGTACGATCGAACAACCAACAAGGATTGCGCTGGGTGCTGTTCATTGCGATTGGCTTTGTCGTTGCTCACATTGCCCTGGCCACGGCGATCTTCGCGCTTCGTGGCGGCGACCAACTATGGGTCCTGGGGTTGGTTTTCGGCTGGTATTGTTTCGCCATGTTCGGTCTCATCGTCTATTTATGGGTTCGCCATAGAAAATCGACCCGGCGAGGATAGTTCACTCGAGGCGATTGCTGTCACGCTCGGCGACGGAACATCTAGGCAGATTCGCTGATCTTCGGCGCTGTCGCGTCTGATCTACGACGACCTCGCGACCCTAGTCCTAGCTAGGCCTAGGCAGCCTGGAAATATACGGCAGTCGATCAAAGGAGCGAGACGTTCTCACATGGACGAACCCCGGCGCGATTCCATTTGCTCGCCCCTATCGAAGCAATGCCGAAGTAGGAATATGACAAATCTCTTAGAAAATCCGGTGGATTGGATGGAACGAGGCTTGCCAGGCATTTGGTCCGCTGGAACGCGCCTTCAGGGCCCCGACAGGTACAGGGTGCCGATTGGGATGCGCGCACACTCGCACTCCCTTCTCAATCTCCGATCGACGCGACAATGGAGGCTGCGATGTAGCGCTCCTCCCCCTCACCGTCGTTGAAGTAGTAGACGGCCAGTATGGAAGCTTGATCGCGCTTGACGACGCGAGGATAACCGAGATCGGCCGTGCCGCCATCGCTTCGGATGATCTTCTCGGCGCCCCATGTCTGGCCGTCGTCGCAGCTCACGCGCATCCTGATGCCAAATGGCGGGTCACGGTAACCGTAGACGAGCAGAAGCATGCCGTCGACCCGCCCGAGCGCGGGCGGATTGCCGTTGCTGCCTGTATTGTCGACGACGCGGCCTTTCCGCGTCCAAGTCTTCCCTTGGTCATCGGAAGTGAAGGCTTCTATCCAACCCTTGTCGCCGCCTGTCCCCATGCAGCGCGTCAGCGTCAGAATGGCGCCACCGGAAAGTGGCGTCGATGCCGGCATGATCGAATAGCCCTCGGGTTCTGGGCCGACAAAGCCTTGAAGGACGAAGCTGCGCCCGCCGTCCGCCGTGCGGGCGCAGAACACTCTGCCTTCCGCGCCATCCTCTTTGGAGGTGCTTAGCATGAAGAGCGCATCGTTCCTCCCAATAGGAACGATATCGGTTCGCGCGGAAATCGGAATGTCCAGACCGGTGAAAGGATATGGACCCCGCCATGTCCGTGCCCGATCCCGGCTGACATAGAACCAACTCACAGCATCGCCCTGCACATCGGTTCTAGCGCACATGACGATCGTCTCTGGATCGAGAAAGTCTATGGGTTGTTCCAGGCAGCGCAGTTCATCATCAGCCGACAGACGGAAACCAACCTTGAGATCGGCGTTCAAGTGCTCATCGGCCGAAAGTGACATCCCACCTGGCACGCGACCGGAGAACCGCTCGCTCATCCAGGTCAGACCGCCGTCCAGGCTCCGTGCCTGCCAAGGCACGAATGGGTAATCACGGTCCAGTTCGTGAAGCTCCCCCTTCGCTCCGAGTTTGCCGCGCGCGAAAACGACGACCACCTCGTCACCCCACGACCAGAGACCATAATTCGCCGGCCAGCCTGCGAACTCGTCGCCTTTGCGGTGGACCTCGAGCTTGCGGAATTGCGTCTCCATCGGGGCACCAAGTTGTCAGAGCGCCTCGACAGGAATCGCCCGCACCAGCAATTCATCCTGTCTGAGCAGTTGTTCGAGGTTGCGACGATATCGACGCCACCAGGCCCTATCGAGAGTGTCCACCATGACTTCAACTACGATGACGTCTTCTTCTTCCGCCCCCTCGCCGTTGGACCAAAGCCCCTTTGCTGGCGAGTTGAGGTATGCCGTCGCTCCGCCATGGCGCTCCGTCATCTCGCGTTGAACTTTCGCGATGACGTCTTCTATCTTGATCGTCGATTGCGGCGCTGCCGGTATAAATAGCTGTATCAAGTGCATGTCTAGTTCTCCTTGTCGCCAGACATCGACATAAGACGGCGTTGGATTGGGGTCGGCTTGCGGAGCCGCTGGTGCTCTTTACGATCGCAAGCAGGTCGACGTGAGTGCCAGCGCTGAAAGGGCCCCTCCACCGCGGATCCATGACGACCGCGCGAGCAAGTTTCGTCACTTAAAGATGACGAGGGAGCCACGCCTATAATTGGCCCCGGTCGCTCCTGCTTGCGCCTCTTTACGTCCCCCCAATCACGGTCGAAATTTGCACAACTTCCCAGGCACTTTCCACTTCCCGGCGTCTGGCCCAGTAGAAAAGCTCTGGTTCAAGGCTGGATGACTCAAGCATCGCGAACTCCCAAATCGCCTAACGCGCATGCGACGATGAACCGCTCCTCGGAGCGGAGTCCAAATCAGACAGCCAATCCGACCATCGCACATCGCGGGAATCCCCCAAGCGATCGCGGAGCCGTCCATGCCGGTATATCGCCACGAAAAGCGTTCGCAGGAATGCCTTTTTGTCTTAGGACATGGTGAACTGGCGCCAACCTTGAAAGCATCGGTCGCTAGGATGAGTCACACCTAGCTGTCCACCGTCGATCGATTGCGTTTCACTAGGCTAAGCGCCTATCGACGCATGCATCTGACCGCAGACCGCAAGGCTCTCACGCATTGCCTTCACCCGCATTTCGGCATCTTCGAATGAATACGCCCAGATCTTGGCGGACCAAGTCGATGGCCCCATCTCATATTCCAGTGCGAAGAGATACATTGTCTGCCCGTGTTCGTCTTTTCGGACGAATTGAGCGTCAGGCCGTTCGCGGGTATCGCGCAGTTTATCGAAACTAATTACGCTCATATCCAACTCATCTAGCATTGCGGCGCTTGCCCGATCGCCGAGGCGGGGCACAAGAGCCAAACGATGAACGGCCGCCATGCGGCGGCCGTGAAGGCGCGTCGCCGTATTAGGCCGCGCGCTTTCCCTTTACGTTTGCCGAGGTCTCGGCGATTTGCGTAAGTTTCTTGTCGGTCGCTTCTTCTTCCGCAAGCGTTGCCTGCAGTAGCGGGACGGCCTCCTTGAAGCCAAGCTGCTTGGCCCATGCGATCAACGTGCCATAACGGGCTATCTCGTAGTGCTCCACGGCCTGCGCCGAAGAGATCAGTCCGGCATCCAGGGCGACCGTGCCCTTGAACTCGTCCATGATCTCATCAGCTTCGGCGATGATGCCCTGAATGGCTTCGCAAGTCTTGCCACGTGCGGGCTTGCCTATCATTTCAAAAACCTGTTCCAGACGTTCGACGTGTGCCTGGGTCTCGTCCCGATGCTGCAGGAAACCGGCCTTGCCTTCCTCCGACTGGGCGGCACGGGCCAATTTCGGCAGCGCCTTCAGGATCTGTTTTTCGGCGTAGTAAATATCCTTGAGCGTGTCGAGGAACAGATCGTTCAGCGTCTTCTCAGTTGCCATTTGCGTCCTCCTATGGCGTGTTGATGGGCTCTCGCTCGGTCGAACATTAGCGCGGAGATGACGCCCCCGTAATGGCGGCGCCATCTCTGTCCGGCCAAGGACGAGACCGACTCGGGTTGCGGTCGGCGATTGATCAAACCATTGCCGACGTTTGTTGTTCCTGCGGCGCCTATCTTTTCAGGGAATTTGGCAGTTATGCACGGAGCTCGCCGGATACGTGAATGTTATCAAAGCTGTGCGGCATCGCGTGGGAACGATTTTCGCCGGATCGTCGTTTCAAGTCCGGATCGTGGCGCCTTCTAGCGATGCCTTTGGGTGATCCGCAACAGCATTCCGGCGTCTTCATGCGTTCAGTTGACTTGGAGGCGGTCCGCCGATGAGCGAAAACGAGATTTTCGTCCGATATCGTACAGCAACGATTCAGATGCTTGGAACTTTCCTTTCATCCCAGGAGAGAAAAATGACGGCTCTATCTTCACAACGTCCCGCGTCGCAAGAAACATCCTCGGTCGAGCTGGAGATTGTCGAACTGACACCGGCGTTGCACGCATTTGCCCGAAGATTCCTGCGTAGTGAGGACGACATCGATGATCTCGTGCAAGAAACGCTGCTGAAGGCGTTGAATTCGATCCA
Organism: Rhizobium sp. CRRU65; assembly: GCF_048551595.1. Lineage (NCBI taxonomy): Bacteria > Pseudomonadati > Pseudomonadota > Alphaproteobacteria > Hyphomicrobiales > Rhizobiaceae > Rhizobium > Rhizobium sp. CRRU65. The sequence continues at coordinate 194,157 of NZ_JBLYZH010000005.1, read as the reverse complement.
GCTGTACCATCCAGGCACTTCTCTCAAGTCCTGGCTCTTCACCATCCTTCGAAATACGTTCTGCAGTAATTATCGTCGGCGGAAGCGCGAGCCGGTCGGAATGGATGTGACCATGGAACAGGTCTCTGTCGCCCCGAGCCAGGAGTGGGCGCTTCGCGAGCGTGAGCTGCGACAAGCAATGACGCGCCTCTCCGACGACCGACGCCGCGCGTTGACGCTGGTGGCCGCCGGAACGAGCTATGAAGATGCCGCCAGGATCTGCGGCTGCCGCATCGGCACCTTGAAAAGCCGCGTCAGCCGGGCCCGCGAAACCTTGCATTCGCTGCTTGGGAACCAGCTGATCGACTGAGCGCTCCTGCTTCCGATACTCGTCATGTCGGGATGGGAAGAATGGCGACGGCGGGTTCGCATAGCCGTCTCTTTATCGCGGTTGAACATGGCGCGCGCCATGTACAGGATCTGTTGCGGCCTCTGCGTCTCGCACCCTCGCCGGAACATATCTTCGCTTTTCAGGTTCGGTGGCTTCACCTTTTTCCCGAAGTCTAGGAGAAGAAACATGGATAAGCATGAACTTGGCAAGGGTCTCGCGGTGGTCACCGGCGCCTCGACCGGCATTGGCTATGAGCTGGCCAAATGCGCGGCGCGGGAAGGCTATGATCTGATCATCGCCGCCGACGAGACACGCATCCAGCAGGCAGCGTCGAGCCTGAAGGAGTTTGGCACGTCGGTCCAGGCAATCGAAACCGACCTTTCCACCGAGGACGGCGTCGACCGGCTGATGGAAGCCATCGAAGCTTCCGGGCGTTCGGTCGATCTGCTAATGGCCAATGCCGGGCGCGGCCTCGGCAAGGGTTTCCTCGATCAGGATTTCGCGGAGGCCCGGAAAGTCGTCGATACGAATATCGTCGGCACCATCTTTCTCGTCCAGCAGGTGGGCAACCTGATGCGCAGCCGCGGCGAGGGTCGCATTCTGCTCACCGGCTCCATCGCCGGCTTCATGCCCGGTTCCTATCAAGCCGTCTACAATGGCACGAAGGCGTTCATCAACAGCTTCTCCTTCGCGTTGCGAGAGGAATTGAAGGAAACGGGCGTGACCGTCAGTTGCCTGATGCCCGGCGCGACCGACACGGAATTTTTCAGACGCGCCGACCTCATGGATACCTCGGTCGGACAGGCAAAGAAAGACGATCCGGCCGAAGTCGCCAAGATCGGCTTCGACGCCATGATGGACGGCGAAGGAGATGTCGTCAGCGGCTGGAAGAACAAGCTCCAGGCGGCCGTCGCCAACGTGACACCCGCGAGCATCCTTGCGCATCAGCACGCCAAGATGGCTGAGCCAGGTTCGGGCAAGGAATAACCACGTTGCGGGCATGCCTGACCGGACCTCTCAATCGATCGACAGGAACGGCGCCGCGAGCGCACGATTGCCGTTCTCATCGTCGATCTCGTTATCTTTCCCTGAATGGGCTGTCCCCGCATCCAATTCTGCGACCATTTCCCGGGCGGCCATCAACGTTTCCTGCTCGGCAGCCTCAACGTTGCAATTCGATTCCTTCGAGATCCCGTTCCACTTGGTCGCCGTCCCGAATATGAAAATAGAACCCTGTCATCGTCGTTTCGCCAATCCAGTCGCTCACTTCTCACGCGGTTGCTTCAACCGTCTTCCCGCCGCGACCATCTTGCCATTGCGTCGTGAGGTAATTCCCTCCAACAGGGTTCTGGCGGCATTGCGCACCTCTTGCTGAAAAGCGGTGTCCTTTTCGAAGGCGTCGTGGCTGGTGGCGTAGGGCTCCCAATAACCGATGTAACGGTCGACCTCGGCCAAGGCTCCGGCCGGGACGAGGTCCATCGACGTCAGCCAATCCGAGACGCTGCGGCGGACATTTTCGACGCCTTCGGTATCGCCATGGACGACGACAGAAAATAAGCGGCCGGAAAGATGGCGGGGATAGTCCCATCCTTGCATCTCAAGCTCCTTGGCCTCCTTGGCGTGTTTGCCATGCGTGCTCGTCGGATCTGGATTGCCGCCGTCGGCGCAGACAAGCCGGTCGATCATCAGTTTCAGCGGCGAGGGTGTCTGGTACCAGTTCACCGGACTGACGATCATGATGCCGTGCGCCTCGACCCACATTGGATAGATTTCGTTCATCCAATCGTGGATCTGTCCGAGGGAGTAGTTCGGGTAGCAGGAGCACGGCCAGTGACAGAGCACGGCCGATGTCGAGAAGCACGCCTTGCACGGATGGATCTGTCGGCCATATTCGGAAGCGATGCGGCTGAGGTCGAGGACGTTCACGGTTAGGCCGGCTTCGGCAAACACTTCCTTGGCGATCTCGACCATTCGGAAGCTTTTCGAAATCTCGCCCGGACAGGTATGTTCGCTTCGCGACGAGCCGTTGACGAGGAGGACGCGCGATGGCGCGTTTTCGTCCTCGAAGCGCGCTTGCGCAGCGCGGATTTGATCTCTCGCCTCGAGCCAATCGACGCCAAGATCATAGTCGGGATCGGCAAATCCTGGTCCAGCCTTTTTGGTTATCGGGCTCTTTCGCGAATGGGCGTATGCATTCCATGCGGGCGCGGCCACCTTGCCGAGTTCGTTATCCAGTGTGTCGTAAACCCGATCCTTGAACTGGCTTAGGAAACGCCTCTTGAATTCTCGCTCGTCGAGGCGAGGGCTCGGGCTGCCTTTTCGCGGTTCGAGGTCAGATGCGTTCGCGGCTGGTTCGTCGGGCATGGGGCCTCCACGCATTCATGCGCTCGAAACAACGCGGTGAGCCGGCTTCTGTTCCGGTGCCTCCCAGTTGCATCGTCTATCGAGGATCGGTGATCAGCCCGGAACAATCGGCCGTTGTCCCGGTTCGGAAATAAGGCCGATCGGCTACTCCATGCAGCAAGGGCTTCGGGATCATGAATTCTCGCAATCGAGCCATCTTTTCCAGGGAAAGACCCGCCGGCTTCGTCCGGATAAATCGTGCCAGCTGGATCGACACTTTGCGTGTGGTTGCGGCTGTCATGGTTCCGACGGCTGCCAAAGGTGTCATCATTCGCCGCCCGATCATGGAACGCCTGGCACAGCGGCAGGATCTGGACACGGGTGCTGTCAGTCAGATGCAGCGGCTGGTGAAGAAATATGGCAGGGAGCCTCTGCTTTTGCCTATCCCGTTCCGGCCGCAGCTGCTGGTGTTCGACCCCTCCGACGTCTCCACGGTGCTCGAGTGTTCAGCCCAGCCATTTGCCACGGCAACCTGGGTCAAGCGCTCCGCTCTTGCGCATTTCGAACCGAAAAACGTGCTGATCTCAGATGCCGCGCGGCGGGCCGAGCTTCGGCCGATCCATGAACATGCTTTGGCAAGCGCGGACCGGCTGCATCCATCTTCGGCCGGCTTCAAGACAATCGTCGATTCCGAACTCCTGGAGATTTTGGACGGTATCGGTTCCGACCGGCCGAACGAACTCGATTGGTCTGCGTTCTCGCGAGCCTGGTTCCGGATTGTTCGCCGCACCGTACTCGGCGATCGCGCGCGCAACGACGTCACTTTGACGAAGACCTTGAACGACCTTCGAAGTCGGGCGAATTGGGCTTTTGCAGCTTCCATCGATCGGCGCAAGCGTCGGCAGTTTCAGCAGCAGCTCGGCCAATATCTGCGCGAACCGGAGGAGGGCAGCCTGATTGCTCGGCTGCCGAAAGGCAGCGATTTTGATTTAGAAAGTCAGGTGGCCCAATGGCTGTTTGCCTTCGACGCTGCTGGAGTGGCCGTTTTCCGGACGCTTGCGCTGCTTGCCTGCCATCCGAGCTACTGGGCCAACGCCGTTGACGAAGTTAAAGATCCCGACCTTGATCGTCCCTTCACGCGCAATTGCCTGCTCGAGGCTCTGCGTCTCTGGCCGACGACACCCGTCATTCTCAGAGAGCTGACCGAGGATGTCAAATCCGGCGACAGGACCGTGGTGCGCGGCACGGGCGTCATCATTTTCGCGCCCTTCTTTCACCGTGATCCCGAACTGGCTTATGCAAACCGGATGGAACCAAGTATCTGGGGGCGCAACGACACCTTGCCGACAGTCGGATTCGTACCTTTCAGCGCTGGTGCTGCCATTTGTCCAGCCCACAATCTCCTACCAGCGATTGCAAGCTTCGCCATCGGCGCGCTGTTGTCGGAGGCGGATATCACGCTGCTTCAGCCGTCTCTGACAGTCGACGACCTGCCCGGCACCCTCAACCATTTCGATATTCGGCTGCGGCTGAGCAAGCGGCCGGTGAAAGCCCGTGCACCGCATGCTGCGGCAGGCTTTCCGCCTCATTGAAATCCGTGCTTGGCGCAGCTGTGGTCCGACGAAACGAGTCTTTCAAGGTGCGGCCACCGGAGGCGGCTCAACCGCATAATGGCGTTGGCCTCGTCGACACAGATAGACCTCGCGTTCCGGATGGTCGTTGATTCGAAAGCCGGCGCTGCGCAGCATCGCCTCGACCGCCGCCTGGTTGGGGATGAACCAGTTTGTCGGATCCGACGCGTAGCGTTCCTCGACAAAGAAGAGCTTCGGATATTCAGGCTGGTCGAAGATGCTCCATTCGGAAAAGTCGTAATCTTCCCTAAGGTCGGGAACGCGCTCGTCGCCCCGCTGGAGGCATTGGAACAGCATCATGTCGCCGACGGCGTGTTCATAGAGAAGATCCAGCGCCAGCAGGGGGTGGCGCAGGTGGTAGAGCACGCCCATGAAGATCACCAGGTCGAATGTTTCACCCAGTCGGGCGACGTCGTAGACGGACATCTGCCGGAACTCGATCTCCGCTCCCGCTTGTTCCGCCGCGAAGCGGGCCTGCGCGAGGTAGCGTGGGTCGGAATCGATGCCGACGACACGGGCGGCGTTGCGCCGTTTCATCTCGAGGGCATAGAAACCCGCGTTGCAGCCGACGTCGAGCACGCTGAGGCCACTAAGATCGGCCGGCAGGACATGCTGGAACCCTTTCCATTTGAAGGTGGGATAATCTCCGAGGAAATGATCGGCCGCTGTCATGTGGCCGCCGATGTTCAAATTCTGAAACCACGGCCCGAGTTGCTGGATCCGCTTTTGCAGGTTCGGATCTCTCGTCGGCTGTGCTGCATCCATCTCGGCTCTCCTTTGTCTGTTATCGCTCTCGAGTCAGATGCCAATCGCGGCGCGTCCAGCTTTTGCGCGCCGTCGCCAAGTCGAGCGCCGCGTGACTTGCGCGTCATCGAAGTCGCCGTCTGGACGGGCCGCGGCGATGAACCAATCGGCCGTCAGGCGTAGACCTTCGGCAAGCGGAATCGTCGGCTGCCAGCCGAGAAGGTCTTTTGCGCGTGAGATATCGGGCCGTCTGCGCTGTGGGTCGTCTTGCGGCAGCGGCTTGTGGACGACGACGGATGTCGACGGCACCATGGCCAGCACCATGTCCACCAGCCGGTTGATCGTGAACTCGCCGGGATTGCCGAGATTAACCGGGACGCCCGGATTTGGATCGACATCCATCAGCGCCATCAGGCCCGCAACGAGGTCGCTGACGAAGCAGAAGGAACGCGTCTGGTCGCCGCTTCCATAAATCGTCAGCGGCGCGCCTGATATGGCTTGCACCAGCAGATTGGAGATGATCCGCCCGTCACTCGGCTGCATGCGAGGCCCATAGGTGTTGAAGATGCGGGCAACACGTGCGTCCACCTTGCCGGCCCGCAGCATATCGAAGCAAAGCGCTTCCGCCGCCCGCTTGCCTTCGTCGTAGCAGGCGCGCGGGCCTGTGCAGCTGACATTGCCGCGGTAATCCTCTGTCTGCGGATGCTCGACGGGGTCGCCGTAGACCTCGCTCGTCGACGCCTGCAGGAGCGAGGCATGATGCTGTTCGGCCAGCGAAAGCAAATTGCCGGTGCCGGCAACGCAGGTCATCATCGTATGCACCGGGTCCGCCTGATATTGTGGGGGCGATGCCGCGCACGCGAGGTTGTAGATCTGGTCCAAATGCTCGTCGACACCATAGAGATGGCAGATGTCCTTTTCGATCAGATGGAACTTCGGATGGTTGATCAACGGCCGGACATTGTCCTCCGATCCGGTGATATAGCTGTCGACACAGATCACCCGGTCGCCGCGGGCCAGCAGCGCATCGCATAAATGAGAACCGACAAAACCGGCTCCTCCGGCGACAAGCACGGTCTTTACTCTTCCGTTTCGCGTCCTTTGCAGCATCATGCGTCTCCTAAGCTGAAATGGATTGAGGCTGGGGACGATTGTCGTTCTCCCCCTTCTTCTGGCAGTTCTCGCAAGGCGGCGGCGAGTTCACGAGCGCGCACCTCGCCGGTATGGCGTTCAAGCACCGTCGCCCTGGCGGCCGATGCGAGCGCACGGCGCCCCGCGGCGGCGATGGTTGTCAGGGCGTCGACGACATCCCCCGATCCTTTGGCGATGATGATCGCCTGACCGTCGGCGAAGAACTCGTTCAAGCCGCGCCACTCGTCACTGATGATCGGCGTGCCGCACGCAGCGGCCTCGAATAGCCGCACGCTCGGCGACCAGCCCGCTGCGATCATGTCGGTTCGCGTGACGTTGAGCGTGAAACGCTGCCGGCTGTAGAAGCTCGGATGATCGGCAGGCGGCAGGTGTTCGATCCGCTCCACATTCGCCGGCCAGTCAATATTGTCAGGATATTGAGGACCGGCGACCACGAAGCTCAGATGCGGCAGTTGCCTGGCAGGCTCAATCAGCAGCCGCTCCAGCGTTGGCTGTCGGTCGGGGCTATAGGTGCCGAGATAGCCGAAATCCCAGCGGAAGGCTTCGTCCGTTGGCCGATATCGGCTCGCATCGACGGAGCAGTAGAGAGGGATCGCCTTGCGCGCGCCGTATCCGCGCTCGAGACCCGCCAACACGTCACCGCCCGAAAACGAGAAGTAGGCGTCGAAGGTCGCAAGCTGTCGGCGCGCCAGATATTCCTCGTCGCCGCGGTCGAGCTTCGCCAGCGTCACCGGCGTGTCGATGTCATAAAAGCACAGCCGTCGGGGCTTCAGGGCGGCGATCCTGTCGATAACCGCCACGCCGGATGGAACGTAGGACCCGATGATGACCGCGTCCGCCGCCTTGATCCGATCGGCATGGTTTTCGATCATCTCTTCGATGTCGCTGTAATGGACGAGCTGGCAAAAGTCGGGATCGGGAAGATCTCGGTGCGCCGCATACCAGGGCACGTCGCGCTCCAGGAACAACACTCGATGCCCCCCGGCGTGCAAGCCGCCGATGAGGGCGCGATAGGTCGTCGCGTGACCGTTGCCCCACGACGACGACAAGGAGAGGCCGAGGATGAGGATATCGAGCGGATTGGTCATTCGGCCGCCTCCGCTCGCGCGGCATGAGCGCGGAAGATGGCATCGGCGGTCTCGGCGCGATTGCTATAGGTATGTTCGGCAAGCACACGTCTTAGCGCCCGCTGTCCGATCGCCCTGGCCTGCTGCCATGTCAGGCCGGTCAAAAGATCGGCGACATCCTGGCCGTCGCGCGCCACCAGGATTTCTTCGCCGGGCTTCAGAAACAGGTCAATGCCTTGCCAGTAGTCGGTGATCAGGCAGGCGCCGGCGCCTGCGGCTTCGAAAACGCGGGTTGCCGGCGAAAAACCGTTTTCGGCCATGCTGGTACGGGAAATATTGAGCACCGCCTTCGGCGTCGCGTTGAACGCGTTGTGGTCGCGGGTCGGGACATGCCCGATGTGAACGATGTTCGACGACAAGGCTTTGTCGCTCCAGCCGGACCCGCCGAGCAGAAAGCTTTGCCGCGGCAGGCGGGCCGCGGGTTCGAGAAAAAACTGCTCGACCCGCGCTTCACGGTCGGGCAGACGGTTGCCGAGAAAGGCAAGATCCGCGGTGAACCGCGCCTCCTCCTGCACCGGATGATGGGTTTGAGGATCGAGCGCGTTGTAGATCGGCACGCAGTCGGCTGCCCCGAGGCCGCGATAGGCGTCGATCACGGGGTCGCCGCCACCATAGGTGAGGATGAGGTCGATCCGGCTCAAGGACTTGCGAAGCGGGTGCTCGGGGGTCTGCCGCAGCTCGGAAAGCGTTGCCGGCGCATCCACGTCCCAGAAGATCTTCAAAGCCCCTTGCCTGGCATGGCGAAGGACTTCCTGCAGCAGGAGATCGTCCTCGAAGCCGACGCCGCTGGCTTTGACGACGATATCGGCCTCGGCCGCGGCCGCCGTCACCTGCTTCATCGCCTCGATGGTGCCTTGATAGATGACGACCTTGCACCATTCCGGCGGATCGATGTCGCGGTTTTTCTGCCGGTCGTAAACGTCGGGCTCGTAGAAGGTGATGTCGTAGCCCTTCCGCGCCAAAGCGCGCAGCAGGCCGCGATAGTAGGTGGCGGCGCCGTTCCAGTAGGCGGAAACCAGGCTCGATCCGTAAAAGGCGATCTTCATTCGGCGGCCTCCTTGGCTTGCAACCGCCCGACGACGCCCGCCGTGCCGCATTGCTCCAGAATGGCGAAAAGTTCATCGACGCGATGCCGGCAGGTGTGCCGCGCCCGGATCGTCTCCAGACCGGATGCGATCAGCGAGGCCGCGAGAGCATCATCCGCCGTCACCTCGCGCAGCAGGCGGGTCATCTCGGTCCCATTCTTGGCGGCAAGGTAATCTCTACCCGGCCTGAAAAGCGCCTCGGCATCGTGCCAGGGCGCGCAGATCAGCGGGATGCCGCAGGCGAGCGCTTCGAAGACACGGATCGTCGGAATGCCGGGGAGGTTTTCGACATAGGGGCGTCGCGGTACATGCACGGTCACCTTGTGGTCGGCGAAAGCGAGTGGCGCCTCCGCATTGGCGATCCAGCCGCCATAGGCGATGCCTGCGTCCTCGAGAGCGTCGAGCGCCTGCTTGGGGTAGCGCACACCGCGAACGGTCGCCCTCAGCCCTAGCGCATGCGCGGGACGGACGAGGAATTCCATCAGCTCGGCGGAGCGCTCGTCATCGCCCCAATTGCCGATCCAAATGAGATCGCCTGTCTTTTCGATCTCCGGTCTCGGATAAAACAGCGCGTCGTCGGCCGCCTCATGCCAGGTAAAGACCGATCTGCCCCAACCGGCCCGCAGATAGCGCTGCCGCAGCGTCTCGCCGAAGGCGAGCACGGCGTCATAATCCTCAAGCGTCAGTCCGGCGATGTCGCCCTTCGCCGACACGGCCCGGTGATGCGTGTCGTGGAACAACAGGGTGAAATCGGCACCGTTGCGCCTGGCTCGCCCGATCCGTTCCACCAGTGCTGGCTCCGTCCACTCGTGGACCACGACGACGTCGGCCTCGGCGATCGCCGCCTCGTGATCGAAATGCGCTCCGTAGATTTGCGAACGCAGCTGCGGGAACATGTCGTGAAACTTCTCGACCGCCGTCGGCCCTTGATCGCTGAGCAGGTTGCCGCGGCTCCAGGATTGCTCGGGTTCGAGCGCGAGCGCCTCGTGATGGCGGCGGGTCAGCTCCCGCATGATGCCGCGCAAGAAGTGGGCGTTGCCATGGTTCCAGTCGGAAACCAGCGAATGGGTGTAAAACAGAAATTTCATGATTGCTCCGCCGCTATCGGGGTAAAGTTGTCGTTTATCAGTCGTGCATAGGTTTCGAGGACCGCTGCCGTCTGCAGTTCCAAACTGAAGACTCGCGAGCGCTCCAGCGATCGCACGACGAGTGCGGCGCGCAATTGCTCGTCTTCGCTGAGGCGCATGCACGCGGCTGCCAAGGCCTTCGGATCATGCGGATCGAAGAACAGCGCGCATCCATCCCATAGCTCGCGATAGGTCGGGATATCGGATAGCGCCAGGGCCGCGCCGCATCGCGCCGCCTCCAGGACGGTCAGGCCGAAAGGCTCGTAGATGGATGGCGATACGACGATTTGCGCGCGCCGCATCAAGGCGATGGTCTTCGAATAAGGCAGCGGCCCGCGATCGTCGGCGTCGTCGAGCTGCAGTCGCTGTCCGTTGGGACCCGAGCAGGAACCTACCATGACGACGGGAAGGGGCATCACCGCTGCCGACCTGTCGAGCACCGCGCCATTCTTGCCCTCGTCCCACCAGCGCCCGGCCGCGAAGACGAAAATCTTCTTTGGACGCGGGTCGGACCCGACGCGACTGGCGTTGTGGACCACCTTCAGCCGGGAGAGAGGACCGTAGGCGGCTCGCAGGGCATCCGCATGGCTCCTGCTTGGCGCAAGCACGGCATCGGCGCGGTCGAAACCTTCACGGTTCGCGTCGCGCTGCCAGGCCCAGTCTGGGGGCGCCGGCGTCCCGCGCACCGCGGCAAACCACGTGACGACGCAGGAATGGGAAACCACGACAACGGGCAGCGGCGTATCGATCCCGGCGGCCTGGGACGGCAGGTTGAGATGCAGCAGATCGGCGCCATAGGCTCTGGCGATCCGAGAGATTTCGGCGGGCGCGGCAGATATTTCGGCCCTGCTCGCCGCCATCCAGTCGAGAGGGGCATCGAGCCACACCAGTTGCCCAAGCGCAGTCGCTTCGCTGGTCTGTGTTGCCGACGGTGCGGGTCCGAGGCCCGCGAAGACGATTTCCGTCCCCTCGCGCCGAAGCCCGGCACCGAGATCCATCGCATAGCGCCAGACACCGCCAACCGCGTCGAGGGTCATCAATATTCGGTTTCGTCGACGGATCATGCCGAGACCTTTCGATCGCGGCGCAGGATCGGTCGGCCGCCGAAACGGTGTTCGATGAGCCACTCCGCCAGGTGCCGCAGTCCGCTTTCCCATCCCACACGCGCGCTCCAGCCAAGGGTGTGCTGGAGCTTACGTGTGTCCGCGACGAAGAAATACTGATCGCCGGGTCGCCAGTCGTCGAAGGAGGTTTCGACCGGGCGCCCAATCAGCTTGCCGATCTCGCGCAGGACCGCGAGCACGCTAACGGCGTTCGTCGGACCGCCCCCCAGGTTGAAGACGCGGCCCTTGACCCCGTCAATGCCATCGAGGACGCCGCGATAGGCGGCAACCGCATCCGCGACGTGAAGAATATCGCGGACCTGCTTGCCATCGCCGTAGATCGAGACGGGCTCGCCGGCGAGCGCCCGGATCAGGAAATGCGCCACCCAGCCCTGGTCCTCGGTGCCGAACTGGCGTGGGCCGTAGATGCAGCTCATGCGCAGCACGGCCGTCGGTATGGAAAAGGATTTCGCATAGTCCAGCACATACTGGTCCGCCACGCCTTTCGAGCAGCCATAGGGGGTGCAGAAATCGAGCGGTCTGTCTTCGCCGATGCCATATGACCGGACGGTCGCGTCGACCGGCAGGTAGCGATCCTCGGCCTCGCGCATGGCGAGGTCGTCGAGCCCGCCATAGACTTTGTTGGTGCTGGCAAAGATCACCGGCGCACGTCGGCCCGCCTTGCGAACCGATTCCAGCACGTTGATCGTGCCGCGCGCATTGGCCTCGAAGTCGTCAATCGGATGGATGAGACTGGTGGTGACCGCGGTCTGGGCGGCGAAGTGAAAGACCGCCTTGGCATCGGCGAAGGCTGCCTCGATGCTTCTGGCGTCGCGCACGTCGGCAAGCACCGGATGTACGTTTGAGCCATGCCTCTCGGTCAGCCAGCCGAGGTTCTGATCGACGCCTGGCCTCCCGAGATTGTCCAGCACGACGACGTCTTCACCGTCCTGGAGGTAGCTGTCGGCGAGGTTGGAGCCAATGAAGCCGCAGCCTCCGGTGATGACGATCGGGGCGGCTCCCTTGGCGACGTTGGGGGTGGCGAGCCGGGCGACCTGCTCGAGCCGTTCGACGCCGCCTTCAATCAGCAGGCGCGCGAGCAGCTTCGGCTGGTTCTCGTGGGTGACGGCACCGAGATGGTAATGCCGCGGGTCGAACCATAGGCCCTCCTGCACCGGCACGTCCGGCGGCACATCCCGCCAGGAATACCAATACATCCGGTCGGCCGGCACGCTCAGAGCCTTCACGAAACGCCGCGCCTGCTCCATCTCGTCGTTGCGCCAGGTCGAATAACCGGTTTCGGTGATCCAGATCTCGGCCTTGTCGTTGAAGCGTCCGATAATGTTTCGCATCTCGCCGAGATGCATGTCCCAGCCGCTCCAGGTGCCTTCCTCGCTGTCCCATGTGCCGGGAAAACCGTGAAAGCCGACGGCATCGACGACGCCAAGCACGCCGCGTTCGCCCATCAGGTTGAGCCAATAGGGATCGAAAGGGCACGGGCCCCCGAGCACCGGCTTCCAGCCGCGATGCTTGGCCCAATAGGCCGCGGCGCCGACCATCTCGCAAAACAGCAGGAAGTCCTTGTCCTCGCGCCAGTCCCAGTCGAGCAAGTTGTTTGGCTCGTTCCACAATTCGACATGGCTGAAATACCGACCATATCTGGTGAGCACGTGATCGACGAAGTCGGCATAGGATTTTAGATCGGCCGGTGCGCCGGAAGACCGTCCTGTCCGGGACAAGGACGGCGGCGTGTAGTGAATGCAGGGGAGGAGATCGATCTCGCGCCCAAGCTTCGGGATCAGCCAATCAAACCATGCCTCGCCTCCCGGAGCCAGATATTCAGCCCATGACAGATGCGTGCGCAAGTAGCTGGCGCCGCTTGTTCCGACGTCGGCGATCGTCTGCGACGTCCGCTCGTATTCGCCAGGGCGAAACCACTCGACGAAGCCATAGGGTCTCGAGCACGTGCCGGTGCCGGCGGAGAACGCGGATATAGTCATGATACCAGTCCTCTTTCCTCCAACTGTCGTTTCATCTCCGCGCCGCGATCGATCGCTCCGGCATTTCTCACCCAATCGGCGAAAGGTCCGAGCGTGTTTTCCAGCTTGAAGCGCGGCTCGAAGCCGAGCAGTTCGCGCGCCTTCGCGATGTCGGCAAAGCAGTTGCGGATATCGCCGGAGCGCGCCTTGTTCATGATCTCGGGCCGTATCTCCGGCACGCCCATCGCGTCGGCGAGAAGCGTCGCGACTTCGGTGATCGTATAGGCCTGGCCGCTGCCGATATTGATCACATGTCCCGGCGCGTTGGGTTTTTCGAGCGCCAGGCGGAAGGCGCGCGCCACGTCGCGCACATGCACGAAATCCCGTCGCTGCTCGCCGTCCTCGAAGATCATAGGCGGCTGGCCATTGGCGAGCCTCGAGGCGAAGTTCGCCAACACGCCGGTATAGGGATTGGACAGGGCCTGGCCGGCGCCGAATACGTTGAAGAGACGGAGCGCCACTGCCTCCACGCCATAGGCTTCGCCAAAGATCAGGACCTGTTTTTCCTGCGCGTATTTCGTTAGCGCGTAGATCGAGGCGAGATCGACGGGCTTTTCCTCATCCGTCGCGACCGGCCTCAGGTCATTGCCGTCAGCGCCACGCGGATCCCATTGGGCGGCCCTGATCTGGTCGCTGCGTCGCCTGACCAGATCGAGTTGCGCGCCTTCGGCGGTCTCATATCGGCCCTCGCCATAGACGCTCATGGACGAGGCGACGACAACGCGTTTGGGCCGGCGACCGATCATCGCCTCCAGAAGGACCGCCGTGCCAAGATCATTGCCGCCGACATATCGGGCGATCTCGTACATCGACTGTCCGACGCCGACCTCAGCGGCGAGATGGATGACGCCATCGGCACCCAACAAAGCCCGTTCGACCGCGGTTTTGTCCCTAACGTCGCCGCGCATGATTTCGGCGGCCTCGGGCGGCGCCGTTTCGGCATCGCCGTGAACCTGATCGATCAACGCATCGAGGACCCGCACCTCATAGCCGTTGTCGAGAAGTTCCTCGACAACATGTCTTCCAATAAAGCCGCAGCCGCCGGTTACAAGGATCATCGCCATCTGATTTCCGTTCGCTCAAGTTGAAGATGACCCGCCGAACCAAGCGCGGCGAAGATTGTTCCGGCTTCAATGTCATCTTCTTTGACATGTTCTTTGACATCATCCGGAACATCCGGCGGCGTCGCTGGTTCGGCGGCCAATCCGTGAGCGAAATATTTTCTCGAGGATTGAGAAGCGGCCACCGGCGTCTGTCAGCTAGCAGGCCGGCCCGTGCCAAACGAAGGAGCAATTCATGAACATGTTGGCAAGAGCGGCCGAGGGTGCGACCCGGGCGGCGATCATCACCGGTCCCGGAGACGTGTCCGTCGAAGAGAGACCTCTTCCTCAGCCGAGGCCGGGGCAGGTCAGGATCAGGCTCGAAGGGTCGGGCGTGTGCGCTTCCAATCTTGGCCCTTGGGCCGGCCCGGAATGGATGAGTTTTCCGACGGAGCCGGGCGGTCTCGGGCACGAGGGCTGGGGCAGGATCGATGCGCTCGGGGACGGGGTTTCTGGCCTCAACCTGGGAGACCGCGTCGCCGCGCTCACCTATCACGCCTACGCCACCCACGACATCGCCGATGAAGACATGGTCGTGTCGCTGCCGCGGGCGTTCGATGGCCAACCCTTTCCGGGCGAGCCGCTCGGCTGCGCGATGAACATATTCCGGCGCAGCCGCGTCGAGGCGGGTCAGACCGTCGCCATCATCGGGATCGGATTTCTCGGCGCCTTGCTAACGCAGCTTGTCAGCGGCGCCGGCGCGCGCGTCATTGCCATCTCGCGCCGTCCGTTTTCACTTGAAATCGCCAAGCGCATGGGCGCCGCCGAGACCGTGTCGATGGACGACCACTGGCGGATCATCGAAGCTGTGAGAGAATTAACCAACGGTGCTTTCTGCCACCGCGTCATAGAGGCGGTCGGCAAGCAGTGGCCGCTCGATCTCGCCGGCGAACTGACCGCCGAGCGCGGCCGGCTGGTGGTTGCTGGATACCATCAAGACGGGCCGAGGCAAGTCAACATGCAGCTCTGGAACTGGCGTGGCATCGACGTCATCAATGCTCACGAACGCGATCCCAGGATTTATGTCAGTGGCATGCGCGAGGCGATCGAAGCAATGGTCTCCGGCAGGCTCGATCCGTCATCGCTCTATACGCACGTCTATCCGCTCGAAGGCCTTGGCGAGGCGCTCGACGCCACCCGCGATAGGCCCGATGGTTTCCTCAAGGCGATGGTGACATGCTGATGAATGGGATGATTGAGCGCTCCCCGCGGACGCGGGTCAAGTCCGTTAGGCTCGGTTTTCTCGGTGTCGGCTGGATCGGCAGAAGCCGAATGGAGGCGATCCTCCGCACGCAAATGGCCGAGGCCGCTGCCGTCGCCGATCCCTCGGAGGACATGCTGAATGAAGCCCTGCGTCTTGCGCCGGACGCGGAAATCGTCGGCGGTCTCGATGCGCTGCTGTCACGCGACCTCGACGGCGTCGTCATCGCCACGCCGAGCGCGCTGCACGCCGAGCAGTCGATCCGAGCGCTGCGGGCCGGGGTCGCAGTGTTTTGCCAGAAACCGCTCGGCCGATCCGGCGCGGAAGCGGCAGCCGTCGTGGCCGCCGCCAGATCAGCCGACAGGCTGTTGGGCGTCGATCTCTCCTATCGTCATACGCAAGGCATGCAGCGCATCCGCGATCTGATCAGAAATGGCGAACTCGGCACCGTCTTCGCCGCCGATCTGGTCTTCCACAATGCCTATGGCCCCGACAAGTCCTGGTTCTACGACAAGTCGCTATCGGGCGGAGGATGCGTCATCGACCTCGGCGTCCACCTCATCGACATGGCGCTCTGGTGCCTCGACTTTCCCCAGGTGGTTGACGTCACGAGTACGCTGATGAAAGGCGGCCAGCCAATCAGCGCAGCGGGGGATGTCGAGGATTTCGCCATCGCCACCCTGACGTTGGCAAGTGGGGCGGTCATCCGCCTTGCCTGCTCCTGGCGGCTGCAGGCAGGATGCGACGCGGTCATCGGCGCCGACTTCTTCGGAACATCCGGGGGTGCATCCTTCAGGAACGTCGGCGGGTCGTTCTATGACCTTGCGGCCTATCGCTTCCGCGGCACGTCCGCCGAAGATCTTGCCCTGCCTCCGGACGACTGGGGCGGCCGGGCGGCGGCCGACTGGGCGGTCCGGCTCGCCAGTGGTGAGGCTTATGATCCGTCCTGCGAACGACTTGTCGAAGTTGCCGACATCATCGATGACATCTATCGGCACGCATGAAGCAGCGCCCTCGGCCCGGCCGGATGAAATTGTTTGCAGTCAGTGGTGAATCGGCTGGAACCGCCGCGCCCTTTCTCGGTTTTGGCGGTCGCAAATCATCTGCGGGATAGACATGGCCTCTCGACCAGCACGGAAGACGTCGAAGCCGCGGACAGCCTCGAGCGATATGCTCGTCCGCAGCAAAATTCCTGTCTGGATCGTCAAGGCGCTTCTTTCCAGCGGCATCAAGCGCGTCAGTAAATTGTCTTCAATGACCGACGATGAACTGCTGGCGCTTCCCGGCATCGGCAAGCGCGCGATCGAACTGATCCGATCGTCTCGGAAGGCCCGCGAAAGCGGCGGGAGCCAGGCTCGGGGATCGCCTCTTCGTCGATGAAGTGAGGGGCGCTGGTCACACGGAACTCTCCGCCTTCGCGGGGGTTTGGATTTGCTTAACATGGAAGCATGCTATGTCGATGCCGAAATCCGAGCAGCAGCAGACCACGATATCGAGACGTCTCGACCGCAACATCGAGGCTCTGTTGAAACGGCGGGAGCAGGAAGCGCGGCAATCGAGCCGGCAGGAGCGGGCAGCCGATGCTATTACCCGTTTCGCGGGATCCTTGATGTTCGTCTACCTGCACCTGCTGGTCGTCACGCTCTGGATCGTCGTCAATATCGGCCTTGTTCCGCTCGTGCCGGCCTTCGACCCCTCTTTGGTCATTTTGGCGATGGTCGCATCCGTCGAAGCCATTTTCATCTCGACATTCGTGCTGATCAGTCAAAACCGGATGGCGGAAGCCGACGACAAGCGCGCCGATCTCAATTTGCAGATTTGCCTTCTGGCGGAGCATGAGGCGACTGAGTTGCTGACCCTGGTCTCGGCCATCGCCGAGAAGCTCGGCGTCGAAATCGAGACGAGCGAGGAGCTTGAGGAACTGAAAGAGCACGTGAGGCCGGAAGAAGTGCTGGACGAAATCGAAGAGAAGATGCAGCGGCGGGGGACCAGAGAGCCGCCGGCGTAAACCGCCATCGCCGGCGTGTCGCCCGCTTCACGACGGTTTGGTCGGAAAGAATTTCGGCGGGCTTGGAACCGCGTCGATTCCGCGCGGAACATCCTTTCCGGAGTTTGGCAGCAGAACCGCGTGACGGTACCGGAGGGCGAAGCGTATCACGGCAGATACCAGCCGCTGATCCGACCACTCGGTGTCAGGGACGGATGCGCCGACGTCAGCCGACGCGACACGGCGTCGGTAAATGCAAGGTAAACTTCAAGACATTCCAGACCATGACGGCAAAACCCAGAAAAACACCGAGAATCGGTTTCCACAGCGCCGGCGGGTGGATGGGGCTCGGCGAGATCGGTGGGAGAAAGTCTTCTCCGAGAACATATCCCGGTCTCCAGCTCGGGGCTCTTGGCGCATCAAAACAAGCCGGCCGGATATATGTGCGTCAGTTGCGCCTGGGCCAAACCCGCCAAGACGCATCCACTGGAATTCCGTGAAAATGGCGCCAAGGCGACGGCCTGCGAGACGACGAACCAACGCGCCGACCGGTCTTTCTTTGAAGCACATACCCTGACCGAACTCGAAGACTGGCGCGACCACGACCTGGAGGAACAGGGACGCCTCACCCATCCGATGCGGCTCGAGCATGCTTGTTGCCGCCCTGCTGGCCTGAACCTGCCGAACGGCGAAGCGAGAGCGAGACCACCGCCCAATTTCAATCGGTCCGGCTGAGCCGGGCGGCGTGACAGGAGGCGCAGTCGGCGGCAAGAAAAACCAGTTTCCCCTTCGTCGCGTCGCCTGCCGTCAATGCAGCATTTTCCGCATCGAGGCGCGGATCAGCCTCGGTCACATGGCGGAACAGAAAAACCACGATCAGGATGCAGATGACAACACCGGCCATCGGGCCTACCGGCGCGCGGACGACAAGGTCTGGCGCAGGCGATGGGCTGCGGCGCGAAAGTCGCCACCGGCTGTAGACAAGCTGTTCATAATACTCTTTCCACTCAGTCAAGCGCGGGTCGGCGCCCCTCCTTCGACGGCTCAAGGTATGCCCGGCAAATCGGTCGTGTTTTCGGACAGTTCCTTTTCCTGCTCTCCGGCGTCCATCATCTCGCGAAGCGGCGAGCGCGACACATTCGCCTCGATCGCCCGATGACCCGGCGTCTCCGGAAGAGCCTGGCGAAAGCTCTTGGCATAGTCTTTGGGCATCTTCGGAGGCATCATCGGCTCGTATTGGTCAACCATCGCTTGAATGACCACCGGACCGGCGACGGAGAAAGCCTCCGTCAAAGTCGGCTCTATCTGATCGAAACGCCGAATTGTGAAGCCGCGGCCTCCCATTGCCTCCGCCGCCTTGGCGAAGTCGATGGGCGCCAGTTCGCAGGCAAATTGCGGGTTGCCAAGGAACATCATCTGCTCCCAGGCGATCTGGTTGAGCATGCCGTTGCAGATCACCAGCAATTTCAGCGGGAGAGCCATGCGAACGGCGGTCGAGAACTCGCCGAGCTGCATGCCGAATCCGCCATCGCCAATGACCGCGTAGATTGGCCGCTTCGGATCGGCGGCGCCCGCCGCTATCGCATAAGGCAGGCCGGAAGCCATCGAGGCGAGCGCGCCGGAGACTGCGAACTGGTTTGTCGTGCGGAGGTCGATGTGGCGCGCCGCCAGCTCGGTGTTCTGGCCGGAATCGGCCACCAGCACGCCATCGGCCGCGATGCGCCTGCCGAAAGCTCGAACCACCGCCTGTGGCTTTAACGGAGCGCTCCGCTCCGTCTCCATCGTCTCCATCTTTCGGCGCCATTCGGACATCGCCGTTTGCGCCTTTTCCAGGAACGACCGATCTGTTTTCCTGGTCAGCCTGGGCCTAAGGAGCCGTAGCGTTTCCCGCGCGTCCCCCACCAGACCGGCATCGACGGGAAATCGTAGGCCAATTCGCTGAGGATCGCTGTCGATCTGCACGCCGCGAGCGGCTTCGGGCCGCGGGTAATATTCGATGTAGGGAAAGGAGGAACCGACAATCAGCACCGCGTCGCACTGTTCCATGATCTCCTGCGAGGGAGCGGTGCCGAGAATTCCAATCCCGCCGGTCGTCAAGGGATCGTCGTCGGCGAGAGCCGTCTTGCCGAGCAGGGCTTTGGCCACCGGCGCGGCGAGCAGGTCGGCGATCTCGCGCAATTCCTCCGCCGCGCCGACAACACCCCGGCCGGCGAGGATGGCGACCTTGCGGGCATCGTTCACTATCCGGGCCGCACGATCGAGCTCGATCTCCTCTGGCACTTGGCGGCCGTGGAAATAGCGGTTCGGTACGTGTTTCGGGCGGTTCCGTTTCGATCGCGATTTCCCGTCCATCTCCTGGACGTCGTTGGCGATGGAGAGATGTGCGACGCCCCGGCGCGAGAGCGCCGAGCGGCAGGCGAGGCTGGCGACGTTCTCCATGTGCGACGCGTCACTGACATGCGCATTGTAGAGCGCGACATTGTCGAACACGCGGGTCAAGTCGACGTCCTGCTGGGTAAAGGTTTCGATCAGGTCGTGATACTGCGTCCCGGTGATGGCAAGCACCGGCATCTGATCGAGCTTGGCATCATAAAGTCCCGTCAGCAGATTCGTGCCGCCTGGTCCGGACGTTGCAAGGCAAACGCCGAGATTTCCGGTGAATTTAGCGTAGGCACTCGCCATGAAAGCGGCCGATTCCTCATGCCGGACCTGGATGAAGCGGATCTGGTCCTGGCGCTTGCGCAACGCCTCCATGACCCCGTTAATACCGTCTCCAGGAAGGCCGAAGATGACCTTCACGTCCCATTCAATCAGTGTGTCTATCAATATGTCAGCGGCATTGGGCATCGAAATCGTCCTCTGCTTGTCAAAGGCCGCAAACCTGCGTCATTGGGAAAGGTTCCAAAGCCACGCCCCGGAAGAGCTGCGCGGCAGCGAAGCGATGTGGCAGGCAAGTATGCCCGAGCGCGTTCACATCCTATGCGCCAAGCCATAGACGAGGATCGTGACGTAAAGCAGGAAGGCGACGACGGCCACGGTCGCGATCAAGGTGACGGCAATCCGCCCGCCTTTCAGGCTGTTTCGCTGCTGTTCAGTGCTGGGCCGGGTCACCTGGATAGGATCGTGCTCGGGCGCGTCCATCAGGGCTTCGCTTTCGTCGAGATTTTTGCAGGCTCGTCATTTCCGCCGCTTGCGTTAAATGAGACCATCGAGCCGAAAACGATCAAAAGCCCAACTAACGTGATGGCGCCGATGTAGATGAAGGAAGCCCGACCGTCCGATTGCTGGTTCATCTGCCTCTCCCTTGGTTTGCCAAACCAAAGAACAGCGGCAATGTTCCCGCCAGCTGGCCTTATCGCGTCTTTTTGCTTTCCCCGCGGCCATCGACCACGATCGACGTCGGCCCCTGACCTATGCAGCGCATCACTTCCGTCAGCAATATGGAGGGCTCGCATGGTTTTTCCAACCACACGCCCTCGGAAAATGACAAAGCATCCGGGTGCACCTTCCGCTGAGCACCGGTGTAAACAATGAATGGTATATGGCGGCCGCGCAAAGATCTCGCAATCGCTCCAGCGACGCCATCTGTCAATTCGATGTCCATCACCACGAGATCGGGATCGTTCGCTGTCAGCCATTCTTCGGCTGCTCGACAAGACGACACTGTCTCTATCCGATCGAAGCCGGCGCCATGAAGGATGTCTTCCACGTCCATCGCGATGATAATCTCATCCTCCATCAGAAGGATGGACGTCGTTC
The DNA here is from genome assembly GCF_048551595.1 of Rhizobium sp. CRRU65. Lineage (NCBI taxonomy): Bacteria > Pseudomonadati > Pseudomonadota > Alphaproteobacteria > Hyphomicrobiales > Rhizobiaceae > Rhizobium > Rhizobium sp. CRRU65. The sequence continues at coordinate 173,389 of NZ_JBLYZH010000005.1, read as the reverse complement.
CTGCAACGCTCATGGCCAAACTCCTAAAATACTGGATTACACAATAGACCTTTCGGGTCAAAATACAGGTTTCGTGCGCTATCGCACAGTTATCCTACCTCGCATGTTTCTCGCGAGGAATACTGGCAAGAGAGACGGGACCACGCAAGTTTTCAAATGGAGCCAAGGCGCGCCGCTGACGCGCCAGATCGTGTCGCCGACGATCTACGGCCTCGTCTTGTGGACGGCAAGTCCGACCGGTCGGCCGTCTGTTTCGTCCTGCATAGTCCGGAACAATCGCTTTGACGAGGAGGTCGGCCGGTTGAGGATTGACCCGGGGATCGACATTCTGGGTCCGGTCGGTTCATGCGTCGCCTGACGAACGAGAATTGCCAGATTGTCGAGGGTGGTGCCATCTCGGCGCGCTCCACGCTGAGACTGTGACTGGCTGCTCAGGCTCGCGATCTCCGTCTGCAAATAGCGGCCCGCGTCGCCCAGCCACTTCCACGCGAAGGAACTGCCGGCCGAGGAAGAGCCGGCTGGCCGTCATTCGAGCGGTTTCGGCGATCGATACCATCGGGCCTCTTTGTTCATAGGGGACAGGGACGCGCGAACACCGGACCGTCTGTACGCTATGGCACAGTGCATTGCTCAACGATTCGAGATGGTTAGGTTCGCCGCAGCAACGGGCGAAGGACTGCGACATGTGGACGAAACCATGGATGACGAGCAATTGAATTTTAGAAATGAGCTGTTGCGGGCCATGGGCCCACAAGAGCGCGATCTGATCGTGCCTCATATGGAGCCAATAACTCTCGATGTCCCCTTAATCCTTGAGATGGAGGATACGCTGGTCGGCGACATCTATATCCTCGAATCTGGACTTGCTTCGATCGTGGCGAGATTTCCGGGTGGGCGCGATATCGAGGTTGGCATCGTCGGCCGGGAGGGAATGACAGGTGCCGCCGTGATGCTCGGCGGAGACCAGTCCGCCAATCGGACGTTCATGCAGGTCTCAGGCCACGGCTTCAAATTACCAGCCCCGATCCTTTCCGCGGCCATGGAAGAAAGCCGGACCTTGCGCGGCCTGCTTCTCGCGTATGTCCAGGCGCTGCTCGCGCAAACGACTTCGACGGTGCTAGCCAATGGTCACGCCAAGCTAGAGGAGCGGCTCGCACGTTGGTTGCTGATGGTCCATGACCGAACGGACGGCATGATGATATCCCTGACCCACGAATTTCTCGCCGTGATGCTGGGGGTCCGCCGCGCCGGAGTGACGGTCGCGTTGCATCTGCTGGAGGGCAAAGGTCTGATCCGGTCCACCCGAAGGCAAATCGTCATTCTCAACAGGCGCGGATTGATCGAAGAGGCGCATGGCTGCTACGGTGCGGCGGAGGAGGAATATCGGCGACTGATCGGCAGCCCTCTCGCGCGTTGAGCGAACTTTTGATCAAACCTGGTCGTGCCGCGGTCAGAGGCGGCGCTTGCGGGCCGATGCCAGGCGACCCACCGAAAGCAATTTGTCCTGGTCTGCCACTCCATGTCGGTAGAGGCTGATCAGCAATGCCGCGATCTCCTGCGTTTCAGGCGCTCGCAGAGGCTTGCCCGTCTCGCAACAGATGGTATTCAAAATGGCCCGCAGATGACTGAGGTCATCTGAATCGAGGGCCTTCAAATGAGCAGACTGAGAATCGAGCATAGCGCCGTTCCCGACATAAAGGCTTCGGATCATGCGGCCCCCATCATGAGGTCCGCAAACGCCTAGCGCAACGCTTGGTGCGTAAACGCACGGATCTAATGATAATAGCCGGCACCAAATCCGAACAATGCCTCTACGATGGCGTTGATGTCGGCGGCACGATCGCTGAGGACGAAGCCGGCTGAGAGCGCTTCGGCCGGATGCCCTTGAGCGAAGACGAAGGGTATGCGCCGGATCTCCAGCCATTCATTCATTGCGAGCATCGCCTCGTCCGGGATCGTGACGTCGATGATCGCCGCGTCACATGCAAAGGTTTCCTTTGGACCATGCATCGCGAACATATCGACGCTGCTGGTGACGACCACGGCTTGACGCGCGGCCCATGCCTTCTTGACGCTGTCTGAGAGAAAGCCGGATTCACCAATGATGACGATCGTCTTGCCAGCGACCGGACTAAGCGATTTCATAGCGGACGCCTGCAAGAGTGGTTGGACCGTCATCATGCTGCCAACCGGCGATTCACCGGCGCTGACAGGCTATCCGTACCATATTCAAGTTTGCGATGCGACGTTCCTCTAATCCGTCCCGAACCCGACCGCGCTGTGTTGGTTCCCCAGCCGATGGCGAGGTGAGGGGGAGGATTTCGTACGATTCCGCACTAGCGGTTGAAATCGAAAATCCGGAATTTTAGGATCGCCTTAAATAACGAGGAGGAAGACGATGACCCAGCACTCGGGAATTACGAAGCCGGCTCTGCAGCCTGGTGACATCGCCATGTTGCAGGCTGTGTTGCAGGGTTGGTGCCAAGAAAAATCATGCGTCATGGCCAGCCCCGCGGCGCAGCATGTGGCGAGAGAACTTGTCTCCTGGTTCGAGTGCGGCATTCGAGACCAGGGTAAACTCAGCGGTCTGATGCGCTATATGCAAGTGGATTTCAACAGCTTATCGATCCCGACGAAGCCGCGGCGTCCTGAGCCCCTGCGGTCCGCTGTCAATATTGGCGAAACCAGCGTGCTGTAATGGACAGACTTGTCTATTTCAAAAGGATGGCCTCCGATCCGGCCGCGCTCGATAACGTCGTTCGGGGGATTATTGTGCGAAAGATCGTCGATGAACTTCAGGAAATCTGCGATAGCGAGGCGAGCTGCGGTGCTGACCGGTACCCGGCGGTCGATGGTCTGCTTCGGACGATCCGAGCTTCGATCATATCGATCAGCAAAGCCGACGACCGTTGTTGGCAGAAGATCGTTGACGAGCTCCTACAGCTTCGCGCGACGATGGTTGATCTGAAGGCCGGCCATGGTGGCAAGACCTCCCATTGATAGGGAACTACACACGTCCCGCCGATGCGCTCTCATGGCCTTTGGCCAGGACGCATACTGATCGGCGATTGTTTGGGCGTCACTTGCCCGGCAGGTCCTTCTCCGTCGTCGCGGCAGCCGGAAGCCTTTGCTGCGACTGCTCTCTGTCAGAGGCGCGCACCGGGGCCGTCGGCGCCTTGGCGACATACACGCCCAGTCCCAGCGCGCCGATGGCAACGATGAAAGCGCCGGCTATGGCGAAGACAGACCGTCGTCCGTCCTGCTTGATCATTCCAAAAGCGAGGGCGATCCCGAGAAGGGCTGCTCCTCCTGCCACGGCGAACAGCCAGAGATAATTCATCAGCGTAAGCTCCCAATGTCCGGCCGCCTAACCCCGAAGAACAAGGAAGGTTCCTGGAGCATCCGTTTTTTCCAAATCTCGGATGTTCCACCTCGTTCTCTTGAATTCGGCGCAACAGCGGCGAAGGCTATTTGTTCAGGTCCTCCGCCATCTGCAGATGATGTTCAAGCGCAGGCCTCGTGCTTGCCGCCCAAGCTTTCAGCTCAGCATTGTCGCCGCCTTCGCCGTAGCGCTTGAAGAGGTCGACCGCGTCCTCGTGCGCGGATTCCTGGTCGGAATGATATTGCTTCATGAAATCATCGCCTTGAAGGCCCTTCAGCTTGTCGAGCATGTCCTGCTGCGCGCTGGTCATGGCGCTCGGCAACTGCGCCTTGACCTTGCCGGCGGAAATCAGCGCCTTGAGCTCGCTGCTCGTCTTCTCGTGATCCGTCACCATCTGCTGGGCGAAGGTTTTGGTCGCGGCATCACCGCGATCGAGTGCCAACCTGCTGGATTCGATCTCGAACATGTCGCTGGTGGCGGCCTCCTGTACGAAGTCCTCTGTCTTCGGCGCAACGCCAATCAGCGAGTTGACGCCGGACTTTTCCGCGGCGGATTGGGCCAGGACAGGTCCAGCAAGCGAAATGGCAAGAGAGGCGATAATGATCTTCTTCATGGTTTGGTCTCCTGGTTGGTGGCTCGATTCGGCCGCTAAACAAGCCCAAGGCGGATTTGTTCCCTGCAAATGGATCCCTCCCGCTTTCCGATGGAACAACTCCTTCCGATCACGGTTTGGCTGTCTTGAGCTTGAAGACCAGAGACGGAAAAATCGTTTCCAAAAACCGAAAGGGTTGCAGGGCGGCGCGTCCGCTCTGCGCTCGGGATCGAAAGGCGGACGACGACATGAAAGCACTTACTTGGCATGGCAAACACGACATTCGATGCGAGAGCGTTCCAGATCCTCAAGTCGAGGAAGGGCGCGATGCCATCATCAAGGTGACGGCCTGCGCGATCTGCGGGTCTGATCTTCACCTCTTCAACGGTGTGATGCCGGACATGCATAACGGCGACATCATGGGCCACGAGACGATGGGCGAGGTCGTCGAAGTCGGCAAGGACAACAAAAAGCTCAAGGTCGGCGACCGTGTCGTGGTGCCGTTCACCATCTCCTGCGGCGAATGCTTCTTCTGCCAGCGCGGCTTTTATTCCGGATGCGAACGCAGCAACCCCGACCCGGCGAAGGTCAAGAAGATGTGGGGGAATTCACCCGCGGGCCTGTTCGGCTACACACATCTTCTTGGCGGCTACAGTGGAGGTCAGGCTGAGTACCTGCGCGTGCCTTACGCGGACGTCGGCCCGATCAAGGTGCCGGACGGACTGACGGATGAGCAGGTGCTGTTTCTCTCCGACATCTTTCCGACGGGGTACATGGCCGCGGACTTCTGCGATATCCAGCCCGGCGACACGATCGCGATCTGGGGCTGCGGCCCCGTCGGACAGATGGCGATCAAGTCGGCCTTCATCCTCGGCGCCGAGCGCGTCATCGCGATCGATACCGTGCCGGAGCGGCTTGCTCTTGCCGAAGCGTCGGGAGCCACCACCCTCGATTTCATGGACGAAGACATCTACGACAAGCTCATGGAGCTGACCAACGGGCGCGGCGCCGACGCGTGCATCGATGCGGTCGGCACCGAAGCCGATCCGTCGGCGAGCTGGGACTCGCGCCTTGACCGCATCAAGGTCGCCACGTTCATGGGAACCGATCGCCCCCACGTACTTCGCCAGGCAATCCATTGCTGCCGCAACTTCGGTACGGTGTCGATCGTCGGCGTCTATGGTGGTTTCCTCGACAAGATCCCTATGGGTTCGGCTATCAATCGCGGCCTGACGTTCCGAATGGCGCAGACCCCGGTGCAGCACTACCTGCCGCTGCTCATGGAACGCATTCAAAACGGCGAAATCGATCCGTCGTTCATTATCACGCATCGTGCGACCCTCGACGAAGGTCCCGAGCTCTACAAGACATTCCGCGACAAGAAGGATGGCTGCATAAAGGTTGTTCTTAAGCCGTAACGAACGTCGCGGACGCCCTGGATCCTAGCCGGCATCGAAGAAAGGTCCGATCATGCAGAAGAAATCAAACGACCCTATCGAAGACCGGAATAAGCTTCGCCCACCGGAGATGGAGCTCGAGCCGATCCGGTCCGAACGTGAAGACCCTGGCGCAGCTGTCGGCAAGCGCGGTATAGCTCGAACCGGCCGTCATGCGGAAAGATCGCCCGCGCCGCGCCGCGCCCAGGTGGACAATGAAAGGGTAGAAGGATTGCCCGAAACAGACGCGGCAGAAAACTTGGCGACGGCGCCACCTCAGATGAAGCGTGACTGAGCGTGGTCCTCCCCTGCCGGATGGAGACACAGGAGACCACGGTCGCTCCAACTTGCGAGGGATTGGCCGATAACCATGGGGCTCGCCCGCATGACACGGAACCTATTCGTTTTTGGAACTTTGAAGAAAGGCTTTCCTCTCCATGAGCAAGGACTTTCCCGCGCCAGCTTTCTCGGAATTTTCCAGACCCGACAATGTTATCCGATGCTGATTGCCGGCCCTTGGTTCGCGCCGATGATGTTCAATGAACCGGGCATTGGCCATCGGGTCATCGGTGAACTTTACCAGCCTGACGATGATACGATAGCAAGCTTGGATCGGCTGGAATCGATAGGCATGCCCGGCAACCTGCGAGTGGTGCTAGACGTGGAACCGGTCGCCGGCGGGCCAATATGTTCAGCACTGGCATACATGAAATCGCGTCGGCTCGCCCACCCTGTTCATTCGACTTATATGCGAGTCTACGAAGACAGGCGGTTTATTCCCTTCGATCGGCGAGGTTTAGACGTCCCCGGCCTGGCATCAAATACCCGTCGCCAAAAGTGTGGCGGCGAGGCAGACGGCTAGGGGTGCGGACAGCCGTTCGGCAGATTGCGGAACCTAGTCCGCCTCCGAAGTGCGCATCTATCGTACGGCTGAGAACGACCGACGACCCTTGGTTCATCAGGCAGTCCACACCGACGTCGCATGATAGCGGACCAGCTTGATTCTTGAAAATCAAGCCGGAGGAATGGATATGCTGGCGCTAGAGGAAATGAAGCCAGCACGTGTCAGGATCGCCGCACCGGTTTTTGCGATTGCTGTCTGGATTTGTTATCGCGATGGCTGCGGTGTTGCCGACATGGAAACGCCCGCGTCACTTCGAGCGCCCTACAAATAGCCCGGCCGCCTGAAGATCCTGTTTGTGGAATTCATGATCCTTCCCGGCCCGGAGGTTTCCTGGATCGCGCATGGGAGGGCTTCTTGCGCAACGCGCGCGGGGATAGCCGTTTACGATACCGGCAAGCAATGTTGGTCCATGCGCCTCTCGCGCTTCCAAGGCCAATCGAACCAGCCGCATGCGGGCGACGTCTCTGGGTTTCCCCAATGCGGGCTTAGCGTTTCAACTACGCCTCGGCGTCGGAATAGTTCTTGTATTGCAGCTTCTGGAGCGATGAATCGAGCTTCAGGACAAACCCTGTCGGCGCATAGTCAAGTGCGATCTCTCCGAAGGCGGACAGGCTGGAACTGACGAGGCGTGTGCCGAACCCCTTCTTGCTCGGAGCTGCAACCGCCGGGCCTCCAACCTCCTGCCAAGTGAAGGTCAGGCGTTGGTCGCCCGCCTCATCGCGTACCGACCATTCGATTTCGACCGTCCCTGTATCCACCGACAGCGCACCATACTTGCTGGCGTTGGTGACGAGTTCGTGCAGCACCAGGGAGAAGCAAAGGGCCGCCTGTGGACCCAATTCAACCGCGGGACCGCTTGCCTTGAAACGTCCTGACGTCTCAAGTCCGAGATTAATCGCGGTCGCCTCGACGATTGTCGCGATACTCGTACCCAGCCAGTTCTGCTGAAGCAAAATGTCGTGCGCCTTTGAATAAGCATTGATGCGTGCCGTGATCGAATGCTCCGCATCCTCGAGAGAACTGGCGTTTCGGAAGGATTGGCTGGTGATGGCCTGAACGACGGCCAGCGTGTTTTTCATGCGGTGAGAGAGTTCGTGCATCAGGATGCGCTGTCGTTCCTCATTCTCTCTCTGCTCGGTGCGATCCCTCAGAATTTTCACGTATCCCTCGACTTTGCCATCGTCCGACGACAACGCCATCATCTGACCGGACGCCCAGAACAACGAGCCGTCCTTGCGAACGTGCCAGCGCTCATCATTGCCATGACCTTCGGTCAAAGCGGCAGTCATTTCCAGCTGGAGAATCCCGGCCTGCCTGTCTTCCTCGGTGAAGATGACCGCCGCAGGCTGGCCGACAATCTCATCCGCATCCCATCCGAGAATCCGGCGCGCGCCCTCATTCCACGTGGTCACCAGGCCATCGAGATCCGTGGAGATGATCGCATACTCGATCGCACTCTGCAGGATGGCTTCGAGAAAGCGCTCTCGAGAACGGCTGGAATTGGAAAAGAGTTTCATGATCATGTGGTGCGCGCGATCCTTGCGGGGCCTGCGGGCTGAAAGGCCCCATCCCGATTTTATACCGGATGCCGTCGCTTTGGCAAAGGCCGCAGCCATCCTGCAAGTCCCGGAGGAGCGATCGCTAAAGGCACGCAACCTTCGTGGAAACAAAGATACGCGAGCGACGTTATCAAGCGACGTCTTAGTGAGCGTGGAAGCATGACTGGCCATTCGAGAGAAAAACTGCACGGGGATTTACCTTCCGCATCTTCAAAAGCAGCTTCCGCCGATCGGAAAGAGCTGGCAGCGATCGCATTTGAACGGACCAGAATGCCAATGGTCGTCACCGACGCGCGTAAGTCCGATCAGCCGATCGTGCTTGCAAACAAGGCATTCCTCGAGCTGACAGGTTACGAGGCCGAAGAAGTGTTAGGACACAACTGTCGTTTCCTGCAGGGCCCCGCGACGTCTCCGATCGCCGCCGCTGAAATTCGTGCCGCAATCGCCGGGGAGCGTGAGATCAGCATCGAGATCCTCAATTATAAGAAGAGCGGAGAGCAGTTCTGGAACCGCTTGCATCTCAGTCCCGTCCATGGGGATGACGGAAGGATCCTGTATTTCTTTGGATCTCAAATCGACATGACGGAATACCGGCGGATCGAGGCACTGGAGGCCTCCGAACATCGCCTGCTGATGGAAGTCGACCACCGATCCAAGAATGTCCTGGCGATCGTCGACAGCATCGTTCGCCTGAGCAACGCCGATGACCCCGCCCTTTACGCCGCCGCCATTCAACACCGCGTGCAGGCGCTCGCCCGTGCCCATACCTTGCTTGCCGCACGAAGATGGACAAGCATTTCTCTTGAAGAACTCATTCGCCAACAGGTATCGCCGTTCGCGGCCACCCGCACCTTTTTTAGCGGACCGGATATCGACATGCCTGCGCCGGTCGTCCAGCCCCTTGCGCTCGTGCTCCACGAGCTCGCTGTCAACGCAGCCCATCACGGTGCGCTTGCCGCTGCGCAAGGTAGGCTTTCGATCAGTTGGAAGCCAGGACCGTCCGGAGCCGGCTTCAGGATCCGGTGGCAGGAGGTGGGCGTCGACACTCCGCCTAGATCAGCAAAGCGGGGTTTTGGCACGGTGATTGTCGGCGCAATGGTTGAAAAACAGCTTAACGGACGTCTTGAGAAAACCTGGTCGGACGAAGGGCTGCTTATCGACATTGAGGTCCCGTCCGCGGGTTCGTGATTTCAGGGACGGCCATTGAAATTAGGGAATGCCCGGTGATTAGGAACCAATGATTGGTCACCCTTGAACAGCCGGGGTCCTGCCCCAATATAATTTTCATTAGGACCATTGGTGGCATGAAAGGAGGAAAAGATGCCGCTTAACGATGTTCCGTGGACCCTGCCGGTGAGGATCCGGTTGCAGTGCGGTTTGGAGCGCACCTTCACAGGCGCATACGACGCCTTGGATTTTCTCGAGAACGAATGGCCGCTGCGTCATGGGGAGCGCCATGAACGCGCAGTGAAGACGTGTCGTGGCGTCCTCAACGGGATCGTTCCTGGCACCGTCGCGCGCGAAGCCTTCGTTGCGGCCTGCCTCGAAGCGGGCATGCCGTCCGTGCTTGCCCCGTGGAAGGGAAAGCCGACGACGCATCCGGCTCGGCCAGCACGCCTCGTCGCCCATTAATGCAGAATGCCAGACCTCGCCTCGGACGAGGCGAGGTCTGGCATCAGCGCACTTTTCCCCCGACAGAGTTCGTCTCCGAATTGGTTCCGCGCAGCGAACGAGGTCGACAAGCGGACGTCGATCTTCTAGCCGGCATCACCGCGAAACACACCGGGAAAAGGCAGTGCAAAGGGCTTGCCGGATCAGTCATGGTGCGACGTTCGCACGCCACCCAGGCTCGGTCGCGGAAAAAGACGATCTGGACTGCAACAAACCTAATGCAGCACAGCAAGCTTCGCCTGCCTCTCCAAAAGACCTTCGACGGTACCAACAAGCCTCGCGGCCCGCCGCAAGAGGTCCGCGCCGGTTTCGCTCATCGCGATGTCGTTGGACATCCTTTCCATACAGCCCGCTACCTCCATCATTGCGGTGCCGAGCTCGCTGCGGCCGAGACGGTCCGCCAGCCGTGCAAGGCGGCGGATGTTCTCCACATAGCGGGAAATCACCAACAGCCGCTCTAGCATCGGATCATGGGTAGTGGTGACATTCCCAGGTTGGGTTTGCCGGACTTTCATGTCGGCCTCCGCTTACTAAAGCAAAACCAGACGGCGCGTGGGCTGCGTTTGCGAGCCCTCGCCTCGCCACTCCTCGAGCTTCTTCAGTGCGTCGAGTATGTCCCTGTATCGAACTGGATGGTGGACGCCCGGCGGATGGCGCAGTTCCGGCAAGGATTCGACCGCGTGAAGGTCAGAAGCCCACCAAGCGAGAATTTCTCGTTTCTCGTCTGTCGAAAGCCGCGCTGAGACGACCTCCTCCGGGTGGTCAAAGTGTCGGTGCGTGTGAAGAATGTGCGACGCGGATATCGCGTCGACGGCGTTGTGCGGATTAGTGTGGTCAGAGCCTTTCGTTATCATCTTGCGTCTCCTAAAAACTTCCAGCTAACGGAGCGAAAATCTCCAGGTGAAAAAGAGATTGTTTCAACGAAAACAGCATTCAAGTGGTTTGAAGCGCGACGCTCAAATTTTTTTGATGCGCCTCTTGAATCAAAAAACGCTCGAGACCAGATCATTTTTCGTCGGTCGCCGGATGGGGCCGACAGCAACCAGGAGACGCCAGATTTCGCGTCTCCATTCCATCTCGCTTTACGGAGGATTTGGTATGAGAAACGACTTCGACTTCGCGCCGCTTTATCGGTCCAGCATCGGTTTCGACCGTGTCTTCAATCTCTTGAACAACGCGCAGCAGCGCCTACAGGCCATCGACACCTGGCCGCCCTATGACATCGTCAAGACGGGCGAGGACGGCTATCGCATTCAGATGGCGCTCGCCGGCTTCGCAGACGCCGATCTCGAGATCACGCAAGAGCGCAATGTGCTGGTGGTGAAGGGTCAGAAGGCCGACGAGAAGGATGGTGAATATTTACACCGGGGTATCGCCGGCCGCGCCTTCGAGCGCCGCTTCGAGCTCGCCGACCACGTCAAGGTGGAAAACGCCTCCTTGACGAACGGCCTTCTCAGCATCGAGCTCAAGCGGGAGATCCCGGAAGCGATGAAGCCCCGTAGGATTGCGATCGGCGGCAACGCCGAAACACAAGCCCCTCTGCAGATCGAGGGCGAAAAGCACGAAGCCGCCTAATTTGAAGGAGGAGTGGGGGCGCTGTATTTGACGGCGCCCCCGTCCGTATTTGACCCCCACCCCGTCGATGTAAGGGAGCCGGCGGCCTTTTGACGGGCGTGGTTGCTGCGGTTGGCGCCGATCGCTGCCACAACACAATGCATCACAAGCAGGCGCCGCCACGACGCCTGGTCGCCGATCGAAGCGTCCGTCCGCGCTGCCGCGAGCTCGTACTACAAACGACGTTGTGCCCCATCGGTCGTAAAACTATATTTTGTGTCCAGGTTCCTTAGGCGGCGGTCATGGTGGCAACCGTCATTGCCTTTCCGGCAGACCGATCCGGCCCCATGATTCAGAGGCGCCTGCGTGAAAACCCAGGCAGATGGGAGAGAGCGATGCGGAACTGTTTAGGCCTGTTAACGGCGGGAGTTTTTCTCCTCCAGCCATGCTCCTTCGCCAAAGCACAGGCGCCGAACGCGTTGGAGAGAGCCATTGGAGATGTGCAGCCATGCAGGTCGTTGAAGACCAAGGTATCGAGCTTCGGCATCAGTGTCGAGGTAGGCGTCGACAAGCTCGATTCCGTCAAGATCGAAAACCTGCAATTGTCGGTGAATGGCGACACGGCGGAGGCGAGCGCCCGCGGCACGCTTGCTTGCAAAACCTCGGACGAAGCGCTGGTCGAAGGAGGGTTTTCAGCTACCGCTGAAGTTCGGCTGAAGATCGACCTGTCGACCTGCAAGACGACCGATACCTCCATCGAGATCGTCAAGACTGGTGGCCGGTTCGGCGATGTCGTCAAGGGACTGGAGACCCAGATCTCCAGCGCCCTCCGGCAAAGCCTTGAGAAGAATTTAGCCAAGCTTTGCCAGAAGTGATCAGCGGATCGACGTCGCTGCCAAAAGTCCCATGACCCGTGAGCGATCGCCGAACCTTGGAAATAGAAATGCCTCAGCTTATCCAGGTCGTCATCGGGTGGATAGTGATCACCCGTCGATCTACCCCGCTTCCAATTCGCGTTTTCGCCCGACGACGTTCCGGCGTGGAGACGTGGCACGGCTCCGAAGCCGCTGTTCGTCGTCGGGCAGAACCTTCATATGGGCGGTTGGCTCGGGCTGCGCACACGAAAGCTTGCCTCGCGCTAGTGGGCCGCGTTCGCCTTGAAGCGAACGTAGACACGAGGCAAGCGCGTGCTACCATCTCGGATCATGTAGCTGCCTTGGCCATCTCTCCGACATCAAGACGCCCATCAGGCCCTATATCGTGGATGCCGTTGCGAACTGCTGGCGATCCGGCAAAGACACGGCAATTCAAGGTTCGGTATCCTGCTCGGGTCGTGCATGGGGTCACCGGGCCTTGCTCGACTCAGCTCCCTTCGTCGACGCCGCTGGCCGGGATCAGGCAGCGTTTGATCTTGAACGTGTCCCAGGCATTTCGAGCTCGCCGTGGAACATATGCGCCGCCCGACCGTTGCTCCGCTCAGTTTGAAAGGTTGTCTGAAATGCCAAATCAGCGTGCCAACGATGATGAGCTTCGCGACATTATCGATCAGAAACTGACTGCACTCATCCAGGAAATGGAGGATGCGGATTGGAGCGCCAAGGACGTCGCTTTTGCGATTAACGATGTCCTCAAAAGCAAGTGGCTTGATCGGATGATGGCGCTACAAGACGCACGCGACGCGGTTCCAAAAGGATTCCTGTCAGACGGGAACGAAGGCTAGCGGTCGGTTATCCACGGCGTGAAAAAGGAAAAACTTTCATGACTGCGACATTCCTGGTCATCGCCATCAGTTCGCTCGATCCGGATGGTAGCGACACCCGTAACGAGCCGATGCTCGTTTACCCCGATGCGCTAAAGACTGCACGGCAACTAAAATCTGAAGGCAAAGCGTTCAGGGTGATCGCTGACGGCGACCAGACGGAGGAACAGCTGCAGTCGTTCCTGGCGCTCGGTGCGCTCGTATAGTCGGATGATGGCGGTCGAGTTTGTGGCAGGCTGAGTTCGAAGCCGTCGAGGCAGGAAACGCCGATCAGGTAGCGGCTGCCGAGAGGGATCGGGCTGAGGACCTGACGCTCTATCTCGACATTCAGGCGCATGGTGCGCGTGTCGTTCGAGACCTATGCCGGCTCGGTCGAAGATCAGTCTTTTGTTGGCTTGCGGGAAACGTGTCCGCGCATCGAGACTCATCTTGGCCATTTCAAGATGCTGACCGTCAGACGGTAAACCGGCAACGGGTGCTGACGTTGCAAATGAAGTCGAGGCCGGGACGAGGAGGATCGATTGGTGCAGCGCACTGCTGAAGATAACGCGGCCCGCCGCGCGCGCCGCGCTGAGCGCCGGCAAAAGCAGCGCGACGCCAATGTCGATCGGGCGGCCAAAATGCGTCAGGTACGCCTTGCCGATCCGCAGGCCAACAACCCGACCGAGGATCGACAGGCCGGTCGCACCCATATCGGATGTTCGGGGTGGTACTACTGGCATTGGAAGGGGGCGTTCTATCCCGCGGATGTTCCGTCGAGTCAATATTTCGCAATTTATCAGGGATCCTTCAAGACGGTCGAGCTCAACGCCCCGTTTTATTCGTGGCCGACAATCGGAGCCGTGAAGGCCTGGATCCGCCAGGCCGCGCCCGGTTTCGTCTACACCATCAAGGTCTGCGAGCTGATCACCCATATCAAGCGGTTCGAGCACGCGGAAAGTCTGATCCAGGATTTCGGCTATATCGCCGACCTTCTCGGCCCGCATATGGGCTGCTTTCTCTTCCAGCTGCCGCCGAGCGTTCGCTACACTCCGGAAATGCTTCAATCCATTTTATCGCAGCTCGACTGCCGCCGCAGGAACGTCGTCGAGTTTCGCCATAAGAGCTGGTGGAATGATGAGGTATTCGAAGCCTTCAACGCTGCCGGGGTGATTTTCTGCTCCTGCAGCGGCCCCCGGTTACCGGATGAACTGGTGCGGACCGCCGATGACATCTACGTTCGGTTTCACGGGATCAGGCAATGGTATCGCCACGATTACAGTGACGCGGAATTGCTCGTGTGGGTCGAGCGCATTAGGCAAAGCCGGGCGAAGACCGTATGGGCCTACTTCAACAACGATCGCGACGGACATTCGATCAAGAATGCCAATCGGCTGTCGGAGTTAATGAATGTTTCGGCCACGTAGGACAGCTGCGCGGGACGAGGCTGCGATGGGGCACAGAAATCGCTTCGCGGGATCTTCGCGGTCTCCCGATACTGAACGCGGGGACGGTCGGGTCTGCGTCCTGAAGTGCGGCGCATTTGTATCTGTTGCAACAAAATAGCGGTGAACCCCACTGTTCAAGCGGGCGAATGAGGCACATCCCAGCTAGGTGATAGAAGGTCACAACTAGACTTGGTCGCGGTTGCGACCGAACAGCTCGCTCAAAAGCTCGTGTTCCAAGCGTTCTAGCCAATCTCGACGCGCCTCTACAGCCAAATCCCTTTGAAAAGCAACGCCGCTGGCTGACGTGATCGTTTTTGCTCATCATGGTTCGAATTACGCCTTGGGCTTATATCTCAACCGTTGAAAATCCCTGCAGCCCAGTGGTTGTCAAATCGCTGTCACGGCGGTGAGTGGCCTGTCATCCTGATCGCGAAGGCTATGAGCAGTGCTGACTGCGGCGATAACCGGAAACTTCGCCTCAACCTTTTTCGGGCAGACGAGACCGAATTCGGACGTTCCTTGTTCGATACTCGGAATTAACGCGGGGCTGGAAAAGCAAGAGACGACAAGCTTGGCTCTTCGGTGGGCTACAAGCCTTTCGCACTGTCCTCCATTGAACCGGATGAGGCTGGACTTTGCCGCTTTAGGACGCGCCGATCCCAAGTTTTGTGCCGAAGCCTGGAGCCTTTCCAGCAATCATCGCGCGATTGTGGCCGCCATCCCACGCCCCGCCATTCGCAATTCGACCTGCTGGCGGGCCGCACGAATGCCGCGTTCGCATCTCGCACGATGAAGCAGCGCGGCCGGCTCGGAAACAATTCGTAAAACACGGAAATGTTCAGAGCATGATCGTGCCACGAACCGGTGAGTTACTAGCGGGACGTCCTTCGAAGATTCACCGCCGATTGAAAAAGAGCAAAGGCGCTAACTCGTGGCTGACATCAATATACCGTCTTCTCCGATCCGAAAAAGTGACAGTGCCTATCAAATCGAATGCAAATTCGCGCTGGAGCCCTCACTTACCAGGCTTTTCGAAAAGGCACGCTCCGCCGGCTGGGACCCACAGCACATAGCCCTCGCAGTCGCCGCGCTCAGTTGGGAGCTGCTGGTTGATCAGCGCGATAGTATGCAACGCGATGGATGCGGCATTGAACATTAGGGTTCATCCGCTCCGCAAGACGGATTTAGGGAAGTCCTCGGTCCATGCCGGCTGGATTGCGCATACAGTTCTCCTGCTCACGCTGCTGTCGTCGGCCACATATTGCCGTGCCGAGAATGTCATCAGCGTTACAGAGACCGGTGTGAATGTCACGCGGCATGTCAGCATCGGTCTAAATAAGACGCTCATCGTTGAACTTCCTCAGGACGCTCATGACATTGTTGTTTCAGATCCAGGCGTGTCTGACGCGATAGTGCGAGCGACACGCACCATCTTTCTCTTTGGCAAAAAGGTCGGGCAAACGAATATCTTCATCCTCGATGCGAACAAGCGACCAATCGTCAATATCGATATCGCGGTTGAGAGAGACATTGCCGGGCTGGAGACGGATTTGCGTCGTTTGATACCAGATGCGGCCATCAAGGTTGAGATTATTTCCGATAATATTGTCCTCACCGGCACCGTAAGGTCGGCACAGGACTCGGCACAAGCCGCCGATCTTGCATCCGCTTTCGTCAAAGGCGGGGAGGCGACGACCCGCACCCAAAGTGCGTCGAGCGGGGGTAGTCAAGGATCCGTGGCCCTTGTTGCGGAAGATCGGCAGGAATCCAAAATCATCAACCTTCTTCGCATCGCAGCCGACGATCAGGTGATGCTCAAAATGACGATAGCGGAGGTAAAGCGAGAGATCCTGAAGCAACTGGGCTTTGACAATGAGCTAAAAAACGCTGGTGGCTCAACAATTGCCCAGCTGGGAACGGCATCGACGGATGCGACGACCGCGACCTCCGGCGGCGGCCTATCAGCCCTATTCAGCGGATCCTTCGGCAAGTATGGCCTCTCAACGACATTGAATGCGCTTGAACAAGCGAAAGTGGTTCGAACCTTGGCCGAGCCGACATTGACGGCCGTCTCGGGTCAATCGGCATCGTTTCAAGCAGGTGGCGAGGTCCTCTATTCAAACACCGACAGCGATGGCAATACGACCCAAACCCCGTACAGCTACGGCATCAGCCTCTCATTCAAGCCCATCGTCCTAACGTCCGGTCGGATCAGCCTGCAGATCTCAACCGAGGTGTCCGAACCGGTTACCTCTATATCCGGTTCATCCCCGACCTACGGCAAGCGTTCGACCAGCACCACCGTTGAACTGCCATCGGGTGGTTCGATCGCTCTGGCGGGGCTAATCCGAGATAACTTCAACAGGACCTCCAATGGGACGCCGGTCTTGAACAAGATTCCAGGGTTTGGCGCTTTGTTTCGCCAGACAAGCTTCGAGAGAAACGAGACTGAACTCGTAATTATCGCCACACCCTATTTGGTTCGCCCTGTCGCGGCAAAAGATCTGAATCGGCCTGATGACAATCTTAGCCCAGCTGATGATGCCTCTCAGGGGTTACTCGACCGGATCAACAAGCTCTACGGCAACGGCAAAACCTTGGAGCCGACAGCGCAATATCACGGCACCGTCGGCTTCATATACAAGTGATCGTTGCTGATAGTCTGACGTCCGGAGAGGCCCGGCCTGTCATTCAACCGACCTGCCTCTTCGGTCAGTGCCTTGGCGTGCCAGCAGGTGAGCCCGACAAGAACACGGCTAACAAATATCGCCATTGAAGGGGTTTCCCAACGTTAAAAGCTCAGCTCCGAGGTTGGCATGACTTGGACAAGCGGGACGCTCACCATCCTTTCCAAACCATCGATCTTGCTCGCGCGCCGGGCGTCCGGGGTCGCACCAGCGGGCACCATCCGTGGTCGGACGTGGCACCCCGGAGCGGTCGCACTCGTCTGCTTTTACTCAATTTTACGCAGCCTTTACGCTGCTTAACGTTGAACCCGCTACCAAGGATGGCGACGTAGTCAGGAACCCGTCCATGGACATCGAAATGAACGACGGTAAATCGCGACAGTCCCTCCTGCCGTGGCGCGGCGTAGACCATCCGCTCAGGACACGGTTGCTTTGCCTGATCGCGGGCCTGGTCGCCTCCGGCTTGTCGACGTCCACATTTGCCGAAGACAGCGCAACCGGCAGTACGTCGCTGTTTCAGGTCGGGTCCAGCATCGCCGACACAGGAACCGGATACTCGCTGTTTCGCGGACCGCAGCACGGCTCCAACGACTATTGGATTGAATGCTCTTGTTCGAACGGCGCATTGGCGGTCAGATCGTGTCCTTCCTTGAGATACAAATGCTATTGCGCAGATAAGCCCTCGATATCTTGCAGCCAATGATCTGTGCGCCCCGCAACCCAGCCGTGCTCGGTTCTGAGCGCTTCGGCTCAACGGTGTCCGCCAGGATGCCGGCGCCTTGCGACCTAAATCGCGTCGCTCCTTTCCCCGATGCCGGCAACGACTGCCTTCCCGCGACGTCTGTCCCCACCGGTTCCTTTCATTCGGCGTCTGGACGATTTTCGTTCGCGTATATCCACCATGCCGATCCTGTCGGCAGCCTGTTTGGCGGGCAGAGGTCTCGGGTCGTGGACGGCGACGCCCTTTGCTTCTCCCTCCGCCCCGCCCGAGATCAAGCCGGCCTTTGGCCGATCTATTCATGCGGTGTTTCCGGCCCTGCTGCACTGCGAGGACGGAGGCGAAATCACCCACGATGGGCTCTGCGTTTGGGGATGGGGTTGCTGCAGGTCGCGAGCGAGCGCCGTCGGGAGGTTTGGGTTTGGGGCTGAGACTGGCGAGCGTTTTGGCACTGCTCCTGTCGGGTTTGGTTGGGCCAGAAGCGGCCCAACGAAAAAATTCCGATAAGGCCTCATGGAGAATGGAAAGTGGATTCAACCGCGCCGGATCGTTGGCCCTGGGCGCCGCTGCGCCGAGCGAACAGCTCCTCGTCGCCGCCGACGGCATAAAGGAGAAATACGATGACTGGGGCGTTGAATGCGCGGTCGTCGACGTCGGAAAGCAATGTGCCGCGGGTCAGTTTCATGAAGATCCAAAGAGCGGTTTGGTTGCGTTCGCAATTCAGGTCTACCCTTCTGAAGAGCTGGGCACGAGGGTCCTGATCAGGATGCCGCTCGGCTTGAAGTTGTCGGACGGCGTGCGCCTCGAGCTTGATACGCAACCCTCAAAACAACATGCGGATGTTGCGACGTGCCTGCCCGATGGTTGCGTCGTTCTTCTCATCATGTCCGACGCCACCATAGACATTTTGAAGGCCGCGCAGGTGCTCACGGTGAGCGCCACTTCGTTTGCTTCAGGTGGTAAGTTGACCTTTCGCGTCTCTCTGAAGGGGTTTCCTCGTTCGCTCGAACGGCTGGATGAACTGCGATGATCGCGACGCTCCCATGGCGGATGCCGTTCCTTACTCCCAACGGCTGACGGACTTGGGCGCATCGAACCATGGCAAATGATAGCGCCGATCTCATGAGATATAGGGCCGCGGCGACAGCACACCATTATTCGGCAATCAAACGCTGCTTGTGACGTTTTCGAATGCAGCGGTTCCAGCAGCTTAACGTTTCTCGGCGATCTCGGGATGTTTCTGGAGGTTTCCCGCAGACGACAACGAGAATTGAAAGCCGGCAGTGGAAGAAGAAATCAATCATCGAGGTGGGCGATATGGACCATATATTAGTCGTTGATGGCGATCTGGAAATCCGCCGGCTACTGACACGTTATCTTGTCGATCAAGGTTTTCGTGTCACCGCTGTTGCATGTCGGCAGGACTGTGAGAGGTGGATCGATACCAGCACGCCTGACCTGATCGTGCTCGACGTCCTGCTTCCGGATGGTTCGGGCCTTGATATCTGCAGGAACCTGCGCGCTAGCCAGTCTCGAATCCCTGTTATTCTGCTGACCGCATTGAAGGAGGAGGTGGACCGTATCATTGGCCTGGAATTCGGAGCGGACGATTATCTTGGCAAGCCGTTCAATCCGCGAGAACTCGTGGCAAGGATCAGGGCAGTCTTGCGACGAGCCGGCGACGCTGAGGACAGTGACACCGACGTCAAGGTCTTCACTTTCGCAGAATTCATCGCTGACACAAGCACCCGGCGGGTATGCAAGTTGCGTGGCCCAGAAATTGAGTTGACCGGAGCGGAATTCGACCTGTTGGTGGTCTTTCTTGAACGACCGGGCCGACTCTTGTCACGAGACCGGCTGCTTGATCTGACACAAGGGCGCAAGAGCGAGCCTATGGACCGATCAATAGACGTCTTGATGAGCAGGCTGCGACGTAAGCTTGGTCAAACCCAAAGCGGCCCCCTTTTCCGGACGATCCGAAATGGCGGTTACCAGTTCACGCTTCCAGTCAAGGCAGGCGTGCCTGACGTGGCAGCTAGCATTGCGGTTCTCACCGGGAACGACAACGTTCGCTCCCTATGAGCGCGCTGGAGTCTTTTTTCGTCTCAGCTTGCCAACGAACTGGCCGGTGGCGACCGCATCTGTCAACGGTCGAGATCGCAGGCGCTAACCGCCGGGATGACCGATTTGATGAGCGGTCCAAAAGGAGAGAAGCGGCGAGCGTTAAACGCAGTTGAGGACATTCTCACTGTTATGATGTCACGTTTCGCTGCGCTGCATCGTCATCACTTACGAGAGCCTTGATTGTTGGAGAAGCGGCAATGGCTGACAGCGATGCCTCGAGCTAGCCGAGGCATTCTTGACCGCCTCGCGCGACGGCGACCTGGCGAAATTGCGGCGATACTCGCGGCCGACGTGGCGGTGTACGCCGATGGCGGGGGCGAAGCCGCGACAGTCACGAACGAAGTTGTTGGAATAAGGCGGTTATGCGCCTGCATGCCGGGCTCGCGCGGCTGTTCGATCGCAGCCGTTCGCGCCTGCTGCCATGAGTTTTATGACGCCAGTCTGCGCTCCCGCGCCAATAGCCGCAAGTTCCAGTAGAAGGTCGCGCCATACACCGTGCCCCGGGGAGATCGACAAGGCTAAGGCAGCCGGGGAGGTTTTGCGCTCACGGACAATAGGCGGCGGAGCGCGGTTTGACCAGCGCTGAACGCGCGCGTGGCCGTGGTATCAGCCAGGGTATGGACCGCCGGCGCAATAGTCGCTATTTGCAGGACATGCTGCGATGTTGAAAACGTCGCTGAAACATCACCGCAGATACCCAAGGCTTTCTTAAATTGAAAAAAGTGCAGCGCAGCTTTGCCGTCGAGTACAAATCAGGTCGGCGAAAACTCAACTCCAAACCGAGTTCGATCTGGGCAGACACGGATCTCAAGTCCGTTGCGCAAGATATGCAGGACGAGGCAATGCCATTTATGTCATTGGCTCCTCAGGCAAGAAGCACCGGAATGCTTGTATCCGAAGAAGAACAGGCCGGGCCGTTATTGACACTGCCGATCGAGCAAGAGACAAATGCATCGGCTTTACAGGAGACCATAATGGCCGACGAAAAAGATACGACAACCAATGCTGACACGCCGGCCGCCGCGGCGCCCGATGGACTGAAGAAGGTGCGCAAACCTCGCGCCAAGAAGGTGGTGCCTGCAACCGCCTCAGCCGCCGTTTCTTTGCAACCGGCAGCGGCTTCGGATGCCAAAGCTGGAAAGCAGACGAGAGGACGCAAAGCAAAGCCTGACGAAGGGACGACGAGTGCCAAGCGTGTACCTGTCAAACGTGCTCCGAAGGCTGTGTCGATAGCGGCTGCACCGTCGGTGGCGGCAGTTGATGAGATTTCGGATCTTCTGCAGCTGGAAGAGGAAAACCAGAAACTGCGCAAGCTGCTGGCGGAGAAGCTCCGCGCTGAAAATGCCGATCTGCGAAAGCGCCTCAACCTCGGTTGATCGGCAGCAGACGGTCAAGCGCTGGCCGCATTCTCATGCTTATTGAAGTGAAGATTTTGGCGGCGGTTCGTTCTGCCGCCAACGTTTTTGCTCGCAGTTTGCATACGCAGTAGAATTCGAGGTCAAATAAAATGGCGTCTCCATGGAAACTTCTTGCTGGGCTGGTGTCACGGCAACGCCAGCAGAAGCAAGAACACGGCTCGACCGATGATGTGAAGCCGGACGTATCAGCCATCGCCGAGCCGACTGAAGCGGCGGCCAACAACCGGTCGAAGGCCGCAGACCGTGCGGCCAACGAAAAGCCGGTCACCCACGAACAACACGAGGCGGTGTCGGTAGACCCGCGTCGTCATGCCGAAGAGGCGGCAAGCAGTGCTGATCACACGACAGATGTCGAAAGCGCCACGCTCGAGATAGCGGCTGATCCGGCCTCATCCGATGTGGTGGACATAGCTGCACACGCCGCGCCCAAGCCCTCGCGGATTGACGATGGTGCAGCGCGAAAGCGCAGCAGACAGGCCAGGAAAGCGGACGTCGTCGATGTCGTTTCGCGACCATCTCCACGACTTGCCATCGTTTCCGACGATGCAATCGGCCTTGAGGGAGAAATCAGGATGCTCCGGGATCAGTTGGCGAGGAAGCTTCGGCTGCAAAACGCACAACTGAGGAGGATGCTGGATCGGTTCGAGCGCTGAATTGTCAATTCCCGTTGTACCCAATGGGTCCAATGCGCCTTGGCCCGGAACGGCTATGAGCTGCGTTGCTGGCGCATTGCATAAGGTCTATCGGCCCGGCCATCGAAGATCGAGCTAGCAACTGGCGTTTGATATGGCGCTCAATCCGGGTTCTGTCTGCCTTTGCCTAAAACGACTTGGTGGTCCCTCCCGTCTTTACCAGTAGCCCGCCGGACTGGGTTGGCATTGACATGCGTGAAGTCATGCTGGCCAGTCCGCCCGACCACCTTCCCACGAACATTGCCCGGCGTGGCAATAATTGCAAAAAGCCACCTCCCGTCGTCGACGACAAGTTGCCGGCCGGCAGTCGATCCCATTCTCGCGCCCATGCCCGGATGTTCGGGACGAGTATCTCGATTGGCGCGTGATGTCGTATCGCGCGCGCTTCATCCGCGAAGCTGGCGACGGGATCCGGATCGCGGATCAGCCATGTCCGCCTGCGTCTAAACCTCCCACTTGGATTGCGGCCATCGCGTCCTGTCCGGCTTTGGTCCTGCCAGGCTCGCGCCGCCGGCAACGGCCTTGCCGTCCTCCACTGCGTTGCGGCCCTGCGGGTGCAGGCAGCGCTTGCAGCCCGGCTTTCGAACCGCCGTAGCAGGTCGCGATGGCCGCGACCTCGAAATGGAGGTTCCAACATGAGCAGGCAACAATCCAATCAACGAACCGATATCTACAGCCGCATCACCGCCACGATCATCGCCGATCTCGAAGGCGGCGTGCGGCCATGGACCAAACCCTGGACGACAGGACATGCGACAGCCGAGGTCAGCCGGCCACTGCGCCACAATGGCCAACCCTATTCCGGGATCAACGTTCTGCTGCTGTGGTCGCAAGCCATCGCCCGCGGCTTTGCCTCATCTCGCTGGATGACGTTTCGCCAGGCAATCGAACTCGGCGGCGCCGTTCGCAAGGGCGAAACCGGCACAACCGTCGTCTTTGCCAGTTCGTTCGTCCGCACCGAGACGACCGACACGGGCAGCGAGATCGAACAGGATGTTCCATTCCTCAAAGCCTACACGGTGTTCAACACCGATCAGATCGCCGGTCTTAACCGGCGCTTTCACGACGTCGCACCTCTCCAGGATCCGATGAGCCGCATCGGCAATGCCGGCCGCTTCTTTGCCAATACCGGCGCGCTGATCCGCCACGGAGGATCGGCTGCCTATTATGCCGCTCAGCGTGATTACATCCAGATGCCATGCCTGGATGCCTTCAGGGACGATGCTTCCTATGTCGCCGTCCTCAGCCACGAGATGACGCACTGGACCGCCGCACCGCGACGGCTTGATCGCGATCTCAGCCGCTACGCGAAAGACCGGAGCGAACGCGCCCGCGAGGAGCTGATTGCCGAACTCGGCAGCGCGTTTCTCTGCGCCGATCTCGGCATCGTCCCCGAACTCGAACCACGCCCCGACCACGCCAGCTATCTCGATGGCTGGCTGAAGGTTCTCCACCACGACAAGCGCGCCATCTTCTCGGCGGCGGCCCATGCGCAGCGCGCCGTCGACTATCTGCATTCCCTGCAGCCCGAACTCGACGAGGAGGAGGCGGCGTGAGCCGTCTCTTCTTCAACTGATGAAATGCTCGGATGATCAGGCCGCCCCGCGGGCCTTCCAAGCCTGCATGGTGAAAACCGACGCGCCGCTCCGTAGCCTGATCGCGCCGCCGCCGAGGCCTTGCCCAGACCGAACGGTGAAGTGGCACCAATTGCCTGCTGCACGTTCTCGCATTTTGTTCATGAGCCCCAGACCACTGACTGCTCATGCCGCTTAATCAGGTGCTTGAGGTTATCGAAGCTGGTGCGGATGTGGCGGGCGAAGTTGTCGGCGGCGGGTGTGCGTGGTGCGTCCGAACGCTTCAGCAAGCCGAGCGCGCGTTCCGAATGGGGGATGGGAACGGGCAGGGCGGTGATGGACTTTTCGTTGCGCAATGCGAAGACGACGCTGTGCGGCATGATGGTCAGCGCATCCGCCGCCTTCATGTACTGGACGACGCTCATGAGGGAGCCGCCCGAATAGCGGATCTTGACTTCGGTTGCGCCGAAGGACAGCAGCATGCTGCGCAGATCGGTGAGTAGCGGGCTGCCTGGCGGAGGCGCCACCCAAGGGAAATCGAGCAGGTGCGCCGGCTGAGGGCGCCGCTTCAACAGCAAAGGATGGGTGACCCGGCAGGCGACGACGTTGCGGCCGGGCAGGATTTGCTGAAATTCGAGGCCGGAGCCCTCGTCGAGAATATCGATCGGGCAGATGGCAAGGTCGACCTGGTCGGCATTGAGCGCGGCACGGAGGTCTGGGAAGTAACCATAGCTCTGGTCGATGCGCACGTCTGGATGCAGGTTCTGGAACTCGGCGATCATGCCGGCGATCAACGCATCCATGAAAAAAGGCGTGCCACCGACACGCACTACGCCGCTTCTGCCGGCCCGAAAGCTTTCGACGACATCGGAGGCCTTGCGCGATGCCGACAGCATCGTCTGGCCGTGATCGGCCAGCGCCCGACCCAATGACGTTGGCTGCAACGGCCGCCGCCCCTTGACGAACAGTGGCTCGCCGATGCGAGCCTCGAGCATTGCGAGCGTACGCGAAACAGCCGGCTGCGATAGGCCGAGCAGGGCAGCTCCCTCGGTGACCCCGCCGGTCTTAACGACTGCCGCAAGCTGGACAAGGTGACGTTCGTCTATCTTCATAACGATATGATATATTAATCGCGAATAAAATCATTACCGGCACATAGCGTTTGGACTAAATTTGTCTCCACCAGCCATTGCCTTGGAGGAGACGCATGACGCCGGGTCCGATGGCGCTGAATTTCAGCGAGGCCACCTCGCATGACATCTTTGCGCAACGACTTCAGCCATCAAAGGACAACATCCTGCCGCAGGTTCTCGCGGCGGCGGTGACGCATCTTCATACCCTGATCCGCGAAGTGCGGCCCACCCAGGCGGAATGGCGCCAAGTCATCGAATTCTTGACCGACGTTGGCCATGCAAGCGACGAGCGGCGCCAGGAGTGGGTGCTCCTGTCGGATCTGCTCGGCGCTTCGACACTGGTCGAGGAGATCAATTCGCGCCGTCCGAAGACGGCCACCCCCAACACCGTGCGCGGACCGTTCTTCCGCGCCGACGTTCCGCAATTGCCGCTCGGCGGCAATATTTCGCTTGATGGTATCGGCGAGCCGCTGGAAGTTTCCGGCCGCGTGCAGGATCTCGATGGCGATCCCATCGCAAATGCCGAGATCATCACCTGGCAGGCCAATGCTCAAGGCCTCTACGAAAACCAGCAGCCGGACCTGCAGCCGGAATTCAACCTGCGCGGCGGCTTCCGCACGGATCCCGACGGACGTTTCCACTATCGGACCATCAAGCCATGCGGCTATGGCGTGCCTGACGATGGTCCCGTCGGAAAGCTTTTGCGGCGGGCGGGCTATCCGCTGCGCCGCCCCGCGCATCTTCATTTCATCATCAAGGCGCCGGACTTCGAGACGATCACCACGCATATCTATGACGGCAGCGATCCGCATCTGGCCGAAGACGCGATCTTCGCCGTCAAGCCCGAGTTGGTGCGAACCTTCGAGCAGCAGGGCAAGCGGTGGTTGTTGAAACTGACGTTCGTCATGGTCCGCGCCAGGCAGGGAGCCGATACATGAGCCGGATTTTCACCTATAGCGGCAGCCCCGCCCATATCGTCTTCGGCGAAGGCAAGAGCGCCGCCGCCGGCGAGTGGGTGGAAAAGCTCGGATGCACCAAGGCCCTCGTTCTCTCGACGCCGCAACAGAAGGCCGACGCCGAAGCGCTTGCCACGCGGCTGGGCTCTCTCGCTGTCGGCGTCTTTGCCGGCGCCACTATGCACACGCCAGTCGATGTCACCGAAGAGGCGATGGAGGTGGTTTTCCAAACGCAGGCCGATTGCGTCGTTTCGCTCGGCGGCGGCTCGACCACCGGGCTTGGCAAGGCGATCGCCTATCGCACGGATCTGCATCAGATTGTCATTCCGACGACCTATGCCGGATCGGAAGTGACGCCGATCCTCGGCCAGACCGAGGCCGGGCGCAAGACGACCGTGCGCCATGCGAGCATCCTGCCAGAGGTGGTGATATACGACCCGGCGCTGACGCTTGGCCTGCCGGTCGGCATGAGCGTCACCTCGGGCCTGAATGCCATGGCCCATGCGGTCGAGGCGCTCTACGCGCAAGACCGCAACCCGATTTCGACGCTGATGGCGGTCGAGGGGCTGCGGGCCTTCAAGACCAGCCTGCCTGATATCATCGCTAATCCCCACGAGCCCGATGCCCGTGCCGATGCACTCTACGGCGCCTGGCTTTGCGGCACCGTGCTCGGCACGGTCGGTATGGCGCTGCACCACAAGATCTGCCACACGCTGGGCGGCACTTTCGATACGCCGCACGCCGACACGCATGCGATCATGCTGCCGCACACCGCCGCCTACAATGCCGCGGCGGTGCCGGAACTTCTGGCGCCGGTCGCCGATATTTTCGGCGCCTCGGTCGGCGGCGGGCTTTGGGATTTCGCGAGACAAATCGGTTCACCGCTGGCGCTGAAGGGTCTGGGCCTGAGCGTTGCCGATCTCGATCGCGCAGCCGAGATCGCCACCGAAAATCCCTACTGGAATCCAAGGCCGATCGACCGGAAGTCCATTCGTGCCCTGCTGCAGGATGCCTGGGAGGGCAAGCGGCCGGCATAAGCTGACGACAGACATCACGCTCTCTGGGAGGAGAGGAAAATGGGAGGAGGAAACATGTTTACCCGACGCGATTTTCTGAAGACGACGGCCGCCACCGGTGCATTGGCGGCGACATCCGGGCTCGCCGCCCCCGCGATCGCGCAGGACGCCGCGATCAAGCTCGGCTATGTCAGCCCGCAGACGGGACCGCTTGCCGCCTTCGGTGAGGCCGACAAGTTCGTCATCGACAGTTTTCTGGCAGTCACCAAGTCGAAGGGTCTCAACTACGAGGTTGTCGTCAAGGACAGCCAATCCAATCCGAACCGGGCGGCGGAGGTCGCCAAGGAACTGATCGTCACCGACGAGGTGAACCTGATCCTCGTCGCCTCGACGCCGGAGACCACCAATCCGGTGGCGACCACCTGCGAGGCTGAGGAAATGCCCTGTATTTCGACGGTGGCTCCCTGGCAGCCGTGGTTCATCGGCCAGCAGGGCAATCCCGGCGACCCGACCTCCTGGAAACCATTCAACTACGCCTATCACTTCTTCTGGGGTCTCGAGGACGTCATCTCGGTCTTCACCAACATGTGGGCGCAGATCGAGACCAACAAGAAGGTTGGCGGCCTCTTCCCAAATGACGGCGACGGCAATGCCTGGGGCGACAAGGTCGTCGGCTTCCCGCCGGTGCTGGAAAAGATGGGCTACGGGCTGATCGACCCCGGCCGCTATCAGAACATGACGGATGATTTCTCGGCGCAGATCAACGCCTTCAAATCGGGCCAGTGCGAAATCATCACCGGCGTGGTGCTCCCGCCTGACTTCACCACCTTCTGGAACCAGGCCAAGCAGCAGGGTTTCGCCCCGAAGATCGCCTCGATCGGCAAGGCACTGCTGTTCCCGCAGACGGTGGAGGCGCTCGGCAATGCCGGGCATAATCTGTCGTCGGAAGTCTGGTGGACGCCGAGCCATCCGTTCAAATCGTCCTTGACGGGCGAAAGTACAGCAGAGGTGGCGGCCGCCTTTACCAAGGCGACTAGCAGGCCGTGGACGCAGCCGATCGGTTTTGCCCATGCGCTGTTCGAGCTGGCGGTGGATGCGATGAAGCGGGCCGGAGATCCGACAGACGGGGATGCCGTCGCGCAGGCGATTGCCGCCACCAAGCTCGATACGCTGGTCGGGCCGATTGCTTGGGACGGCAAGGGCCTGCCGCCTTTCGCGGCCAAGAACATTGCCAAAACGCCGCTCGTCGGCGGCCAGTGGCGGTTGAAGGACGGCGGCGGCTACGATCTCGTCATCACCGACAACAAGACGGCGCCGAACATTCCGGTCGGCGGCAAGATGGAAGCAATCGACTGATTTTTTTGCGCGGGGCCCGTTCGGCCCCGCCTGTTCTCGGAGGAATGGGTTTGGCAATTCTCGAACTCGATGGGGTCTCGAAGAAATTCGGCGCATTGACGGTCGCCGAGCAGATTTCCTTTACCGTCGGCGAAGGCGAGGCGCTTGGCATTATCGGGCCGAACGGCGCCGGCAAGTCGACGCTGTTCAATTTGATAACCGGCAATATCCCCGCCGACAGCGGAAGCATCCGCTTTCTCGGCGGCGACGTGACGCGCACGCCGCCGATGGCGCGCTGCCTGGCGGGCATCGGCCGCACCTTCCAGATCCCGCAGCCGTTCGAGAAGCTGACGGTCTTTGAAAACCTCCTGGTCGCAGGCGCTTTCGGCTCGCGGCGGCGCGAGGCCGAGGTGTCGGACCGCTGCGCCGAAATCCTGGTGGACACCGGGCTGATCGACAAGGCGAATGTTTTGGCCGGAAGCCTGTCGTTGCTGCTGCGCAAACGGCTGGAGCTCGCCCGAGCGCTGGCGACGGAACCGAAGCTGCTGCTGCTCGATGAAATCGCCGGCGGGCTGACGGAGGGCGAATGCCGGTCGCTGGTGGCCACCATCCGCGCCATTCATGCGCGTGGCGTTGCCGTCATCTGGATCGAGCACGTGCTGCATGCGCTGAATTCCGTCGTCGAGCGGCTGCTGGTGCTGCATTTCGGCAAGGTCATCGGCATCGGCAAGCCCGACGACATCATGGCATCGCGCGACGTGCGTGAAATCTATCTGGGGATCGAGATCTGATGGCGCTGCTCGAAACCAGAGGCCTGACCGCCTCCTACGGCGATTTCCAGGCGCTGTTCGGCGTCGATATTGTGGTCGGCGCCGGCGAGACCATCGCCATCATTGGCGCCAACGGCGCCGGCAAGACGACGCTGATGCGTTCGATCTCAGGCGTGCTCACCAATGCGCCGTCATCGATCCTTTATCGCGACGAGCCGATCGGCGCGCTGTCGGCGCCTGACATTCTGGCGCGCGGCATCGCCATGGTGCCGGAAGGGCGAAAACTCTTTCCGTCGCTGAGCGTCGAGGAAAACCTGCTGGTCGGCAATTATGGCCGCAAGGTCGATGGCCCGTGGACGCTCGAAAGCATCTTCGCGCTATTCCCAATCCTGAAGGAGCGGCGCGACAATCCGGCCACGGCGCTTTCCGGCGGGCAGCAGCAGATGGTGGCGATCGGCCGCGGGCTGATGTCCAATCCGGCGATGCTGCTCTGTGACGAGATCAGCCTTGGCCTTGCGCCCGTCGTGGTCCGCGATATCTACGCCGCCTTCCCGCGCATCCGCGAGACCGGCGCTTCGATCGTCATCGTCGAGCAGGATATCGCCCAGGCGCTGAAGGTGGCCGACCGCGTCTACTGCATGATGGAAGGGCGGGTAACGCTTTCCGGCCGCGCCGCCGACCTCAGCCGCGACGACATCCACAAGGCTTATTTCGGGACGGATCACCATGAACTGGCTTGATACCATTCTCCAGGGCGTGCTGCTCGGCGGGCTCTACGCGCTGTTTGCGGCGGGGCTCAGTCTCGTCTTCGGCATCATGCGGCTGGTCAACCTCGCCCATGGCGATCTGATCGTGCTTGCCGCCTTCCTGATCCTGGTCCTGGTGACGACGCTCGGGCTCAATCCGTTCGTTGCCGCCGCGATCGCGATGCCGTTGATGTTCGCCATCGGCTGGGGACTGCAATATTTCCTGCTCAACCGCACGCTCGGCAAGGATATCCTGCCGCCGCTGCTTGTCACTTTCGGCCTGTCGATCGTCATCCAGAACGGCCTGCTCGAAGGATTTTCGGCCGATAGCCGCCGTGTCTTTGCCGGGAGCCTAGAAAGCGCCTCCGTCAATCTCGGCCCGGTCACCGCCGGCATCATGCCGCTGATGACCTTCTTTTCCGCCGTCGCCGTCATCGTCTGTCTCAACCAGCTCATCTACCGCACCTCCGTCGGCCGCGCCTTCCGGGCGACCTCGGACGATCCGGTGACGGCAGGGCTGATGGGCATCCGGCCGCAACGTATCTTCGCCATGGCGACAGGGCTTGCCATGGTCGTGGTGACGATCGCTGCCCTCTATCTCGGGACCCGCGCCAATTTCGATCCGACGTCGGGACCGGCGCGGCTGATCTATGCCTTCGAAGCGGTGATCATCGGCGGGCTCGGCTCGCTCTGGGGCACGCTCGCCGGCGGCATCATCCTTGGCGTTGCCCAGACGGTGGGTGCCGCGATCAATCCGGAGTGGCAGATCCTTGCCGGCCACCTGGCATTCCTCGCCGTTCTCCTGTTCAAGCCGCGCGGCCTTTTCCCGCGCGCGGTGGATTGAGGTGCATCGATGACCATGGCCATTCCCTCCTTCACCGTCGAGACGCGTACCAGGGCATCGACATTGTCGGCTGTCGCGGTCGTTGCCCTTCTGCTGCTTGCCTTCGCCGCACCCTTCATCGTCTCGCGCGGCGTCATCCAGGACCTTTTCTTCATCCTCACCATGCTGGTGCTGGCGCAGAACTGGAACCTGCTTGCCGGTTATGCCGGGCTGATCTCGGTCGGCCAGCAGGTCTTCGTCGGCTTTGGCGCCTATACGATGTTCGGCTGCGTCATCCTGTTCGGCGTCGACCCGGTCGTGGCCATACTGATTGCCGGCGTATTATCCGCCGCCCTCGCCATTCCCACGGCCTTCTTCACCTTCCGCCTCTACGGTCCTTATTTCGCCATCGGCACCTGGGTGGTGGCCGAGGTCGTGCGGTTGCTGCTGGCCCAGTGGAAGGCGCTCGGCGGTGGCACCGGCACCTCGTTGCCGCGGGAGGCGACCCGCGACATGATGGGCGTCGGCGCGATGCGCGACCTCTTCGGCATGAAGGCTTCCGAGGCGGGCGACACGCTGACTTATTGGCTGGCGCTGATCCTCGCCGTCGCCACAATCGGCTTCATCTATGGTCTTCTGCGCAGCAAGCAGGGTCTCGGCCTAGCCGCCGTCCGCGACAACGAGCAGGCCGCCCGCGCCGTCGGCGTCGATGCGCGGCGGATGAAGACGCTGGTCTATCTGGCGACCGCCTTCATGACAGGCATCGCCGGGGCGCTGATCTACGTGCAGAAGGCGCGCATCTCGCCGGACGCCGCCTTCTCGGTCACCGACTGGACGGCCTATGTCATCTTTATCGTCGTGATCGGCGGCATCGGCACGATCGAGGGACCGATCCTCGGCGTCATCATCTTCTTTCTCTTACAGAACCTCTTGGCCGACTACGGCTCCTGGTACCTGCTGATGCTCGGTCTTCTCGGCATCGCCATCATGCTTCTTGCGCCGCGCGGCCTCTGGGGATTGTTCTCCGAGCGCACCGGCATCCAGCTTTTCCCGGTTCGCCGCGTCCTGAAGGGCGGGCCGCTCAATCTCACGCATAGGGGAGGGCCTCATGGCTGACATTACCACCGACGTACTCATCATCGGCACCGGCCCGGCCGGCTCCGCCACCGCCGCACTGCTCTCCTCCCACGGGGTCGAGAACCTAGTGATCAACCGCTACCGCTGGCTCGCCAGCACACCGCGCGCCCACATCACCAACCAGCGCACCATGGAAGTGCTGCGCGATCTCGGTCGAGACGTGGAGGACGAGGCCTACATGTTCGCGGCCGAGCAAGACCTGATGGGCGAGAACGTGTTCTGTACCTCGCTCACCGGCGAGGAGATTGGCCGGATGAAGAGCTGGGGTAAACATCCGCTATCGCGCGCCGAGCACCAGCTGTCGTCGCCGGCTCATATGAACGATCTGCCGCAGACCTTCATGGAGCCGCTGCTGTTCAAGACGGCCTGTTCGCGCGGTAGCCAATCGCGCATGTCGACGGAATATCTGGGCCATGCGCAGGACGAGGACGGCGTCACGACAACCTGTCTCGACCGGCTGACCGGCAAGGAATTCACCGTCCGCTCGAAATATCTGGTCGGCGCCGATGGCGGCAATTCCAAGGTCGCGGAACACGCGGGGCTCACCTTCGAAGGCAAGATGGGGGTCGCCGGTTCGATGAACATCCTGTTCGAGGCCGATCTGTCGCGACTGGTCGCCCATCGTCCCTCGGTGCTCTATTGGGTGCTGCAGCCGGGTGCTGACGTTGGCGGCATCGGCATGGGGCTGGTGCGTATGGTAAGGCCCTGGAACGAATGGCTGATCGTCTGGGGTTACGATATCAACCAGCCGCCTCCTTCGGTGGATGAAGCGCATGCGAAGAAGGTCGTGCGCGACCTGGTCGGCGATCCGGATCTCGAGATGACCATCAAGTCGGTCTCGACCTGGACCGTCAACAACATGTACGCCACGTCAATGTCCAATGGCCGCGTCTTTTGCATGGGCGACGCCACCCACCGCCATCCGCCGTCAAACGGGCTCGGCTCGAACACCTCGATCCAGGATGCATTCAACCTCGCCTGGAAGCTCGCCTTCGTCCTGAAGGGGGCCGCAGGCCCGAAACTTCTCGATAGTTATCAGGCCGAGCGGGCGCCCGTCGCCAAGCAGATCGTCACCCGGGCCAACAAGTCGATCGAGGAGTTCGGGCCGATCTTCAAGGCGCTGGGGCTGCTCGATTCCATCGACCCGGTGAAGATGCAGGAGAACATGGACGCCCGCTGCAACAACACTGTCGCGGCCGAGGAGCAACGGGCCGCGATCCGCAAGGCGATCGCCGACAAGGTCTACGAGTTCGATTGCCATGGCGTCGAGATGAACCAGCGCTACCGATCGGGCGCGATCGTAACGGATGAGCAGGCGGAACCGGCCTTCGCCCGGGATCCGGAACTGCACTGCCAGCAGACGAGCTGGCCCGGCGCAAGGCTGCCGCATGCCTGGGTGTATTCTGCGACAGGCGAAAAGCTGTCGACGCTCGACCTTGCCGGACATGGGAAGTTTACCGTGCTGACCGGCATTGGCGGACAGGGTTGGATCGAGGCCGCCCGAACCCTTGGAAAGGAATTGGGCATCGATATCGCCGCACATCTGATCGGTCCACGTCAGCCCTGGCAGGACTTTGCCGGCGACTGGGCGAACATGCGCGAAATCCGAGACAGCGGCGTCCTCCTCGTGCGTCCCGACCATCATGTCGCCTGGCGAAGTGAAGCGATCGTCGACGATCCGTCAGCCGAACTGCGGCGCGTGCTGACCAGCGTTTTGGGGAGATAGGGCGATGATTGATGCACACGAAAAGGGTTTCTTCACGGAAGAGAACTCCGTTGAGGTGGTCACGAGCCGCAACGCCATCACCAAGGACCAGCGCCTGAAGCGCGTGATGGAGGTCGTGACACGCAAGCTGCATGAGGCGGTGAAGGAGCTTGAGCCGACGCAGGACGAATGGATGGAGGCAATTCTCTTTCTGACCCGCACAGGACATACATGCAACGAATGGCGACAGGAATTTATCCTGCTGTCGGACGTGCTCGGCGTGTCGATGCTGGTCGACGCCATTAATAACCGCAAGCCCTCAGGCGCCTCCGAAAGCACTGTTCTTGGCCCGTTTCACGTTGCCGACGCGCCGGAACTGCCGATGGGCACCAATATCTGCCTCGATCAGAAGGGCGAGGACATGGTGATCGGCGGCAGCATCCGTAGCACGGATGGCAGACCGATTGCCGGCGCTGTCATCGACGTCTGGCAGGCCAACGACGAAGGCTTCTACGACGTGCAGCAGAAGGGGATCCAACCAGACTTCAACCTTCGCGGCATCTTTCGCACCGGCGCGGATGGCCGCTATTGGTTTCGCGCAGTCAAGCCCAAGTATTACCCGATCCCGGACGATGGACCGGTCGGCAAGCTGCTCGGCGCGCTCGGTCGTCACCCCTACAGGCCCGCTCACTTGCACTACATCATCAAGGCCGACGGCTTCGAGACGCTCACGACGCACATCTTTGATCCGGACGATCCGTACATCCACTCCGACGCCGTCTTTGGCGTGAAGGAGAGCTTGCTTG
The DNA here is from genome assembly GCF_048551595.1 of Rhizobium sp. CRRU65. Taxonomy (NCBI): domain Bacteria; kingdom Pseudomonadati; phylum Pseudomonadota; class Alphaproteobacteria; order Hyphomicrobiales; family Rhizobiaceae; genus Rhizobium; species Rhizobium sp. CRRU65. Next base: position 139,465 of record NZ_JBLYZH010000005.1, on the reverse strand, counting down.
CCAAGTTCCAGCACGTCGAGGATTCGGTACGCGCTGACGAGCTTGGTTTCTCTGGCAAGTTCTGGCAGATAGAGCACGATTTCGTGCTGGCTCGGCCCGAGGAGTAGCATGCTCGCCAGCCGGCGTTCTGACGAAGAAGGCCGTGATAGCCGATGCAATGGAGATGATCTCCCCGGATGGGAAGGCGGCTCGAATTCCGCCGGTCATAGCCGCAGGGGACGCCAGCCAACGCGGCATTTGAGCCGGTCTTTTCGGTGGCATGCGCCCAAACAAAATGCAAGCCGATATGACGCATATAGTTCCATAACGTTGATTACGCCACAAACTATTTAGCCGGCTACTTAAATTGAGATGCGCCTTGTCGGTTTACGTCGATGACGCCATGCATTCGGGGTTCGCCTTGGGTCCAAGAGCAACCTTTGACTAGCTGACCGCGACGAAGGCGTTCAGCGATGGGCAGCCTCCTGGCATCGACGGCCGTCATCCGTGCCTCGGCCGTTTTGCGTGCGAGCAAGTGGACTGGGTAAGCGGCGCGGCGGTCGAACGCTTCCCCGGTTGGGCCGATCGGTGGCCACTGCTTTGGGGCTGCCTGACTTCGACGATAGACGGCTTGGCGTGACGCATGGATTCTCCGGGCGGCGAACCAGGCTCGGCAAGTCACGTCGATAACAAGGGCAACTGCCCGGTCGGCCGAACTCGTCGCAACCGAATTCGACGCCATGACTTGAGGACAGAGCGCAGGCTTGCCGCTGCAGCTGTTTCGGTACGGAATGCCCTGACGCGGGCCCCCATGCTCAAGTACCTCCCATTGCTGTCGTAGGCCGCTCCTCCGCGGGCTCGATGAGGCATGTCTGACCGGAGACCGGCTGCGCCTCGATCGTCTTCCCGCAACGGCAATTTGCAGATTTCTTACCCCGGACGTCACGTCCTCCTCTCCCGCTAACAAATCTGCGTCTTGCCGCCCTCCATTTCATTTTGGCCTTATCAGGTGCGGTCCGATCGTCACCGGTCTTTGCGACAGCCATCGAGGCCGCGATGGGCGCGGCCCGATACACACGAAAGGAACATGAACATGGCTACCATCGGCATCTTCACCGCAAACGAAAACGGCTTCACCGGCTCGATCCGCACTCTCGCTCTCAACGTCAAGGCCCGCATCGCCCGCGTCGAAAATCCGTCCGACAAGGGTCCGCACTTCCGTATCTACGCTGGCAACGTCGAGCTTGGTGCGGCCTGGCAGAAGCGTTCCAGCGAGAGCGACCGCGACTACCTCTCGGTCAAGCTGGACGACCCGAGCTTCCCGGCCCCGATCTACGCGACGCTTTCGGAGGTCGAAGGCGAGGACGGCTACCAGTTGATCTGGTCCCGCCAAAACCGAGACTGAGATCCCGCTGGCCCCGCCGCTTGAGGCGGGGCCAGCGGCCCGCTTTGAGAAAGCCGACAATAGGCCTCGAGGCCGCCCACGACCTTTAGGTCGGATATCAGTGATGCGCGCGTTTGAAAGGAAAACATCATGCAGCAATTCGCCAACTCCCTACCGCGACTGGCCGATATCGTTCCTCATCTAGATCGGCGCGGCATTCTCGAGACCAACGCGCCATCAGGGGCCCGTTTCGGCGGTCGTCGTGAAGCTGAAGGACCGAGGAGATCGGATCATCGCTGCAAATACCGGAGAGTTGATCTTGGCCGATAGCCCCGGGCACGTTTTTGTTTCACCAGGGAGAGGAACAGGCGAACCGCTTCCTCCTCCCGCTCGAAGACGTGCTGTTTTTCCTGCCCATGCTGGCCGATGCGTCCCCATCGCCGGATCAGGCAGACCTCTCCAAACATTGTCTGCCCGACTTCCATGGCGTAGTAGCGCGCCATGTTCTTTGCCGGATCCGCGCGTTCGATATAGAGATGGTAGGGCTGCGCAATCATGCTGCCATGATCGCCAAACAGTATCGCGACGTCCAACGACACATTTGAATCAGTCACATGCGACCGATTCAATTTCGTGATGGATGGCAACCGGGCCAGGCGCCAATCGTACCGCGACCGAAGCCCGCAGGCGGTCTTCGCCGATTCCGGTCGCGATCCTCTCGCAACGTAATACAGACGGCGCACGAAGAGGTCGCGTCGAGCTTACCGAACCGTCTTGTGGCCAGCAAAGCTGGCAGGCGGTCGCGTCCATTCAGGACGCGGTTCTATCTCTCTGACCGCCCATTGTGCACCCGCCGCTCCGGCGTCAAGGACATCACGGCCCCGCCAATTTTCCGCACCGCAGGCGGCACAGAAAATCGGTTCCTCCGCTCGCCGCCTGGCGGCCGCGTACGCGGTCCCTGACCCCTCGCGAGCTACGGTGCAGGCCCCTTTCGTCAGAAAACGAAAAGGAGACTTTGATGACAAGGCGTGAAATCAATCCCATGGATGGAGGAGCCCCCAAGCTGCGGCCTCAACAGTCGGACTTGCTTGAAAATTTGCGTCATAATTTCGATGCGGAAGTCCATCTTCCCTTCGATATCCCACGCGAGTTTCTGTCGGCGGCGCTACTCTTTGCGATCGACAACAAGGTGGATTTCGGCTTGTTCCATGAGGACCACCGGATCATCATCGCATATTTCGGCGGCGACGAAATTTATCTTCCGTCCCGGTGGTCCGATAGGCGCTGGCATATCGGTGTCGAGGACAGAGAGACGTTCTTCGATCCCGCGGATTGAGACCCAGACCAGAGGCGGCAGCCGCCTCTGGTCTTTAGCTTGCCTTATGACCCGGTCCGGCCGGATCGACCGACCGGCCCGGCTGTGAAAGGGGGGCTGCGCCGCCCCTCTCAATCTCACCCCATGAAGGAAGTGCAAGCCCCTCCTTCAAACTTCCTCCCATGAGGAAAGAGGACGGTTCCCTCCTCCCTTTCCCCAAACCCCTATTCCTCTCCCGTCGGATGGAGGTACTGCCAACTGGCGACGCCGATCACCGCCTCCCAGATGACGAGTGTCGGAATGCCGCGCCGCAAGCGGCCGGACGACCACGGTCTCACCGTTTTCCTGAACGGCGTTACGGTGTTCGTCGCCAGTCGATTTCCCCTAGATCCCGGTAGACGCTACATCCGACGTAGCTTCATCGGTGTTTGCGAGATTTATCGCATTCGAACGCTCCTTCCTGCCGCTGTCCGGTGAATGAAACCGGTTCTCGCCGACGCAAGCCTTCATATCGTCACGACGGAACCAGATCGCACGACCGCATCGAAGCGGCGCATTGCCTGCCGTGAAGACGATCTGCTCGTCGGCCCGCATGCGCAGAACTTCGTGCGGCTGGATGAGCGGTCTGGCGGCAAGCTGTTTCGAGCGCGTGCGCGATGAACCCTTCGACTGGACACTGCGACTGACCTGATCGATCTCGACCGTCGTCATGCCGCAGCGCCGCGAGATGTAGTCGGCCGTTTCCGGATCGTTGATGGCAGCAAACGAGATCCAGCTCGCACTCTCAAACCATTTGCTCGCCGCGTCGCGGCCGCCATAGGTTTCTCGCATCTGGCCGATCGACTGGTAAATCATTGTCAGCGTGATGCCGTATTTTCGGCCGGCGTCACGAGCCGTCTCCAGAATCCGCATGTAGCCCAGGCGTGCCACCTCGTCCAAAAGGAACAGCGCCCTGCCCTTCAATGCTCCATCACGATTGTAGATCGCGTTCAGGAAGGACCCGATGATGACGCGAGCAAGACCCGAATGCGTCTCCAGCGTCTTCAGGTCGATGTTGATGAAGACATCCGTGTTTCCCGCGGAAATGTCGTTGGTCGAAAAATTCGACTCCGAGACAAGCGCCGCATAATTCGGATAGGACAGCCAGTGCGTCTCCTTCACCGCATTCGCGTAAACCCCGCTAAACGTTTCTGGCGTCATGTTGACGAAGGCGGCGACGTTCTCCTTTACGAAGTCGGATCTCGAATTGTCGTAGATCGACTGCAGTCGCGCGCGCAGCTTCGGTTCGGGCTCGGACAGATTCTTGCGGACCCGGCGAAGTGTCTGGTCGTTCTCTTCGGTGCGGCCGGATAGACAGACGTCGGCGATCAATGCGGTCAACAGCTGCAGCGCCGATGCGCGAAAGAAATCGTCGCGCACGCCGCGAGCACCGCCGCTGTCGCTCATGATCCATGAGGCAACGGCGGCAATATCCTCTTCCTTCGTGCGGCCATGAAGCCCGATCCAGTCCAGCGCATTGAAGCCCGTGTCGGCGGTTCTTGGATCGAGGATGCGGACGTCGCGTCCGGCGTTTGTCCGATGCCCGATCACCATGGGCGCGACTTCGTTTGACGGATCCAACAAGACCAATGTACCGCCCCATTTAAGCGCGGTCGGGATCGTCACCGACGTCGTCTTGAAACCGCCTGAGCCGGCAAAGACGATGCCGTGCGAGGATCCGAACGAGCCGTCGAAGCAGAGAAGCGGCGACTTGCCGCCGGCGCCCCACGTCTCCACGCAATCCGCCCTGAACGACCGCATCGCCGTTATGTCCTGGTCGACGCGGTAGCGCTCGCCGACGACGATGCCGCCGGTATCCGGAAAGAGCTTTCCGGCCTCCGTCGATTTCATCCACTCGGCTTCGCCATGCAGTGCGCGCCTTCCTCGAATACGGCGCGGCTCGGAGCGCGCGAACGCCGCGTTGCCGACAAGTGCTACGCGAAGTGCAAAGCCGGCCGACGTCAGCGCCGCCCCTGCCCCGATCATCGTTGCCGGGTCTGCATAGGAGAGCGCCGATCGAACTGCCGGAAAATGGTCGAAAATTGCGGCAAGTCGCACGGTCTCACGCAGCGCGGCGATCACGATCGTCGCACTGCTACCGCCGACAACACCCCATCCGGCGAGCTTGATGTTCGTTGAGCCGGCGCTCGCAAACAGAAAGATGATGCCGGCGGCGGCTGACGCGATATAGGGCAAGGCGATTCCCATCCGACCGAGGGTCAGCCGAGCTGTCTCGGTTTTCCCGAATTCGGAAAACCATTGTTCGATACCCGTCATGCCGATGGTGACGAGCATCATCAGTGCTATGGGCACGCTGACCAGCGCGATCTTATTCGCCGTCATTGCCAAAGGCCTCCGATCCGATCGCCGTGAGCCGAGATCGCTCATCCTCATCGCTCCTGATGCGTCGTGCTGTTTCGATCAGCGCCCCGAGCAGCAGCGCGCGCTTTTCGTATCGTAGGCCCGCCTTGACGATCAGCCCGCCAAGTTCGATCTTCTCGCGTGTGTCCTTCCTGCGGGCGTCGAATGTCTTCGTCCTCGCCATCCGTTCAAGCCTCGCTATCGCCGCCCGCAGCCGTGCCAGACGCGACCGGTGTGGCTTGTGCACCTTTGCGACCATGCTCGTTTGCCCCTTTTCCTTCGGCGGGAACGACTTCGCCCCTGCGAAACCGTTCGGCCAGGTGCTCAAACGCCGCCTGCAGCTCGTTTTCGTCAGTCTCGATCTCGCCAAGGCCAGCCTTGAGCGCGATCCGCCCGATCCGCTCCGCTTCGCGGGTCTCGGCGGTTTTAAGTTGCTCTTGCAGTTTGGCAATTTCGTCGCGGATTTTCGAGGAGTGTTTCTTCATTCCAGATGGTCCCGTGTCTGCCGTTTCGTCTTCGAACGTTTGTGAGGTTCCTCCAGACCGACCTGCCAATCTACCGACACTAATGCGGGTAGGCGCAACCTGCACTTCCGGTCATGATCCCGGCCGTTCCGGAGGAGCGGCTTCCAAGGGCGCAATTATACGTCGCTGACGCGACGCCCTTGCTGGAGGCCGATTTGGCCCGCCGCTCTCGACGAACGCGATGAACTCGTTCGCAACCGGGAAGGAACTGCGCCGTGGCCGTCCCTCATTTCTCCGTCAGCATCGTCGCCCGTGTCTCCGGCCGCAGCGCCGTGCTGTCGGCGGCCTACCGGCACTGCGCGAAGATGGACTATGAGCGGGAAGCCCGGACGATCGACTACACCCGCAAGCGTGGTCTCCTGTATGAGGAGTTCGTCATTCCGGCAGGGGCTCCCACATGGCTGCGTGCCATGATCGCGGACAGGTCGGTGTCCGGAGCGTCCGAAGCCTTCTGGAACAAGGTCGAGGCGTTCGAAAAGCGATCGGACGCGCAGCTCGCCAAGGACGTCACCATTGCCCTTCCGATCGAGCTCTCTGCCGAGCAGAGCATTGCTCTCGTCCGGGATTTCGTGGAGCGGCACATCACGTCGAAGGGCATGGTCGCCGACTGGGTCTATCACGACGCACCGGGCAATCCGCATGTCCATCTGATGACGACGCTCAGGCCGCTGACAGAGCGCGGGTTCGGCGCAAAGAAGATTGCGGTGACCAGTCCGGACGGTAACCCGATGCGCAACGATGCCGGCAAGATCGTCTATGAACTCTGGGCGGGAAGCGCAGACGATTTTAATACGATTCGCGATGGTTGGTTCGCCTGTCAGAATAGGCATCTTGCCCTTGCCGGTCTCGACATCCGCGTCGACGGGCGGTCCTTTGAAAAGCAGGGCATCGAACTGACCCCGACCATCCATCTCGGTGTCGGCACCAAAGCGATCGACCGCAAGGCGGAACAAGCCAACGCAAGGTCGTCGGCAAGGTCGTCGGCATGGTCGCCAAAGCTCGAACGCATTGAACTGCAGGAAGACCGCCGCACGGAAAATGCCCGACGCATACAGCACCGTCCGGAAATCGTTCTCGACCTCATCACGCGGGAGAAGAGCGTCTTCGATGAACGCGATGTGGCGAAGATCCTGCACCGCTATATCGACGATGCCGCTCTGTTCCAGAACCTGATGGTGAGGATCCTGCAGAGCCCGGAGGCGCTGCGGCTCGAACGTGACCGGATCGACTTTGCGACTGGTATCCAGACACCTGCTAAGTACACGACGCGGGAGATGATCCGGCTTGAAGCCGAGATGGTCAACCGGGCTATCTGGCTGTCCGGGCGCGCCTCTCATGGCGTACGCGAGGCGGTGCTGGAGGCGACGTTTGCGCGCCATGCCCGTCTGTCGGATGAACAGCGGACTGCGATCGAACGTGTGGCTGGCGGCGAACGGATCGCCGCCGTCATCGGCCGCGCCGGCGCCGGTAAGACGACGATGATGAAGGCGGCGCGCGAAGCCTGGGAAGCGTCCGGCTATCGTGTCGTCGGTGGTGCGCTTGCCGGCAAAGCAGCCGAGGGCCTGGAGAAGGAAGCCGGTATTCAGTCCCGCACGCTGTCGTCGTGGGAGCTGCGCTGGAACCAGAGCCGCGACCAGATCGACACGAGAACCGTTTTCGTGCTGGATGAGGCCGGCATGGTGTCGTCGCGGCAGATGGCGCTCTTCGTCGAGGCCGTGAGCAAGGCCGGCGCAAAGCTCGTGCTCGTCGGTGACCCCGAACAGTTGCAGCCGATCGAGGCGGGAGCTGCCTTCCGGGCGATTGCCGACCGGATCGGCTATGCCGAGCTCGAAACGATCTATCGTCAGCGCCAGCAATGGATGCGCGACGCCTCGCTCGATCTGGGGCGCGGCAATGTCGGCCAAGCGGTTGATGCCTATCGTGCCCATGGGCATGTCAGGGGGTTGGACCTCAAGGCGCAGGCCGTCGAAAGCCTGATCGCCGATTGGGATCGCGACTACGATCCTTCGAAGAGCAGCCTGATCCTCGCACACCTTCGGCGCGACGTTCGGATGTTGAACGATATGGCTCGAGCCAAGCTGGTCGAGCGCGGCATCCTCGCGGACGGCTTTGCCTTCAAGACCGAGGACGGAACCCGCATGTTCGCGGCCGGCGACCAGATCGTGTTCCTGAAGAACGAGGGTAGCCTTGGCGTCAAGAACGGTATGTTGGCCAAGGTGATCGACGCTGCAGCTGGGCGGCTCGTGGTGGCACTTGGCGAAGGGGAACATCGCCGTCTGGTCACGATCGAGCAGCGCTTCTACAACAAGCTCGACCACGGCTATGCGACGACGATCCACAAGAGCCAAGGGGCGACCGTCGACCGCGTCAAGGTGCTTGCTTCCCTTTCGCTGGACCGTCATCTCACCTATGTGGCGATGACGCGCCATCGCGAGGATCTCGCCATCTATTACGGCCGACGTTCTTTCGCGAAGTCCGGTGGCCTTATCCCGATCCTGTCGCGCCGGAACGCCAAGGAGACGACGCTCGACTACGAAAAGAGCTCTTTGTACGGCCAAGCCTTGCGCTTTGCCGAGGCGCGAGGCCTGCATCTCATGAACGTCGCCCGCACGATCGCCCACGATCGCCTCCAATGGGTCGTACGGCAGAAACAAAAGCTCGCCGATCTCGGCGCCCGCCTGGCGGCAATTGGCGTGATACTCGGGCGCGCCGCCAGCGCCAAAACATCACCCAAATCGAACGCCAAGGAGTCGAAGCCCATGGTATCTGGCATTTCCACTTTCCCGAAATCCATCGACCAGTCCGTGGAGGACAAGCTCGCAGCAGATCCCGGTCTCAACAAACAATGGGAGGATGTCTCCACTCGCTTCCATCTCGTCTACGCCCAGCCGGAAAGCGCCTTCAAGGCGGTGAATGTCGACGCGATGCTCAAGGATCAGGCGATCGCCAAAACCACGCTGGCAAAGATCGCCGGCGAACCGGAGCGCTTCGGTGCATTGAGGGGTAAGACGGGCGTGTTCGCCAACCGGGGCGACAAGCAGGACCGCGAACGGGCGATCGCCAACGTGCCGGCTCTGGCCCGTAATCTCGAACGCTATCTTCGCCAGCGGGCCGAGATCGAACGCAAGCATGAAACGGAGGAACGCGCGGTTCGCCGGCAAGTCTCGGTCGACATCCCCGCGCTCTCTGCTCCCGCAAAGCAAACGCTCGAGCGCGTGCGTGATGCGATCGACCGCGATGATCTTCCCGCCGGTCTCGAATATGCGCTTGCCGTCAAAATGGTGAAGGCCGAACTCGATCGGTTCGCCAAAGCCGTCTCGCAACGGTTCGGCGAACGCACCTTCCTCGGCATCGCGTCGAAGGATCCGAGCGGAGAGACCTTCAAGTCCGTCACGGCAGGGATGAACCCTGCGCAAAAGGCGGAGGTACAAGCCGCCTGGAATTCGATGCGGACCATCCAGCAGCTCTCCGCTCATGAGAGAACGACCGAGGCGCTGAAGCAGGCCGAGACCTTGCGACAGACCAGGAGCCAGGGACTTTCGCTGAAATGATCCCGACAATCAGGCGCCAGTGCCCGACACACGAACAAATTCGGCCCGCCGCGACGCTATTATTGGCCGCGGCCTTGCTGGCGTTTGTCTTGTCCGTCGCCGCCGCCGCCGGCGGGTTCCGCATCAATATGACACCAAGCGAACCGCTCGGCCTCTGGCGGGTCGCAGCACTCGATCGGTCCCCCGCCGTCGGCGATGTCGTCTTTATCTGCCCGCCGGAAAACGACAGGATGCGCGAGGCCCGACAGCGCGGCTATCTGCGCTCTGGTTCGTGCCCGGGCGGTTTTGCCCCGCTGATCAAAACGGTGATCGCCACCGAGGGCCAAAGGGTGGAGATCAGGTCAGCCATGTTCGTCGATGGCATCACCGTGGCAAATTCGACAGTCGCCAAAGCAGATGGAAAAGGTCGAGCTCTTTCGGCTTTTGCAAGTGGCACCGTGCCAGCTGGACACGCCGTTCTGCATTCCGGTTTCGCGGGCTCCTACGATTCCCGCTATTTCGGTCCTTTACCCGTGTCCGGCATCCTCGGTCTGGCGCAAAAGGTGCTCACCTATGCGCCGTGACCACGTGGGTACCGCAGCGCTGATCGGCCTTGCCCTCGCCGCCGCCTCGATCGGATGGAGCGGCCAGGTGCTTCTCCTACCAGTCGCCCTCGCCTTCCCTGTATTATGGGCTCATGCACCCAATCGGATGGCGGCGGGGCTGGTCTCTGCGGCATATTTCCTCGCAGCCTCACGAGGGTTGCCGCAAGGCGTCGCCACCTTCTATTCGTCCGACCTTTGGCCAGGACTGCTGCTCTGGCTCGCGGCATCGGTCAGCTTTTTCGGGGTCTACACGGTGCTTTGGACATCGGTTCGCACCAAGAGACCCCATCGGTACGTGGCCGCTGGCATCCTGATGGCCCTACCCCCTTTCGGAATTACCGGTTGGGCGCATCCGATCACTGCGGCGGGCGTTCTGTTTCCGGGATGGGGGTGGTGGGGACTGGCTGCCACGACAGCCGGTCTGATCGGCCTCGTAACCCGGCTTTGGCCGGCTGTCGCGATCGCTTTGGCAGGCGCGTGGGTTTGGTCCGGGCTAACCTGGACCGATCCAGAAGTACCTCAGTCATGGCGCGGCGTCGATTGGCAAATGGGTTCTTCGCTCGGACGCGAGGCCGGTCTTCAGCGACAGCGTGACCTGATCGCAACGGTGCAAAAGGTGGCTAGCGATGGTGTCGGCTACATCGTCCTGCCGGAAAGTGCGCTGGGCTTCTGGACGCCCACCATCGAGCGGCTATGGACCAGGGCTCTGGCCGGCAGTCCCGTGACGGTGGTCGCCGGCGCATCCGTTGTCGGCGCCGATGGCTATGACAATGTTTTGGTGGCGGTGTCGGCCGGAGGCGGCCGCGTCCTGTATCGTCAGCGCATGCCTGTTCCCGGCTCGATGTGGCAGCCCTGGTGGGGCGATAGCAAAGGCGCGCGCGCGGACTTTTTTGCAAACCCGGTTGTCGTCCTTAACGGCTACAAGGTCGCGCCGCTGATGTGCTACGAACAGCTCGTTGCCTGGCCCGCCCTGCAATCCATGTTGCACGATCCCGATGTCATCGTCGCCGTCGGCAATGGCTGGTGGACCGCGAATACCTCGATCGTCGCCATCCAGCGGGCCAGTGCCAGGGCCTTTGCGCGTCTCTTCGCCAAACCGCTCGTCCTTTCATTCAACACCTGAGCTGAGGAGGTAGTCATGCTCGATGCCGCGATGATAGAAAAATGCGCCGATCCCTCACTGACGCCTGCCATTGTCGAGCAATTCGTCCAGGCGGCCGGCTCCTCGGACCCGTTAGCGGTTGCCGTCAAAGCCGGTGGCCGGCTGATCCTCGTCCCGAAGCCGAGAACACCGGACGAGGCGATGGACCTCATCCGTAAATATGTTGGCCAGGCAGTGGTTCGCGTCGGGATCACGCAGGTCCCCGCCGGCATCGGCGTCAAGGATGTCTCTGAGCTCAAGCCTGATCTTGTAGAGGCTTGTGAAAATCTGCGCCTCGGCACGGGGTTGTTCGCCAAGGTGGTGAGGATTGTCGCCAAGTGGTACGGCAATCCCACCGACAGGCAAGTCTTTCCGCAGATATTCGAAGATGCCGTCTATGCCTGGAAGACCGGCGAGTTCGAGGGCGTGAGCGTGTTTCGAGCCAAGGACCCTGACGTATCTGTGAAACTGACCGTCCCGCCCGTTGCCGAACAAGACGCCGACACCGACAGCGCGCCGGCCTCTTCGAAGCTCAAGGGCAGCGAGAATGGCGGTCCTGTCGGAACAGCGGAAATGCGGATCGATCTGTCCCGGATCGGCGCTAAATGAGCTTTTGGAAAACGCCTAGGTTTCCGGCAGCAGATAGCGCGTCAGAACGGCGGTATCGTCGTCGATGGTCACTTCCAGCACCTCGTTGACGAGATATTGCACCCCTACCAGTTCCCGCAGAATAAGAACAAATAGTTCCCGTTGAAGCGCAGGTAGCACTTGCGGCACGATAATCACGAGACCCGCGTGGAGCCGTTCCTTGGCGTAGAGCTTGCGAAAGTCGCGAGCGTTGTTCGTCACGAAGGTGAAATCTTCCGCGACGATCCGAGGCAGCATCAGGTCCCAGTCCGTCTCGCCGCTTAACCCCAACCAGTTGACGTGAAAACAATCGTGGCCGTGATCTTGAGCCACGGCCACGAGTGATGTGTGGAGGCATTCGTCGATCAGAAATTTCAAGAGGGCTTATCCGACGACTGTGGAACGCGCTCATTTGCTAGCCGAAGACGCTTTTCCGACTTCACCGTCAAGCCCAGCTCCGAAAGTTTGCGTGGCCGTCCTCGAACGGGATGGGCTGCAGTCCAGATGTCAGCAAGCTCCACCATTCGCCCCGTCAGCGAAGGATAGCCTTCGACGATTTCCTCGGTGCTCGCGCCTTGGGCTTTCATCGCGGCAATTGTTCGCACCGGAACGCGAGTTCCCTTAAAAACCGGTTCGCCGCCGACAACTCCTTTGACGCTCTGGATCAATTTTTCAGCCTCTCGAAGCGCCTCTGCGCGCGCGGCCAATTGCTTCCTTGCCCGCGCGACGTCGATGATAAGGTAATCGTCGGCCCTTACGGTATCGGCGCCCGGGTTCTCATCGATTGTGTCGAACATTCGTTTACGGCGCTCGGCAGATAGGATCGATCCAACGCCGTACCAGAGCTTCAAGCGAAGCAGATCCTCTTCAGTAAGAGCTCGGCCCTCGGTGCTGGACGGACGATTGGCGACGATCCGCTTGTCGATCGCGTTGTGCACCGACTTTATCGCAATCTCGCTCACAGCGGCGGCCTCGGCAGGCGTGTAGATGTGTGAGACAGGGACCATAATCATTCTCCTTGAGAAGAATATATAAGGCGGCTGATGCGCGCCGTGAAGCGATGATGTTGCGAGGCAACGATCGAAGCTTCGCGATTGTTGGTGCTGGCCAAGAATTGCGGCATCGACATCGCGCCGGAGCGTTTTGCGAGCTTCATCGAGATGGTGGCGCTCGGTTCCGCCTCAGGGTACCGGCGACGATCGCCGTTCCGAAGCCCGTCCGTCCTCGTCTCGCTCACACCAGGCAAAGCAACTCGCGCGGCGAAAGCTGGGCTTTGGGCGGGCAGCGATCATTTCCATTGCACGGATATTCGACGGATAGCGATCCGCGGGAAGACAACGCTGAACGGGATGCGCCGCCAAGCTTCGAGAAAACCACCTTGTGAATGCGAAATCGTCATCGCTGCCATTGTCGGGAGAAAATCGCGATGGCCCCCGATTGATAGCTGCGGGGCAACAATCTTCGACGATCGTTATTGGACCCCCGGCCGCCGGCTGTCCACCATCCCCACGGCAACAACACAAAAAAAGCGAGACGAGCCATGGGAACAAAGCAAAGCCGGATTCTGCTCTCGGCGATCATGACAGCAATCCTGTCCACCCCCCTGCGAGCAGAAACGCTTGTGGTCAACAGCTACGGCGGCCCCTACGAGGAGATCATAGAAAAAGCGATCATCGAACCGTTCGAGGCCAAGTTCGGTATCGATGTCATTTATGATCCGGTCGGCTCGGCCTCGCAGGACTATGCGAAAATCAAGGCGACCGGGGGCCGACCGGGGTTCGATGTCGTCGTCATGACCGCTTCGCAGTCGGTGCAGGGCTGCCGTGACGGCGTGCTGGAGAAACTTGACGCGGCCACGATCCCGAACCTTGCCAAGCTCATGCCGAGATTGGCGGCCGCGGCCGGTCCCTGCGGTGCCGTGCACGAAGTCCAGTACCTGTCGCTCCTCTACCGGAAGGACAAGCTTGCCACGCCGTCCTCCTGGACGGCGCTCCTCGCCCCAGAGCTGAAGGGCAGGATCGTGCTGCCGACGTTTCAAAACATCATGGCCATCTACCTCGTCGAGATGATGTCCGTGATCAATGGTGGCGACCTTGTCGACAATCTCGATCCGGGTTTCAAGGCCATGGAAGCTGTCGCCAGGCAGTCCATTGGATTCGAACAATCGTCTGCCATTCTTGAAAGCTACATCAAGGACGGCACGGTCTGGGCCATGCCTTTCTGGAACGGTCGCGCTCAACTCCTCGTCGATGCCGGCTTGCCCGTTGACTACATCCGTCCCAAGGAAGGCACCATTCCTCTCATCGCCACGCTAAACGTGCCCGCGGGTGCACAAAACAAGCAATCGGCCATGAAGTTCATCGATTTCTTCCTGGAAAAGACAAGTCAGGAAGCGTGGATCGGTGGCTACAAGGTCGGGAGCGCGCGAACCGACGTAGAGGTCCCCGAGGCGATTCGCACGCGGCAGATCACCTCGGAAGCTGACCTCAAGACCCTGCTTCTTCCGGACCTGTCGCTCGTCGCCGAGCGCCTGCCGCGCTGGGCCGAGCAGTGGGACCGCGATGTCGTTCCCCAGGCAGACTGAGAGGTCGCGATGAACACCATCACACTTGCGGTTCCGGCGGCGTCTCTATCTCCAATCAGGAGATCCTACAGTTACATGGCTTTGTCGCCAGCTGCCGTATTCCTGAGCGTCTTTTTCGCGCTTCCGATGGGACTGATGATCGGCATCAGCTTTTCACAAGAGGAAGTCGGTGGATTTTCCGTCGAGAGCTACCGACGGTTTTTCACCGACGGACTTTCGGTTGCTGGATTCTGTCGCACGGCCATCATGTCCGGACTCGTTGCGATCGCGGTTACTGTGCTGGGGTATCCGGTCGCCTATTTTCTGGCTCGTTCCAGGAGCCGGTGGCGCGCGGTCGTCTTTGCCCTTGCGCTGGCACCGGAACTTGCGGGCGTGGTGCTGCGGACCTACGGCTGGCTCATCATTCTGGAAGATCGCGGCTTCATCAACGATGTTCTCCTTGACCTCGGTCTTATTTCGTCGCCGCTCCCGCTTTCGAAGAATCTCTTTGCCGTCGTCGTCGGCCTGACCCACGTCGTGTTGCCGTTCGGCATTCTCTCGCTGATGACCAGCATTCAGGGCATCGACGAAAGTCTCGAGCGCGCGGCGCAGATGCTCGGTGCCTCGCGCGTCTCCGTCGTCCGCCACGTCATCGTTCCGCTTTCCGTTCCGGGAATTGTCAGCTCGCTGCTGCTTTCGTTCACCATGGCCGCGAGCGCCTACGCGACACCAGCACTTCTCGGCGGCGCCGGTTTCAAAGTCCTGGCGACGATGATCTCCGAGCAGGTCCTCTTCTACGTCGACTGGCCCTTTGCCGCCGTCATGGCCAATGCGCTTCTCCTTCTGATGCTGGTGATCTCGTTCGTTGGCGTGCGGTTTGAAACGCGGCACCGTACCAAGCGAAGCGGCGCCGGGAGGGCCACGGCATGAACTGGTTCCTCTCGGTCCTCTTCCGGCTCATGCTGGCCGGTGTGCTCACCTTCATCACGCTGCCACTTGCCGTCGTCATAGCGGCCTCGTTCAGCCCGACCTCCGCGGTGACGTTCCGGCCGTGGGAGTGGACGGCGCGGTGGTACGGCGACCTCGTCTCGCAGCGCTGGCTCCTGCCCTTTCTGCTCAGCGTCAAGGTCGCGGTGATCGTCTCTATCGTCAGCGGCATCATCGGCGTCATGGCAGCCTATGCCATCGTCTATGAAAAGATTCGCGGCAGTGAAGCGGTGATGTCGGTGCTTCTCTCGCCGCTGTCGGTGCCGCAGATCGTCAAGGGCGTAGCGATCGTCCTGTTCCTGTCGCTGGTCGGGCTGCAGTCCTTCCTTGGCACGCCTGCGCTGATCGCCGCCCACATCGTCCTCGCCCTGCCATTCGTCGTGAGAATGGTGGCGACGTCTATTGCGAACTTCGACCGCAATCTGGATCGGGCGGGTCAAATCCTGGGGGCGAGCAAGCGGCAGCGGGTGCAGCACATTCTTTTGCCAGCGATCAGGCCTGGTGTGCTGTCAGGCATGACCTTCGCCTTCATCATCTCCTTCAACAACATTCCGCTGTCGGTGTTCCTGGTTCGACCAGGCGATACGACGCTGCCGATCACCGTCATCAATTACCTCGAATACAGCCTCGATCCGGTGATGGCGGCGGTCAATGTCGCGTCGATGATTTTCATCCTCGCGGTGATCTTCCTTTTTGAAAAGATCGGCGGCTTTTCCGTCAAACTCCATGGTGGCAGCAAATGAGCAGCATCGATATTGAACTCGTCTCCGTCAGCAAGTCCTTCGGGGCGATCTCCGTCGTGAAGGACATCAGCTTGCAGATCCCGCAGGGTGAGTTCGTCAGTATTCTCGGACCCTCCGGCTGCGGGAAGACGACAACGCTCAACATGATCGCCGGCTTCAACCAGCCGTCGTTCGGCGATATCAGGATCCGCGGGAGGAGCCAGGGCCGCGTTCCACCAGAACGGCGAAATATCGGACTGGTGTTCCAGAACTACGCGCTTTTTCCGCACATGACGGTCGCCGACAACGTCGGTTTTGGCCTCAAGATGAAGAGCGTGGCGCGATCGGAGATCGAAAGCGGCGTGGCGTCGGCGCTGCGAAGTGTTCATCTTGAAGACTACGGCGCGCGCTATCCGAGGGAATTGTCGGGTGGACAGCAGCAACGCGTGGCTCTGGCGCGTGCCATTGCGCCACGCCCATCCGTCCTGCTCCTCGACGAGCCGCTCTCGAATCTCGATCTGAAGCTTCGAGAGGCCATGCGGCTCGAACTGAAGGAACTCCAGCAGCAGCTGGGCATGACGTTCGTCTACGTGACGCACGACCAGGAAGAAGCGATGGCGATGTCCGACCGGATCGTGGTGATGTGGCAGGGGGTCATTGCCCAAACGGGCGGGCCTGCTTCGATCTACCGTCATCCGGCGAGCTCATTCGTGGCGGATTTCATCGGGAAATCGAACATCCTCACCATCGAAGGGACGAGTGAGCAGGAAGCCACCCTCAACCTTCACCTGTCCGGGAGCGCGATCAGCTTGCGGGCGAAGCGCCCGCCGAACCGTCAGCAAGCCCGCTTCTGCTGCATCCGGCCCGAAGACATCGCGGTGCTGAACAACACCGGCGACGCCGGCGGGTGCGGCGTCAATCGTCTGTCCGGAACCGTCCGCCGGGTCATCAACCTCGGTCCGTCGCTGGAGCTCGCGGTCGAGATCGATCCGCAGGTCGTCTTGACGGTGCTCACACGCTCATCGCTGTCGGCCTCACTTCCAGTTATCGGCGACGTCGTTGCGCTTTCCATCGATCCAGACGACATCCAGGTCCTGCCGGAATAGCCGATGGCGATCGATACGCTACGCCTATCAATCCGATCCAATCGATATTGGTGATGCGTCGCTCGCCTGCCCTACGATCATCGCGACCTTAGAGGAAGGTCAGCAACAGGAGTTTTAGGAATGCTCACCAAAATAAGGCTTCGCGCCGTTCAGCATGCCAGCAATGTCTGCGGCGATATCGAGGGTTTCGACTTCAATGACTATGACGCCGACGACGTCGCGGCGGTGCGAAAGTTCTGGCTGCAATACGGCGTCGTCCGTTTCAAGAAGGCCGGCATCACCGACGCCCAGCAGGTGCAGTTCTCGCGTCACTTCGGCGAGTTCGTCATCCATCCCAAGCAATTGCAGGAAGGCGGTCATCCGACCCACCCGGAAATCCTCGTCATCAGCAATGCGATGAAGGATGGCAAGCCAAGCGGTGCGATGGGCAATAGCGAGGCGACGTGGCACACCGATACGTGGTTCTACGAACGCCCGCCGGCGGGCGCGATCCTGCGTGCCGTCGCTGTTCCGCCTTCAGGCGGCGACACTTATTTCCTCTCGACCTATATCGCTTATGACACGCTGCCGGCTCCTCTAAAGAACGCCGTCGATGGGCGCCAGATCTTCTTCCAGAACGTCTACGACAAGACGGGCAAGCTCAGGCTTGGCAAGTCCACGCCGAAAAGCCAGGACTTCCGCGAATGGAGCGGCATCGTGCATCCGTTGGTGCGCACACATGGTGAGACCGGCCGCAAGGCGCTTTACCTCGGCGGAACGACTGAAGGCGCGTGGATCGTGGGCATGAGCCGCGATGAGAGCGACGCGCTGCTCGCCGAACTGTGGGATCACACGACGAACACGAAGCACATCTTCGTGCAGCAATGGGATGAGGGCGACATCATGATGTGGGACAATCGTTGCACCATGCACCGCCGCGACTCCTTCGATCCCGCGTCCATCCGGATCATGCATCGCACCACCACTTCCGGCGAACGGCCGGTCTGAGCCGATCCAGGCCTACCGACCGAACAGCGAGAAAGCCCAATCGATGACAGCGTTCTATCAGATGATCGACAGAAGCCCTCCCCTGCCCGCTGACCTGATCGAGCGACTGTCATCGGTTGACACGGCGACCATCGGCCATGTCGAGCACCTGGGATTTGTCGGCGGTGATATCCGACCCGTATTTCCTGCCCGCGTGGCCGGTGCCGCCTTCACCGTCGCGGCTCCAGGCCGTGACGGCGTCATCATCTACAAGGCGATCGATCTACTGTTGCCCGGCGACATCCTGGTGATCTCGCGCGTCGATCGCGACGACATCGCCTGTGTCGGTGGTGGTGTCGCTGCCGCCGCAAAGGCCAAGGGGGCTGCGGGCATCGTTATCGACGGTCCGTGCACGGATGTCGATGAAATCATCGCCACCGGCGTTCCCGTCTGGTGTCGCGGCGTCTCCGCCAAAACCACGAACCGCCAGTTTCAGATTGGTGGCTCGCTCAACGTGCCAATCGCCTGCGGCGCGGTCGCGGTTCTGCCTGGCTATGGGGTGCTTGCGGACAATGAAGGTGTGTTCGTGGCCGATCGCAACCGCTTGAGGATCCTTGCTGACGCGGCATTGGAGCGCCAGAAGCGCTCGGTGGCTGTCCGGTCTCATTTGGCCTCCGGCCGGTCGATCTTCGACTTTGACGAGGAGCCGAGGTCTTGAAAATCGCCCTCGTTCAACTGAGTTCGCAGCCCGATCGGGCCTATAATCTTGCCGAAGCCGCGCGGCTGATGCGCGAGGCTATGATCGGCAGACCCGACCTGATCGTGCTGCCGGAACATTTCGACTGGCTTGGCGGGACGGTCGCCGACAAGAGGCGCGCGGCGGACCGCATACCAGGTGGCGAAGCATATGTCCTCGTTCAGCGGTTCGCAAAGGACAACGCGGTCTGGGTCCATGCCGGTAGCCTGATGGAGCGCCGCGGCCAGGATCACCGTGTCTACAACACCACCGTCGTGTTCAACGCCAAGGGCGAGGAGGTCGGCCTCTACCGAAAAATTCACCTCTTCGACATCACCGCGCCCGATGGAAAGACCTATTCCGAGTCTGCTGCCGTGGCGCCGGGGCGCGATCTGTTCATCTATGAACTCGACGGCCATCGGATCGGCTGTGCAATCTGCTACGACCTGCGTTTTTCGCGCCTGTTCGATCGCCTCGCCGAGGAAAAGGTCGATATCTTCGTCCTGCCCGCTGCTTTCACTTACCAGACCGGGCAGGCTCATTGGGAGGTGCTGTGTCGGGCACGCGCGATCGAATTCCAAGCTTATTTCGCGGCCTGCGGACAGTGCGGAAGCTATGCGATGCCGGACGGGGAACTCCGCCGGACCTTCGGTCATTCCATGGTGTGCGATCCGTGGGGGCAGATTGTGGCGCGGGCCGAAAACGACGTCTGCGTCCTTGTGGTCGAAATCGACCCCGCTCGACTGCCTGAGGTTCGGCGCCTGATCCCGATGGCCGAGCACCGCGTTTTGCTCGCGGATAGGCAGGTTCGCCTGTCCCCCGGCACCAAGTCAAGACGTTGAGATATCAACGCCGCGGCTCGTCGATGCGGCCAAGTTCGACGTGACCGACCTCGAGCGCCCGGTCGAGTTCGTGGAGCGTCACGATCATTGGATTGGGGCTTTCCTCTCTCCAGATCGCTCAAAGACCGCTAGCTGAAGCCACGCCGCGATTCGACCTCCTCCGCGTCAGTCCCTTTTTGCGGCGCTGGCGCGCAAAATTCCGGCCGACCGGTTCCGGCGGACGTGCCTCCAACGTCGCCGAAACTTTGCCTTCTCTTTATCGACGATGCTGAAGCTTCATCAAAGCTTGATCTAGCGGTTCGCAGGCAGGTGCTAGGTTCCGCCTCGAGGAACGACGTCTTGTCGTTGGAGGAGACCATGTTCGACAATGCCACGGACTGCAATGTCCGCTTTCTGACCCGCCAGGACCTGCAGTCGGCCGGCGCGGAACTCACGATCGCGGAAATCCATGCAGCCACGGATGCCGCCTGGGCGGATATCAAAAGCGGGAGGACTGTCGGAGGAAAGGCCGTCCTCTCGCTTCCAGAGGAGGAGTTCTGGCAGCGGCAGAGCGTCGCCCCGTTCAGGCGTGACTTCGTCGACGAGCGCCTCGGCTGGAAATTGTCGGCTCTCTATTGCGTCAATCCGACCCATGGCGGCGTCAAGATCATCGGCGCAAACGCCTTCAATCGGCATCTTGGCCTGCCTCGCTCGACGTCGACCTTCGTCCTTTTGGAAAAACGGACGCTTCGGCCCTTGGCGATACTCGACGGGACGGGGATTTCCGCTCTGAGAACCGGCACCTATGCGTCGAAAGTGGCTGAGCTGTTTGTTCGCTGCCGGGTACCTGTGTCGGGCTTCATTTTCGGATCGGGACCCGTCGCCCGAAGTGTGGTCGAGTGCCTTGATTTCGCCTGTTCCGACCTGATCGGAGACATCTTCATCCGCAGCCGATCGATTGAAGGCGTGGAAAGACTGCTGTCGGACTTCGCTGACCGGACGTCGTTTGGGCTTCATGCCGTAACCGACAACCAAAGACTGAAGGAATGCGCCCTGCTGATCACCGCCACGAATGCCCGCCAGCCGCTGTTTGAGGACGAGGAGTTAAACAGGGGGGCTGTGACGCTTCATCTTGGCGGAGACGAAGTGCCTGAAGCCTATCTGCAGCGAGCCTTGAAAAGCGGGACCGTCGTCTGTGACGACATCAAGACGGTCTCGCGCAGGAACTCGCAAAGCATTGCCCTCCTCTTCTCCCGAAAAGGGCTTTCTCTGGAGGAGATCGGTCCGTTGCTTGGCGTGAGGGAGCTCTCCGCGCCGAACGACTGGGTCCGGGAGGCGGACACGCCGGTTTGCGTAACCTGCGTCGGCCTGCCGATGCTCGACCTTTATGCCGTGCAAGCGACCTATGAAAAATATCTCGCTCGCACGCAGGAAAACACCTGAAGGGCTGTCTGAGCTTATGAAGACGCCGACAGATCCCATGTACACCACGCACCTCCTCGCCGAGCACGTCCATTCGCTCTCCTCAGCTCCGCCCCCGGTCAGCACCCGTGATACCGCCTTGCGTTGCATTCTCGATCTTATCGGGGCGGCGGTTGCTGGTGCTGCGCTTCAGTGCAGTCGTGCGGCCCGTAATAGCGCTACCGCCCTCTTCGGCAAAGGCGAGGCGGCCATTTGGATGACGGATCGGACCGTGATGCCCATCGCAGCCGTGATCGCCAACGCGACCGCGGCCTCTGCGCTCGACCTGGACGACGGACATCGCGCAGCGCGCGGACATCCGGGCGCCTGTGTCGTTCCCACCGTCTTGACCTTGGCGCCGTTTGCCGGCGTCTCAGCCGATGATGTCCTGTCGGCAATCGTTTCGGGTTATGATGTCGGCGTCAGAGTGGCCGCGGCCCAAAATGCCGAAGGGATTCAGACCCGGCAGTCGGGACGGTGGGCCGCATTGGCCGCGGTTGCGGCAGCGGCGTCACTCTTCAAGGTCGAGCCGGCCTTGATCGCGCAGGCGCTTTCGATCGCCGGCGTGCTTGCCCCCAATCAACAGGCCAATGGAAGTTCAGGCTACTCCCGGCTCACGGGCAATGACGTCAAGGAAGGGATTCCCTGGAGTGCCGCCACCGGTCTTATGGCGCTCGACCTCGCCCGCAACGGCTATACCGGGCCGGAAGATCTCCTCGATCATCCCGGCTATTACGACCGGCAGAGGATACTGGAAGGACTGGGGCAGCGTTTTGAAATTTGCGGCACTTATTTCAAGCCCTATGCCTGTTGCCGCTATATACACCCGGCGCTCGATCGCCTCTTCGATCTTGTGAAGGCTCACGAACTGAGGGCCGCGGACATTGTCTCGGTGGAGGTAGAGACTTTCGGCTGGGCGCTCAAGCTCGGCAACCTGCTTTCGCCCGCGAACCTTGTCGACATTCAATATAGTCTTCCCTATTGCGTCGCCATTGCCGCGATCGAGGGCCGCGGCGCCCTTGCTCCCGTCAGCGAGAGCCTTCTCAATCGGCCGGACCTCACTCACCTCGCGCGTCAGGTGAGGATCACCGTCAATCTTGAGATCGACGCGCTCTTTCCCGCCGAGACTCTGGCGAAGGTGACTGTCGAGACACGGCGGCACAAATACGTCTCGGCACTGGATGGCCCGTCCGGCGATCCCCAGCGTCCGATGGACTGGCGGGCGATCGAAGAAAAGTTTTTGCGCGTCACGCGGCATGTCCTGTCGCCTTCCAAGCAGGGGGCGATCATCGATGGCGTCCTCGGCCTCGCGGCTGGAGAGCTGGACCCACTTCTGCGGCATCTGCGTTCGCCAGGCTAGGACACGGCATCGAGCCGATGCCGACCACTATCCTTGTCGTCAGATGAAACTGACGCAATGACGGGCATTGCCCTCGGCGGTTGACACCCAATTGCGCAAGCGGTCAAAGGCGCCGAGGTCGGCGTCCAACGCCCCGTTAACGGCCCGCTGCCATGGCGTAAGCGTGCAAATCCCCAACCCCCATCGCCGCGTTGAACACCACCAGCTCTCCGTTTGCCACGACATGGCGGACTCGACCGAGATTGTGGTTCTCAACGATGACCACGTCGGCGCGTTTACCCGTTTCCAGCAAGCCACGATCGGCTGCAAGCTCCGGGAGTGTTTTCGAGACGTTGCCGGTCGCAAGCGCGATTGCGGCCGGCAGCAAAAGCTGGCTCTTGCGCACCATTCGCTGGATGGCCGACAGAATACTATCCCAGTCTCCGCCGGCAAAGTCTGTCGATAGGGTATCGACGAGCCCCGCTTCGACCAGAGCATCGATATTTGCGGTGTCATTGCGCCAGCGGGTTTCGATGCAATCGAGCGTCGAGACGTCGATGGCGACGCCGCGCTCCCTCAGTTGCAGCCCGAAACGCACTGCCTCTTCGGGAAGGAACATCGGGTGGTTCGAATGCCCAGCGATGATGCGGGCCTTCGGATATGTCTCCGCAAGCTTCAGCAGCGTCGCCGCGGTGGGTGCCGCATTGTGAAAGATCGCCGGAAAATTGAGTCGTTCAGACGCTGCCGCGATCTCGTCAAAACCCTTCAGTGACAGCGCCACGGGCGGCATCACCGTGTCGCGGATCAGCTTTGTGAGGTCGGACGTACAAATTTTAGCGGCGAGACCGCACTCGATCAGAAGAGCATTGAGTCGCGGAAGATCGGGCAAGCCACGATCGAGATAGCGGCCGAGCACGGCTTCCTTGAGTGCGCGCGCCTCCTTCGGATGGATTGATGTTCCCGTAGCGGCCTCTATAGCCGCAGGTATAAAGCGATAGTCCTGCGCCCCGCCACCAAGCGTCTGCCCGCCGCCTGCTTCTCCGAGTGCCTTTGCGCCTTTGGCGACCATGTCATCGATGCGGGCGATCTTGTGCCGCTCCGATAATCCGCCACCATCAATCGCGATCGCCGCGGCCAGATTGCTCGTGGTATGCGCCGTCGTCAGATGGATATCCATCGCATGGCGCTGGTTCGAGGGGCCATCGATCTCATCCGGCAGCGCTAAGCCGCAGACGTTGAGCAGGGTGGTTGTTCCGGACAGGAGATGTCTGTTTCTGAAGTAGTCGACATCCGTGGGCCGGACGGGCACCGACCCGCTCGGCATGGACGGGCCGTGGATGCACCCATGAGCATGCGCATTGACGATACCGGGAATGACCGTGCATCCGGCGGCGTTGAGGACGACAGCCTCGCTTCGGGCATCGGCCTCACCTGGCGCGACGTCGATGATCCTTGTCCCACGGATGCGCACGACCCCCCGCTCGTGGAGCGTGGTTCCATCGCCGGTGACGATTCGTCCGCCGACGATGACGATTTGAGTCTCAGGGGGCATTTGACGGGGCCTCCGTTTCCGACCAGCCGGTTGCCACGAGCCCATAGCCGACACCGCGAACCGTCCTGATCGGGTCGGTGGGCGCGACCGCCGTCAGTGTCTCACGCAGCCGACCAATGTGAACGTTGATGGTTTTTGGATCGACGAAGACACCTGCCGGCCAGGCTGCCGACGCGAGCTCATGCCTCAGATAGATGCGCCCGGGGTCCTTGAGCAGATGCAGCAGAATGGCGAACTCGAGACGCGGGAGGTGCAACTCGACGCCCCGCCTCCAGACCCGCCGCGCCAGCACATGCATTTCGATGTCGCCGCATGACAATAGCTCCTGCGAAGCGCCTAACTGTGACGAAAGCGGGTGCAATGCGCGCAGGAGGTGGTCCGGTGAAACAGGCCGCACGAAGCTTTCGTCGGCGCCGGCATTGATGAAATCGGCATATTGCCTGGCGGAGTTGGCGCCGACCAGCGCGATGACCTTCAGTCCAGCCGTCGTCGCATCGCCTTTCAAGCTTCCGCAGGCGGAAACCGAATTCGCCACCCTGCCATCGATCACGACGCCCCGCACTCCAGCGGTCCTTGCCGCTGCGATCGCCTCATTCGCGCTGGTCGTCAGGAGCGTCTCAAAGCCGGTCTGCCGAAGTATATGGCGGGCAAACAGGCTGAAATCTGCGTCCGTTGAACCGATGACAATAATCGGCTTCACAGGGCATTCACCGGGGGCTGAGCGGAGTGTGAGGCCGTACGATCCCACGGTGTCTGAGGAAATTCAAATGCTGTGTGCGCCTTGCGTATTAAGAATTATGTCCCGCCTTCCGCGCTGCTTCGCCGATTGATCGTGATTTAGCATGGATGCCCTTCGAGCAGAATTGGAAAGCCCAGGCGAACCCGCGCATCTTCGTTCCATCAGCGACAATCGGAGACGAAAATGAGTGTGGCACGATCGCTCAGCATGAAGAGCTTGGATGATGCTTCGCCTTCACCGTCGAATGGCCCGTCCTCCCCGCAGGCAGGCGTCAGCGGATCTGCCTGTCTCGACTGCGTTGCCTGCCGGCGGCGTCTGTCGGGAAATTGTCCACTGCTTGAACTTCCTGAGCGGCGGCAACAGTCCCGGGCGGGCTCCGGCTGCCGATTGACGAGGTCAGATCGCGTCATTGACGTCTGAAGCACGCCTGTTGCCATCCCCGGTCTATGAGGCGAGGCTGTCAATGCCCGCAAAATTGCAGGTTGGCATCGCCAACCCAACCTGCGATTTCTTCAGCATCGGCGACGTCAATGCACATGCCGATAGCGCGCCAGGAAACTGTGGACGGCGGGAGTGGGATCGGGCACCGGAAAACCGCATCGAGAGAAGAAAACGGAGATCGTGATCGCGGCTGGAGGCGGGGACGTCGGGCAGATGCTATCGGAAGCGATTATCCACAAGGGCATGGTGGCTACGACTGTCACCTTTGCGCGGGCGCGTGCCCTCATCAGCCGGCACCTCTTTGATTTGATGATCCTCGACGCCGTCGTCCGGGCCGAAGATGCGCTTCGTCTGTGCCGGCAAATCCGCGCCGTCAGCACGATCCCGATCATCGCAGTCGTTGCGCAAGGGCGTGAGGACATCATCCTTGCCGCTTTCGAAAGCGGAGCCGATGATTGCATTTCCAGTCCCTTCGGGACCAGGGAAATGATTGCCCGGATCCGCAGCGTGTTGCGACGGGCATCACGTGATCGCGTGATACATAGCCTGTCAAAGCCCTTCCGATTCAATGGGTGGCGCCTCGACTCATGGCAACGCGCATTGCGACGACCGGATGGGACAGTGGTTGACGTGACGGCGGCCGAGTTCGACCTGCTCGTCGTCTTTTGTCAAAACCCCGGCAGGATACTCAGCCGGGAAGAATTGCTTGCCTCCACTCACGCAGGCCTGGCCGGCCCGATTGAACGGAGCATCGACGTCCACATCAGTCGCTTGCGCCACAAGATCGAGGACAATCCCCACAACCCCATCCTCATCAAGACCGTGCGGATGGGTGGCTATTTCTTTGCCGCGGTTGTTGAAGCCGATGGATAGCGAATTTGCCGGGGTAAGTGCTCTTCGGTTAGGGGGCGATGTCACGTTGTTTCATCAACGCCCGGACAAGGCTTTTATCTGGCCTCAGACTGTTGCACCGGCGGCCGATTTTACGCCTCGGTTAGAGAGGGCGACGGCAAGGATGCGTCCACACACGGCAGTGCTTAAGCGCCGCGGCGTTACGTCGAGACGTACTGGCGCGAGCCGGCCCTGCGGTCTGCACTCACGGGCGCCAGCTGAGCGAGGTACGTCGGTCCGTCGGAAAGCCCCGTAATCGGTGGCTGAGCGTTCCGGCGAGTAGGGCGTGACTCACACAGATCTTGCGGGAATGGCTGCTTGTGGCGCGACTATGAACTTTAGGTCATCGCCAATGTCGGCTCCCGGGGGCCAACACGAGGGCGCAAAGCGGTCGTTGAGCGTGAACCGCAGTTGGCATCGAGCGGATGCCGGACCAGCTTCTTCGCCTTGAAGAGATCAGAACCTACGGCCTGTCACTGAAATCGGCTAAATGCTTACACTGTCGCCCGCAATCGCCTAGAAGATCGCTCTGAGCGCTTCGGCGAGCCGGCCGAATTCGCAAAGACTGTGCTGTTTCTAGCAAGCGAAGACTCGTCTTACACAACGGGCAGGGAACTGAGCGGGCGGCCGCTATTCTATCTGAGGAACGCGCCCAAATTCACCAAGCGCTTCTCGCAGCTTAGGCACAGCGAAGTCAATGAACCGACGTCGCTTTAAAGGCATGTTGTTTCGGGTAAGATGGACGATGTGAACCGGGATCGCTTCAACTTCATACTCTTGCAAGATATAGGTCAGCTTTCCCGCTTTGATAGCAGCATCGGCGTCGTGCTCCAGCACGACGGTTGCGCCGATACTGTCAATGCTGCGTCGACGGCAGCGTCCGGCGACGATACCAGCAGCCTGGGCAGCCAGGGCGAGAGGTTGGGGCTATCGAAGACAACGATCATCGAGCCGTGCAAAATGCCCGCCTTGAACGATGTGAGAGGCCTACACCTGATAACTTCATCCAAGTAACGAGATCCCGCGCTCCGAGCATCACTTGAACGCCATATCAAGCGCGCTTAAAAACTCGAGCATGAGGTCATTGACGGCACGCTGGCGCAAAATCCGGGCTTCTCTGATTTCCGTGTCGTCTGCAGCACCTTCAATTTCGAACTGCGCCACGGCAACGTTGCCTTCGCGCAGGTAGCCTTCGTCTGGCTCCGGATCACAAAAACGGGTGAGCAATATCGTCAGTGCACGTTCGATGACCTCCCGATCGCTTCCCTTCAGAGCCTCTTGGAATTTGGCGATTGCACCGGCGAGCCCGCCTTCTCCGTGTTCGAGGCAGTAGACGAGATCGTGCGCATCTTTGCGCTCACGCCGGTGATCAAAGGCAAACACCTTGAGGCATGTGAATGCCACGATATCGGCGTAGGGGATGGATTCTGTCGAGCGGCCTTTTTCACCCAACAGATCAGCGGTGACTTCCATCCGATCGTGGTGCCCGAACACGAGCGACGCGTGAGGGATATTCACCGCAGAAACATTTCCTTCCGTCGGCAGTTCCTGCAATGCGCCACCCCGGAGCTTCGGATCGTCTGCCAAGAACTCCAGAATGACGAGAATGCCGTGCTCGGTCATGGTCTGCCAACGCCAGTTGACCTTATTGCCCTTGTCATTTCGCGCACGCTCGAAACCCATTTTTTTGAGGTTCTGCTCGAGCGTCCGGTATGCCTCGGTGTCGGCGAGGATCGACAGATCGACGACGACATCGATATCGCCGGTTCCTGCATGAGGCGGGACGTCAGGCGGCCTCTTGGTGACGATGTAGCGCGGTGCAAGCCCACCGACCAGAAAGACGGAATCACGCCAGGGGCCGAGGCCGCTGAAGAGCGTAACCAGGACGCGCTCGCAGTCGCGGGTAACATCGGCACTGTATTCAGTCAGTATCTGGGGCTTTGTCATTCGGGTACCGCGAGTTTTGTCAGCCGAAGATGGTCGGCCAGTTCCTTCGAGCGACCGCTGTCAAGCTGCAGGAGGTCGAGGTAAGTTTGAAGTGGATCTGTGACCCAGACATGACCGACCCGTTGGCGAAACAGAAAGTCATGCCGTGGATTAGAGTCTATAACTCCCAGATTCCAACCCTCTTTGACGGCCTTTGCTCCCAGTTTTCGAAGAAGGCTTTCGCCGCCATGATCGATGCGACAATGGATTTGGGATATTTTCGAGAGGTGCGGTGCATGGATCTGCCCGGCCATGAGCCCGGAAATTTCGTAGCGAACTCCCGTCTCATCGCAGATGCGGTCAATCTCATGGATCGCCTCATCGATATTGGTCATCCGCATATAGTACGAGCGGAGCGGCTTCGGCTTGATCGAAGCGACATAGGAAGACCACTCGTCAAGTAGCGCGCGCGGATTGGAGAGTATCCTTTCCTTCGATGGACCGGCACCCTTGGAGCTCACCCATTCGCGGCGCTCTAGATCGATAAGAACCTGGGATGCCGTT
Source organism: Rhizobium sp. CRRU65 (assembly GCF_048551595.1). Taxonomy (NCBI): domain Bacteria; kingdom Pseudomonadati; phylum Pseudomonadota; class Alphaproteobacteria; order Hyphomicrobiales; family Rhizobiaceae; genus Rhizobium; species Rhizobium sp. CRRU65. Next base: position 111,146 of record NZ_JBLYZH010000005.1, on the reverse strand, counting down.
GTCGGAGATACGGATGCCCGCTCGGCCAGTTCATGCACACCGAACCATTGGTCCTTAAATGTCCAGACGGCATGGAGGGCCTGTGCGCGACTTCCAACGAACAGATTGTTGAGCGATCGAGCCTGCTGCTTCGAGGCTGGCTTTTCGACGAGAACAAAGAGATTGTCGGCCGAAAGATAGAGACTGCCGCTACGATCGAAATAACCGACCTTCTCCTCGCGCAGGAGTGCACGTGCACCTGGGGAAATGGTATTGGCCATCAATAAGGGGAGAACTCTGGAATTGCCTGGCGGCATGGCGGCAATGTATTTCTTCAGCTGCCAGATTGCTTCCCTGACGTCTCTTGGAAAAGCTGATCTTTTGACCTCGACAACAAGTTTGAGAGGCGCATCAAAAAATCGCGCATCTATAAGGAAATCTGCGTGAGAGTTTCCCATCTGCGGCTCAAACATGGGCTGGGACGTGATTTCCCCGCCTGCCTTCGTGAGGCTAGCCGTCAACTCACTCAACATATCGAAAGCTATGGACTGTTCCAAAGATATTCCCTGCGCAGCAAATATTACCCTTATGCCGCATATCCGCGAAAATGTCTATATGTACTGCGCAGCAAACAAATGAAAACCCCCTGTGCAAGGTCCGGCCTGCGCGGCAAGTACGCATTACCAGGTAAGCAAATACCTGATTTGAAATCGAATTCACGTAGCAACGGGATCAAGCGAAACTCATAGGGGGGACCAGCCGACGGCGGATTTCAGCTGCTGGCAATCGGCAACACGGTTCCCGCATACTAGTGGTCGAATTCCACATGATCGCCATCGGCGAACTGATCAAGTACCCAGCACACCATCCCCGAAGCAAGCCCCAACCGCGGGCCTGTGCTACTACAACTGCAAACGTTCCAGGCACGTAAGGGCGGGCGTGAGCCCGGCTCTGTGAACGAGCATGAAGTGGCGCGAACGTTTCAGTGTGCGGTGCCTGGTTTTTCGTTTGCCCTCACAATGGCGTCCGCTTCCGATGAAGGTGGATGGCGAGGGCTGAGCGTTTCTGGTGCGGCGGGACGAAGAGATTTCGGACTGCTGAAAAGACTGAGATGAAACGTTGCAAGCCGCCGGTATATCGAAATCCCTGTATCATTCGTTCTCGTTTTCGAAGTGGCACGTGAGAATTTTCAGAGGACGGTGCTGTCCGCGGGCGCCGCAAGCTCGTCGCGGCCTGCTTGGGGCGAGACAGCGACATTATTAAGTTTTGTTGCTCGGGGCGCCAACAGGTTGCAGGACATTTGTGACACATCTAAACCGATCAGCGCAGACGTCACGCAAATACGTCCAGTTTGAGTTTGAAAATCACCAAGGAACATACTCATTGCTGAACGCCATCGCCGATGCCTTGCCCGGGCCGCCAGTCAGATTTCCAGGGAGCACGTGATCCCATGCATGGAAGTTCGCTTTTCGACAGATTGATCGACGCGACGGTCGCCGCCGCCAACGAACATTCCCTCAAGACGGCATTGAGCGACGTTGCCCGAGCGCATGGATTTGAGCGGTTTGCCTACCTTAATCTCCATACCGCAAAGAGCTTTGCCGTTTCAACCTACCAAAAGGAATGGCAATCGCTCTATTTCTCCCGTTCTTATATGGCCATCGATCCTGTGGTGACCGCAGCCAAGCGACTGAGGCGGGCTTTCAGGTGGTCAGCCGATTTCGAACGCCGGCGCGCGGACGATGGCATCAAGGAATTCTACGATACCGCGGCTGAATTCGGGATTCGGTCAGGTCTGTCGATCCCCATCTGGACGGGGTTTGGCCAGTTTGCCATCTTGACGCTGGCCTCAGCCAGGCACCTGGAGACCTCGGGACCGGACGATCTCGACACGGTCGGCGCAGCTGGCGCGGCGGCACTGATCCATGCCCGGCTCCAGGGTACGACCACGCCGACCCAAAGACCGGACTTCATCTTTTCCGATCGCGAGGCGCTTTGCCTGCGATGGGCGGCCGAAGGCCTTCCGATGCACTCCATCGCCGATGTGACGGGCCTGACCTATCACACCGTGCGCTGGGACCTCGATCGGGTAAAGGCCAAGCTTGGCGTCTACACCCAGAAACAGGCCGTGGCGGTCGCAAGCCGGTTCGGGCTGATCTGACGGGCCTAGCTGGCGCGCGTATAGATCAGTTGCGATAAGGGCCTGGGAAAACGACGTCCTGGTCGACCAGCACGTTGAACTTGTAGCCGGGTCTGATTTGAAGTGTCGGCTGGACGTCGAGGTTTTTGCCCACGCTCCGTTCGGATAACCGTCCGAAAACATCCGCGAAATTCCGCCGGGCAGCGTCCGAGGCGGTATCCTCCGTCGAACTCTCCGGCATGGCCATATCGACCCCTGTGCCGATAAGAGCGATGAGAACCGCCGAACCGAACGTTTGAAGGTAATGTCGGTCGACTTGGTCTCGAAAGCCGCCGTAGCCTTCAGCGTCGGTCCCCGCCATGCCGCCGAGCTGAAGGGTCGAGCCGTTGGGAAAGATGATATCGGTCCACACGACCAGCACGCGCGACTGACCGAAAGAGATCTTGTGATCGTAGCGGCCAAAGAGCTTGGCACCTTGCGGGACGAGCAACTGGTGGCCGGTGGCGCTGTCGTAGACATTCTGGCTTGTCTGGGCGGTAATCCGCCCCGGAAGATCGGAGCTTATGCCGGTAATCAGCGTGGCGGGGATGACCGAACCGCGTTTCAGCTCGTAGCGTGAAATCTGAGGCGCCACCTTGTTCGGCAGATAGCCGAGATCCTTGATGTCTTGGTTGAAGAATGATTCTTTCGCTGACTGCATGTTGGGATCGCCGTTTTGCCCTGAAAGTCCTGCCTGCATCGCCGCGGCGTACAGGTCTGAGGCCCCGCCAGGTGTTTTTGCGCTTTGGGTATTCGCCTGCGTCGTATCGGCGGCGGAAAGATCCTTTAGACTGACATCGACGGCAAGTGGTGAATCAAGTGCTGCGGCTTTGGCTTGAAGACTTGCCATTTGCTGGCGATGGCGCTCCCGCAGGAATTGCTCTTTCTGCTCACGCCCGAGGCGGGCAAGCCATTCTTCCTCCGGCTCGAGACCGGGCTTATTGCGCGCCCTTTCGGTCTTTTCGGTTTCGACCGTGTGTTGCGACTTCTCCTCTTGCCTGTTGCTGACCGGTGCCGGCTGATAGATCTGTGTCTGCTCGGGATCGCCGATGATGGCATCCTTGACGCCTCGCTTCAGCTGATCGGCATAAGTGGAGGCCGACGCATTCGAGGCCTGACCAATGCCATCCGCCCCTTGAAAATAAAACCCGCGGGACGAAAGACCGTAGCTGATCACGCCGAGAAAGAGCACGATCAGGGCGATGGCGATGATGATCGGGATGCGGTTCAGCCGCTTGTTGCTGCTGTCCTTGTTTGAAGCGCCGCCAAGCTGAAGCGATTGGACCACCCCCCTCTCCTCCCCTAATTGCGCCTGACAGAGACGGGGCTGGCCGGCGATGCGCCGGTCGCGCTAGTGGCGTAAGCCCGCGCGAGTTCAATCGAACCTGCCGATATCGAAACAAGCGCCTGCCCCTCAAGGTCGTCGACGCCATAGGTTAGGGCGACCATGCGTTTCGTCTCGTCGAGCTTCTGCTCCGTCACGACCTCGTAGCCCCATGCCTTCAGGGCGGCTTCCATGGCCTGCCCGAAGGGCGTGGCGTCCTCGTTCCATTTGACCTTGTTGATCCCCGGGCCCACCTGTTCCGCAAGCCGACCGACCATGTCGCCTGCGATCGCACTGGCGGCAGGGTCGGAGAGGTCGCGCGAGACTGAGCTAGCGGTAGGGCCGTCGGTGGCGGTCGTGCAGCCTGCAAGCAGGCACCCGATGACGGATAGTAGGAGGCTTCGCATGGTCACCCTCCCCTGCGAATGGTGATCTTCTGTTTGTGCTTTCCAACACCGGAGATGAGAACCGCGCGGTCGATATTATAGTCCACTACCATCATGTCGTTCTTCATACGGTAGTTGACGACCCGATTTTGGCCGCCTGAGACGACAAAAAGCACCGGCGCGTCCTGACCGGCGATCGAGCGGGGAAACTGGATGTAGGTCTTCAGGCCGTCCGAATAGACGCGCATGGGCTTCCACGAGGCTTTGCCGCTAACCGAATAGGCGAAGGTCAATTGCTCCGACGGGACGCCTGCTCCCGGCGTCCTTCCAGCTTCGAGACGGGCGTTGACATCGGCAAGCTTGCTCGACACATCCTCCGGATAGTCGAAGCCGACGCGCGCCATGTACTGGCTCGTGTGTGATTTGAGCTGGATATGATAGGTCCGGCGCGAGGTCGTCACCACCATGGAGGTGACGAGGCCTGGTTCCGACGGTTTGACGATGAGGTGGATCGCCTGGCCGCCCGCGGCGCCGGACGTTGCCGGTTCGACCTTCCATCGAACGGTGTCGCCGACAAGCACATCGCGAACGACCTCGCCGCCCTGAAGCTCGATGTCGCAGACCTGCAGCGGCGAACACACCACCGACGGCTGAGTTTCTCCAAACAGGAAGATGACCTTTCCATCCGCCCCCTTGGTGACGAGCCCCGTGCCCCCGCGCCACTTTCCTGAGAGGTTCGCGCCCTTTGCTTCGTTTGCGGTCATGCTCTGCGCCTTGGCTTCGTTTGTCGCAAAGACGACGACCCAGGCGCAGCCAAGGGCCGCGAGATATGTTGCTCTTCTCATCGACGTATCCCTGTCCTCAAAGCTGCGCGGTCCACTCGAAGTCTTTCAGATAAAGACCGATCGGATTAAGCCTGATCACGCCCTCGTCCTGTGGTGCCGTCAGCGTAACGGTCGCAATCCCGCGGTATCGGCGTGTTCCGGTTTCCTTTCCCTTCCGATCGCGCTCGAACTCCGTCCAGTCGATCTGGTAGGACTGGTTGGAGAGGGCGACGATGTTGCTGACTTCGATCGCAACTGTCGCGTTCTTGGCTTTCTCGAACGGCGAATTGCCGCGGAACCAGGCGTTGATTTTCTCGGTCGACGGATCGGATGTCCGAAGCAGCGCATACGTCCGATCGATGTATTGCTTTTGAACGACGGCGTCTGGCGTCACCGACCGGAAGCTCGTGACGAAGCCACCGAGCGTGGCGCGAACCACCCGCGGGTCGGCATATTCGATCTGCTGAGGAAAACCCGCGCTGACCGAGGTCCCAAGCTTGTCGACCTCGACGATATAGGGGACGAGTTTGACCTGCGTGCTCAAATAGAGCGCATAGACGAAGCCGATCACGGCCATTGCCAGTGCGATCATGCCGACAACGCGCCAGGCCGCCGCCGCCCTGACATAGGAACCATATCGTTCGTTCCATTCCTGCCTGGCGGCGAGATATGGGTTCTCAGGGGCGCGTTGCATTGCCATCGACCGATCCTTGCGGTGATTATTTTTTGTCGTCGCGGAGCGGCGACGGGCGTAAACCGCCGCGTGCCTGCGCCTGATCGAGTTTCGCATTGGCGAGGCCAAGAAGAGAGCTGGCATGGGCGCCGGGTGAGCCGATCGCCTTTTCCTTGGCCGCGGATCCGACCGCTTCGCCCGTCGCGCTCAATCCCGCACCAACGCCGCGCAAGGCAGCGCCCGCTATGGACGCACCCTCGGCACGCGCAGCACGCGCGGCGGCAAAGCCCGCGCTGGCGCCACCGCCAGCTAGAATCCCTGCGCCCAGTGCGAATGATCCCGCCTGCCCGCCATGGCGGATCACCTCCATGCCGCCGCTGACGGAGACGCCTTGGACGACACCCTGCAGAATGTTTGGGACGTAGATTGATATCATGAAGACGACAACTGATAGGCCAGCGATCGCCAGGCTGGTGATGAGTTGCTGTTCAGCCGCGACCGACACCTCGGCCAAGCCGATGAGAACCTCCGAGCCGATGCGCGCAATCATTACCAGTGCCATCAGCTTCATACCGACTGAAAACGCATAGACGAGATATTTGACCGCGAAGTCCTTGGTGAAGGATGAACCACCTAATCCAAGCATGATCATGCCGGCCAACAAGCCTACATACATTTCGACGATGACAGCGACGAACACCGCGGCGACGAGCGAGAACGCGATGACGACAACAACCATGGCGAAGACGGCGGCAATAGCCAGAGAGTTGTCCTCAAAGAGGCCGAACTGGACCTGTTCGGACATTTTGTCCGCGACCTCTATGCCAGCGTCGAAGATCGCGGCCGGAGAAGCGGAGCCACCTTCCGCGCCCAACTGATATAGGCTGTCCACCACCGCCTTGGCGAGGGCTGGTCCCCGATCCAGGATAAAGGCAAAGAGACCGACGAACATGATCCGGCGAACGAGTTCCGCGAACCAACTATCCAGTGACGCAGCTTGCAGCGCCAGCCATACGGCTGCTATTCCAATTTCTATCCCAGCCAGGATCCAAAAGAGCGACCGAGCTGCCCGTGACACCGTCGACTCCCAATCCTTCGCGGCACTGACCACCTGGTTTTCCAACGTCGAGAGCGCCGATCCTTGCTGGGCGAAGGCTGGCCCTACCGCCACGATCGCAAGGCCGATCGCAAGCATGATCAATCCGAGTGTTCGTCCTGAGTTTACCACCTTGTCCGCATCTCCTGTCCTTGCCTCAGATGCCGTTTCGTCAACGGCTTAAAGAAATCCTCAGGCGTTGTTCGGCGGCTGTCGCGGTCGTCGAGGTAGGATGGGAATGCGTGTCCACCATGATGAGGACCGCTGCGGTGGCCACTCCAACCGTACCCACGCGGAAGGCAATGATCGCGACAGGGCTCACCAGCGCGGCTCCATCATTTGTCCATCTGGGATTCCTCTTCCCGCGGGTTCGAAAAACTTCTCTCTTCTCTTCTGCGCCAGGTCCTTGTCGGTCTGGTTTGCCTGCAGCCAGGTGCCCATCATCGTCATTTGCTGGGAAAGTAGACCGCGCAGCTTCTGCATCTGGGCGACCTGCTGCGCCGCGATCTGGTGGCCGACCTGCAGGGCCTTCATCTGCCCATCCGCGCTTTGGGACATCGAGCGGAGTGAGGCCATGGTGGATTCTTCGGTCTCGAACTGGTCCGCCGTCAGGCTTGCGGCGTTCAAACTGCCCGCGATCGTGTCACGGTTGGTGTCGGACCAAGACTGATAGGTCGAGGAGAAGCTCGTCCCGTCCGACAGACTGGTCTTGAGATCCGCATAGCTCGGGAAGCGCTGTTTGAGGATATCGTCGGCGTTGCCCATGGAAAACGCGATCCCCTGCCCTTGCGAGACGACACTCTGCAGGCGCTTGAGGTCGCTCTCGACTTCGCCCCAGATGTGGTTGGGCAGCTGCGCTGTATTCTGCAGCATGTTTTGGTAGATTTTCAGCTGGTTCTGGATCTGCTCGGCGAGCTGGCTGATCTGGGTAAGCTGGTTTTCGACCTGGACGCTGGAGCTTTCGAGCAACTTGATCAGCTCGGCATTGTTGGCAAGTTGTGTCCATTCCGTTGCAGCGCCCGTCGCGCTGCCGGCGTTTGCAGGATCAGGCAGAACGAGCGCGCTTGACAGGGCTGCGACCATCAGAAGCCTATGCGTCTTTGAGAAGCGATGCAGCATCCTTGATCCCTCTTTTGTGGAGCCAGTGCAGCGGCCATTCAGGGCCATGTTCTTCATGAAGCGCACGGATGTGCTTCAAGTCGTCCTTACTCGAGGCGCCCACGAACGACAGCGTCAGCGGGCCAAGAGCCATGTCGAACAGGCGGCGCCCTTCGGGTGACGCGACGTAATATTCCCGTTTCGGTATGGCGGTCGCGACGATCTCGATCTGCCGTCGGTTAAAGCCGATCCGCTCATAGAAATCGCGGGTCCCGGTCTCGCGGGCTGCCCCATTCGGCAGGCAGATTTTCGTTGGGCAGCTCTCTTTCAGGACGTCGATGATGCCAGAGCGTTCGGCATCCGAGATCGACTGGGTGGCAAGCAACACCGCGCAATTGGCTTTGCGCAGCACCTTGAGCCATTCCCGGATTTTGTCGCGGAACACGGGATGACCGAGCATCAGCCAGGCCTCGTCGAGGACGATGAGGCTTGGCGCGCCGGTTAGGCGTTTTTCGATGCGGCGGAAGAGATAGGTGAGCACCGGCACGAGATTGCGCTCGCCCATGTTCATGACCTGCTCGATTTCAAACGTCTGAAATAGCCCCAGTGCGAGGCCGTCGGTCTCGGCATCGAGCAACTGGCCCATCGGGCCGTCGACGGTGTAGTGATGGAGAGCATCCTTGATCTCGCGCATCTGAACGCCACTGACGAAATCCGAGATCGACCGACCCGGAGCCCCGTCCATCAGGCCGATCTGGCGGGAGATGGCGTTGCGGTGATCGGGCGTGATCGAGATGCCCTGCATCACCACCAAGCTTTCGATCCACTCGGACGCCCAGGCACGATCGCCGTCCGACGACAGTTCGGACAGCGGGCAAAAGGAGAGCCCGGTGTCTTCGTCGCCGCCGATCTCGTAGTGATCGCCGCCGCAAGCAAGTGTCAGCGGCAGCATCGAACGGCCTTTGTCGAAGGCGAAGATCTGGGCGTTCTCGTAGCGGCGGAACTGTGCAGCGATCAGCGCAAGGAGCGTCGACTTTCCTGAGCCGGTGGGACCGAACACCAGGGTATGGCCGACGTCATCGACATGAAGGTTGAGCCGAAAGGGCGTCGAGCCGGTCGCGACCTGCATCAGCGGTGGTGAATCGGGTGGGTAAAACGGGCAAGGTGCCTGCGGATTTCCGGACCAGACGGAGTTGAGCGGGATGAGATCGGAGAGATTGCGCGTGTTGATCAGCGGCTCGCGAATGTTGCAATACCAGTTTCCAGGCAGGCTCCCCAAATAGGCGTCGGTCGCATTCAGCGTCTCGATTCGTGCGCCAAAGCCCTCGGCCTGGATGAGACGCCGGATCGCTTCCGTCTTTTCGTTAAGTCGTTCCGCATCGTTGTCGAACAGCACGACGACCGGCGTGTAATATCCATAAGCGACGAGCTGTGACGATGCTTGTGCGATTGCATCCTCGGTCTCGGCGACCATCGATATTGCGTCCTGGTCGACCGAACGGCTTTGCGTCTGGAAAAGTTGGTCGAAGAAAGGTCGAACCTTCTGCAGCCACTTCTTGCGGGTCCGCTCAAGGCGTACCCTCGCCTCCTCGGCGTCGAGGAAAATGAAGCGCGACGACCATCGATAGCCAAGCGGCATCGCATCCAGGCTGTTCAGGATGCCCGGCCAGCTTTCGGATGGAAGGCCGTCGATTGCCACCACGCCGAGAAAACGGTCCTCCACCTTGGGAGCAAGACCGTGCTGAAGCTCGGCGGTCACGATCCAGTCGATATACATTGGGATATCGGGAAGTCGGACAGGGTGGTTCTCGCCCGTCACGCAAAAGCGGACGAATTGTAGCAGTTCGTCATAGCGAGCAACGCACGCGCCGCCGCGCTCGGCGGTCTCCCGGGTCAGCATTCGCCTGATGGAAATGATATTGGCGAGATACTGTTCGACTTCCCGGATCGCATTGCGGAAGATGAAGAGCACGGTGTCGGCATAGGATTGCTTTCGACTGTCTTCGTCGGAATAGATGTACTTGCTGAGCCTCGATCGACGCTGCTCGGTCGGCCGATAGGTGGCGATGATGGCATGACGGCTTTCGAAATGCCCCTGCTCGCGCTCGAAGTGGGCTCGTCGTTCCTCGTCGATCGCCTGCGTCACCCGATCGGGGAAATGCGATTTCCCAGCCGAGGCGTAGTCGACCGTTGCGAGCCGCACCGCCTCCACCTGGATCATCCAACCGGACCCGAGACGTGACAATATGGCGTTGATCTGGCGCGACACCTCGTTCCGTTCGAAATCGGTGGAGCTTTCGGAATCAGGCCCGGCAAAATACCAGCCGGCCATCAGTGAGCCATCCTTGAGCAGGATGATCCCGTTATCGACAAGCCCTGCGTAGGGGACGAGATCGGCGAAGGACGGCGCCGTGTGCCGGAAAGCGCGAAGCGATACCATCTTTGCCCCTCAGTAACGTCGCCAGGGGGAGGACGTGGCCCTGTAGGAGGGTCTGTAGGCCATGTGGCGGATATACACGCGTCGCATCAGCGGATCGGCCTTTGCCATCATTCTCAACGCTGCGACGATGACGGTCCACAGCGCCGCACCAAACAGCGCGGAATAGATCGTCAGGACGACAAAGATCAGGATGATCGCCGCAAGTCCCGTGATCAGAACCAGTTCCCGGTCCGCACCCATCAGGAGGTTGGGGCGCGAAAGCGCGCGATGTATGGGATTGCGCTGCAAGGTGGTCGCCTCAACCGCCATTACCTGCCCTCCCCTCTTCGCCATCGCGGGCCTTCAGCTTGTGATCGGCAATGCCGATAGAGGCGCCGGTCGCGCCAAAAAGGGCGACGATCTGGGTCGCGCCAAGCAGAATGCCGGCAACGAGCACCACGTACATGAGCCGGCGTGCGAAGTCGTTGAGTTCTCCGCCGAAGATCAACATGCCGCCTGCGATTGCGACAGCAGCAAGCGCGATAAACCCGGCAACCGGACCGGTGATCGATTCTTGGATTTGTTGAAGAGGATCTTCCCAGGGCAGGCCGCCGCCCGAACTTGCCCAAGCCGGGTCGGCAAGGATGAAGGCCAATACAAGCGCGATGGCGGCGAGGTCTATCGAGCGTTCAAGCCGCATGCTGCAGGTCTCCACGAGTCTCGAGCTGATATTCGCCGCCTATAAATCCATGAACGCGCAGGATGTCGCTGACGCGGCGGCCTTTTGGGGTTCGATCGATCGAGATGATCAGGTCGACTGCCTCGCCTATGACTGCTTGTACCGGTTGCCTGCTCACCTCGGCGGTCAGTTGCTCCAGCCGTCGAAGCGCCGATTGCGCGGTATTTGAATGGATGGTCGCCACGCCCCCGGGATGGCCCGTGTTCCAGGCCTTGAGCAGAGTGAGCGCTGCGCCGTCGCGAACCTCGCCGACGATGATCCTGTCCGGCCGCAATCTCATCGTGCTCTTCAGGAGTTGCGCCATGTCGACACGATCGCTTGTGCGCAATGCGACCGCGTTGCTGGCGGCGCATTGGATCTCGACCGTGTCCTCCAGAATGACCAATCGGTCGTTCGGAGCCTGCTCGGCGATCGCTGCGACGACAGCATTGGTCAGGGTCGTCTTGCCGGACCCTGTCCCCCCGCAGATGACCATGTTCCACCGCTTATCTATCGCCTGGCGGATCATGAGGGCCTGACCGGCCGTCATGGCGCTGCTTGTCAGATAGTCTTCGAGCCGGATGCGCTGCGACGCCCGCCGGCGGATCGAAAAACACGGCGCGGGGACGATCGGGGGCAGCAGGCCCTCGAAACGATGGCCGCCAAGGGGCAGTTCACCGGAGACGATCGGCTTTCGGTCGCCCACCTCGGTATTCAACACGTGTGCAACGCAGCCGATGGCGACCTCGGCGGCGCGCTTGTCCATTTGGCCGGTATGGACGATCCCGCGTCCCAGACGCTCCACGAACAGATTTCCGTCGGGGTTCAGCATGATTTCGACGACGCTCGGGTCGTTGAGGGCAAGGCAAAGTTCCTCGCCAAGGGCGTCCTCGAGTTTGCGGATAAGGCGCGGCAGCGCCAGGTTGGGTATCGACATCGCGGCTGCCTGCTTATGCCGCATGCTGGCGCCGCGCACCGAATGCGGAGCGGTAGGCGTGCGGTCGGACCCGTTCGAAGTTCTCCCACTTGACCGGCAGGATGCCGGCCACGCTCAGCGTCTCGTTGATCATGATCGGCTGACCAAGGCGCTGCATCGGCCAGCCGGCGCGCCGCAAGATTCGCTCGAAGCGAACATCGGTGGCTGTTGCGATTTCGCGGTAACCGTGATGGAGGCACCATTCGAGGATGCCTGCGAACATGCCGAACGTGACGTCGCTCAGGCCCCCTTCCCCGGCCCTACGGGAACCCGCGGTATCGACGCAAAAACGAGAGCTTTCGATCATGGCCGGATCGGCGTCGAGCCGTCCTGCCGAAAGAAGCTGCGGGAAGACCTGCTGCAGCATGGTAGGACCGATGGCCGGCAGCAGCCGTGCGCAGCCGATCACCACATCGCCATCCGATAGGGCAAGAATATAGGTCGGCTCGAATTCGTCGAATTGATCGCGCTCCCGCCCGTTGGACCTGGACACGTTCCAGGCGAGACGGTCGGCGAAAACACGCGACCGCAGCCGGTACATTTGATCGAGAAGTGCTGCGTCCTTGCGCGATTTTGTCGTCTTGAGTGCTATCAGCTTCATCATCCCACTCCGCAATTAGGCTGGTCTGCGGATGCTGGTTTGCGGAAAGCGGCGGGTTGGTTCCAGTCGCAAATCTGCGAGTCGCGCATCGGTCAGGGCCGATGGTGACGCCGGGTTGGGCGCCGGGACGGTCGGCCCACATTGGGCCGCACCCGCAAAACTGCGGGTACAGAGACGGGCGCTGGAGGCCGCGGGATCGTCTTAAGCATATGAAAAATATGGTGAAGGCCAGCAACAGGTTGCCGGCAGCGGCTCATTCGTTAAGTTTTCGTTAACCAAAGAACATTTGACGACTCAGGCGAGAACTGCAACCCTTGCGACGGAAAATGCGCGATGATCGGTGAAAAACCGTCGCGAGGTGAAAATGGATCAGATGACGACCCGCAAGCCAACGAGCGAATCCTCCGCTGCGAAGATTACACGCCAAGCGCAGATGTTGTCAGCGCAGTTGCAGTCTCTTCGCACCCATATGTATCCGCCGGAGGCGATGAAATCGTTGCGCACCTTTACCTCGCGCGACGTGGCCACCATGCTTGGGATCGCCGAATCGACGCTCCGACAGATGTCGTTGGACGGCGAAGGCGCAATGCCCGAGAGGCTGGAGAATGGCCGCAGGAGCTATACGCTCGCCCAGGTCAATGAGATCCGTCGATACCTGGCGGTGAAGCGGCCCATGGAAGCCTTGGATTTCTTCCCGCGCCGGCGTCCCGGTGAGAAGTTGCAGGTTATCGCGGTTGCGAACTTCAAGGGCGGATCGGCCAAAACGACGACGACCGTTCATCTCGCCCATTATCTTGCTCTGACGGGTTTGCGGGTGCTCGCGATCGATCTTGACCCGCAGGCATCCTTGTCGGCCATGTTCGGCTATCAGCCGGAGTTCGATGTCAGCGACAACGAGACCATATATGCGGCGATTCGCTATGACGACGACAACCGCCGGCCGATGCGCGACGTCATTCGCAAAACCTATTTTGACGGAATCGATCTCATACCCGGCAACCTGGAGCTCATGGAATACGAGCATGAGACGCCGCAGGCGATCGCAAGCGGCGGCGGGCGCGGCGACGGGATCTTCTTCCGGCGGCTCGGCGCCGTCATAAACAGCGTCGAGGAAGACTACGATGTCGTCGTCATCGACGCGCCGCCGCAACTGGGCTATCTGACCCTGGGCGCGCTTTGTGCGGCGACCTCGCTGCTGATCACCGTTCATCCGGCGATGATCGACGTTGCCAGCATGAACCAGTTCCTGGCAATGATGAGCGATGTCATGCACGTCATCGAGGAGCGTGGCGGTGTTCTGGAACACGATTTCATCCGATATGTCATCACCAGGCACAATCCGAACGACGTCCCGCAGGTGAACGTCGTCGCGCTCCTGCGCTCCCTGTTCGGCGAGGACGTGCTGGCGCCAGCGGTGGTGGACACGACCGCGATTGCCAGCGCCGGCCTTGAGAAGAAGAGCCTTTACGAAATGGCGCGTGGTTCGGTTGGTCGAGACACGCTCACGCGCGCCCTGGATTCCGTCGACGCAGTCAATCTCGAGATCTTCAACCACCTCAAATCGGTATGGGGACGGTCATGACGAATGCCAAAGAACGCTCCAGTCGGATGAAAAGTCTGTTCGCGAATGTCGATTCCGCCGAGCTTGCCAAGCAAATCTCAGCTGGGCCTGCGGTGAAGGTCGGATCTGGAGCCGTCAAGTCGATGGACCGGGCCTTCGTTGCCGTCGAAGAGGAGAATGAACGCCTCCGCCTGCAATTGAGCGGCTCGGAAGCCATTGTCGAAATTGACTCCGCTCTTGTCGTTCCCTCCTTTGTCAGGGACCGCCTCGATATCGAGGGAGATCCGAATTTCCAGGGTTTCGTCGAGGGCATTCGGGAAAGCGGCCAGAGACTTCCCATCCTCGTTCGCCCCTCCCCCGACAAGCAAGGCTACTTTCAGGTCGCTTACGGCCACAGGCGCTTGCGCGCCTGTCAGATCCTTGAACGGCCGGTGAAAGCGATCGTCCGCGATCTTACCGACGATGAACTGGTGGTCGCTCAAGGTATCGAGAATACCGAACGCGCCAATCTCTCCTTCATCGAGCAGGCGTTCTTTGCCGCGACCCTCAAGGCGCGCGGCTTTCGGCGGGAGACGATCGCCGCCGCGCTCGGCAGGGCGGATGGCAAGCTGACCTACGTTTCGATGCTGATTGGAATCGCCGAACAGGTCCCCGCCGAACTGATCGGCATCATTGGTCCGGCTCCTTCGATCGGCCGCCCCAAGTGGGAAAAGCTCGCCGCCCAATTCAAGGATGGCAAGGCACCGGCTGCGGCCCAGACGATCATTGATAAGCTGACTTCGACGGCTGTATGGGCCGCTGCCACGAGTGACCAGCGCTTCGCCGCGCTGATGAGCGCGCTCGAACACAAGGCGGCTAGGGGAAACCAGGGCGAAGAGGTCGACCTCGGCGGCGGCGCCGTGATCACCGCGAAATCTTCGCGTTCTTCAACGCTTATCACGATTCCGGAAAGCAAGGTGCCGGGCCTCTCGGCCTGGCTCGTCGAAAGGCTTCCGGCGCTGGTGGAGGAGTACCGAAAGCAAACGGGAGAGACGCCGATGGGGTAGGCTAATTCAGAAATAGGAAAGGGCCCACCGACGGCAATCGGCGAACCCTTGAATCCTAGCCGACAGTACGAAAACGTCCCGTCGACATCAGCTCTTACAAACTGATTCTATGACGGACCGCTGGCACAATCAACCCCTGCGTAACAGCCGGGAATGAAAAACTGTGCCCGTCTGCTGGCTTTCATCAACAAGAATCTCGATGGAGCCGCACGCCAAGGCGTTGCGGGCAGCTAGCCCATGACAGAAGCAACGGCAATCGCATCGTTCAGACGCGTCAGTCCGGCCATTCTCGCAAGCGCGCGGATGGCGATGGCCAACGACATACCGGACACCTCGAAGTCGGAGATCTCTCTCCTGTTGAAAAAGGCAGCGCCGATCCTTGGGATCGACGGCACGACCTATCACGTCCTGGACATTCTCCTTGGCCTCTCGCGCGCCGATGACTGGAAAGGCGCCGGGCGACCGATCGTTGCCATCTCGAACGCCAAGCTCGCCGAATACACGCTGCGCTCCGAACGCACAGTGATGCGTTGCCTGCGCAGGATCGTTGAGGCTGGGATCGCCGCCTACCGTGACAGTCCGACCGGCCGGCGTTTCGTGTACCGCGACAATGACGGGATGGTTGCCAGCGGCTTCGGGCTTGATTTCACGCCGGCGCGCGTGCGGCTCGCAGAGATCAGGGAGAGCGTCGAGAACTACCAGAGGGAACTCAAGGCCAGCCAGGATGCACGTCGCGCGGTCACGCGATTTTCCAGAGCAATCATCGATGCCTGCGAGGCGTTCCCGGAAAAGGCAGACATCTGGAGGAGCGCCGCACAAGCAATCATCGATGCCGTAGCCGGCCGGGCAGAACAGGCAAGCGGTCTCGAATCACTCCACGGAGAGGTTCTTGAGTACGCGGAGCAACGCTTCCGGGAACAAGATTTGTCATGCGCGGGTGACATCCGCGTCACCTCTAATATTAATACAACCCCTAAAAACCTTTCTGATAGTAATCAACGGACCCGCTCTAACGAGCGAGACATAATTTCCACTGACGACGGCTTCGCCGTCGATATGGCTTATGAAAATAAGTCTGAAGCGGCTGCGGGTGACATGCAATCCCGATTGCGGCAGGCGGAAAAGACGGTTGGTGATATCCAAGGTGTCGTTCTAGCTGCGGTGCCGATTGGTTTGCTTCAGGTTGGGTGCCGCGCGGCGCAGGAATGTGTCAGCGTGGAGTTTGACGGATGGTCCGATGTAGTCGGGGCGGCTGAAACGATGCGGCGCATGATCGGCCTGTCGGAGACTGCATGGGTAGACGGTGTAGGGAGGGTCGGCCGATATGCTGCGTCCGCCATCTTGGCGACCGTGCTCGAAAAATCCTTGCGCGACCCGGAGCTAATTGCAAAGCCCGGGGGCTATTTCCGTGCAATGGTCGACCGGGCTGTCGATGGAAGTCTTCACCTCTCGAAAAGCCTTTACGGTCTTGCGGAAAGCGAGATGAACACACGGGATAGATAGGCGAAAAGTAACAGCTGTTACCCTGCCCTTGGCCTTGCGGGACGGATTAATCGCGACGAGGTTTTGGGGCGAAGCCGCCGCAGGAATGGATCGAGTTCAGGGGCGTGGCCTCGCCATCTGGGGCGGATGGGCGGCAACGGGGCGGGCGAATACAGGAAGAGTGGTCGTTTCGTCGGGTATCCATTTTCGCCCGACGTCGATGCAGCCATATCCATCTGGCTTCCGCAACAAGACGGCGAGGGCGGTACAACTGCCCTGAAGTAACTTCAGACAAAGCTGTTGCCGAGAACTGCCATTCCTACTGTCGATTGAAATGGGATCTGCTTGGCTGCCGATCGAGGGCACCCCTCAGATCTGAATGTGTTGCCGGTGATAGCCCAGCGTCGACGGT
This sequence comes from Rhizobium sp. CRRU65, assembly GCF_048551595.1. Taxonomy (NCBI): domain Bacteria; kingdom Pseudomonadati; phylum Pseudomonadota; class Alphaproteobacteria; order Hyphomicrobiales; family Rhizobiaceae; genus Rhizobium; species Rhizobium sp. CRRU65. The sequence goes on along the minus strand of NZ_JBLYZH010000005.1, from coordinate 94,372 downwards.
TCTGGCGGTTGCGATCTCGCTCTCTGGCTGCGTGGTTCATACTTTTCGGGGATGAATTTTTGCGCGTCCTTGGAGCCACTCCGCTCGAGGAAGAACGTGGATGTTGGCGGGCATAGACGAATTCGAAGGAGCGGGGGCGGCCCACGGCGAGGGCATTGGGTAAGGACGTTCGCATATACGTCCATGATGCTGCGGGGTGGCAGCTGAGCGTGCGCGAGGGATGGAGTTTATGATGAGAGTGAGGGAGAGTCGTGAAGAAGGACGTCTTCGAATGTTCATTCAGCAACCCATGCCACCTGTCTCGGCCCGCCTGTGGCCCGCTCAGAGATCATGTGCATTGCTGCTTAAAGGGACCGAACGTCAGTCGGGGCGTGCGGCACCCGCCATGCAAAAGAAGTTCCAGGAAGGCCGGCAATGGCGTTTGCGCGATGGGTGCTGCAGGCCGTCTTGCTGGAGAGATCGACGGGTGGAGGGTTGCCTATCGTCGCTTCTGAAATGAAAGTTGCCTATCCACGGACGGAGAGGTCCGTGGGCAGGATCCGGTCGACACGCCCGTTTCGCGCTGTCATCATCGTGAATGTTTTTGTCGCTCGCGTTGGACCAACCAGGCGATCTTAACGAGAAACCCAAAAGGTAACAGCTGTTACCTTTTGGGCGTTGCGTGCCGACAAGGATGTGACCCTTCTCCTTCTTCAAAATGCTCAATCACCAAAGGCGACACTGCTTCCTGGAGCTCGGGTAGGTGCCGAGCGGTCTGACTTTCAAGGCGTAAGAGACGTGGAAGGGTCCGGCGCAGGGCGGCAGAAATCGGTGCCACTGGCGACGTCGACACTATGGCGTAGCGTGCACTTGATGCTGGAGCGGTGGCAGCGAGAATGACTTGCGGAGAGAGGGCCGAGCGCGATCGTGATAGGCGGGGCCTAAAAAAGTAACAGCTGTTACCTTCTGCGACACGGCTTTAAGACACGCAATGATGCAGCGTTTGAACACGCAATCGTTTCAATCGCGGCATGCGCGCGAATTGCTCGATGACTTCACATCCGCCGCATTGCATGACTTTTTTTGGGCCCCCGTGTCGCCTCGACTGGTTCGGCCTCTTCGGTCCTTTGTCCAAGGGGACGCGGCGGTTGGGATCTATCTCTTTTTCTTAATCAGGGCAGATTTAGTGCATAGCGTGCGTGCCGGCGATCGCCGGTGCGCGTGAGCGCTTCTTTCTCCACCAAGTCATGAAGATCGCGCGTCGCTGTCGCTCGCGAGGTCCACGTGATCGAAATGTAATTCTCAGCGCTCAATCCGCCTTTAAACCCCCCAGGACCTTCTCGGAACATCCGAGCGAGGGCCTTCTCCTGGCGGTCGTTGAATTGCCCGCGGAACCTGTCATAGAATTGCGCCTTGCTGATGTAGAAGGCCACCCGCATCAAGGTGGTCTGTTGTGCATCAAGGATGGTTCCCGCAAAATACACCAGCCATTCGGTGATATCGAGCGTGCGCTGATGCCGTTCGAGCTGATCGTAATAGGCTTTCCGGCCATTCTCGATCGTGTAGGCAAGTGCAATCAAGCTCGGTTGCCCGATATTTTGGGCAAGCGATTTTTCGGCGAGCGCTCGGCCAAGCCTGCCATTTCCATCTTCAAACGGATGGATGCTTTCGAAGTACAAATGGCCTATGCCGGCACGGGTGAGCGCGGGCAAGGGGAGTTCACCGTGCGGCGCCGTTTTGTTGAACCACTCGGTGTAGGCCGCCATTTCCGCCGGGACCTGCCTTGATGGTGGAGCCTCATAGTGGACGGTCGGATTGTCCAGACGGCCGGACACAATCTGCATGGCATCTTCATGCGTTCGATATGCGCCGATCGCTCCAAGATGGCGATTGCCTGTCATCAACATGCCGTTCCAGCGAAACAGGGTTTCATCATTGAGCGGGGCCGACCAAGTGTCGTACACATCGACCATCATTTCCGCGATGCCGCGCTCTTGCGGAGTTGATGGCCGATTGTCGGCATCGAGACCAAACTGGCGGCGCAATGAGGATTGCACGCTCAACCGATCAAGCATTTCGCCCTCAATCTCGGAGGTTTTCACTGCCTCGTCGCTTAAAAGCTCGATACGAAGCAGATTGCGTTCCTCATCGCCGACATGACGGACTGCGCCGATCACCTCCCCCGAGGACAGAAGGAATCGGCTTTCGAGTGGTTCAAGCGGCGCATGATCATAGATGAAATGCGGCCAACCTTCCTGCGTCCAGTTCCACTTCATGAGTTATAGGCACCTTTTCTATAACTCACTATAATGCATTGCGATGAGTGATAGAAATGAATTCTATCGCTCATGCAATGGATCGAAGGTGCTCGCGGAGACCCAGAGAGCACCTTGAAAGGTTAGAATCGACTATATCCAAAGGGCAGCAAACCCATATGTCGCCAATCAAACGCGCCTCGTCGGCTGCGTCACAACCGGCACTCATAAGCGTATGGCCTGAGGACGCGCTTCGTCCAACAGCGCCCTCGGATTGTTGATGACGCTCGCGCCCGGGTTTGGAAGACATTGCGATAGCAGCCACGGCTAAAGTGCACGGATTCACGGTCTTGACCCGCAATATGCGCCATTTCGGGCCCTGGGCGTTCAGGCACTCGATCCGTTTGAAACATTGCCGGAGTTATAGGTGAGGGGCTTTTTCTGGAAGTCCGGCCGCTCAAGTCAGATTGGTCGGGAGACGAGAACCTGGGCATACAGGCATGGGAAAGACGAAGATCATGGGGGCTCCTCTAGGCGATATGCATCTATCTATTCGCTAAGTAAGACTAATCAGAGCTTTGCCTATCGAGACTAGCGGCATTGCTTCCACATCGTGCTTTAGGGGGAAAGTTTCCTGCCCAGGGTAAACGACGATGCGTCGTGCCGGGTCGAGATCTTCACATGCAAGATAGAAGCCTTTCTCGAGTTTCGGTGTCAGGCTCCGCTTGATTTCGATAGCCCAAGGTTGTTCGCCCGGGGGCGTTAGAAGAAGGTCGATCTCGGCACCAGCCGACGTCCGATAAAAATTGCTCTGAGTTCCGGGCGGCGCTGCTGCAATCAAGGTCTCGATCACGAACCCTTCCCAGCTTGCTCCGGCGACCGGGTGCCCGAGCAGGTCCTCCTGAGTGGTCAGCCCCAAAAGGGTGTGGGTGATGCCGCTATCGCGAACATAGACCCGCGGTGATTTGACCAGGCGTTTGCCAATGTTCACGTGCCAGGGCTCTAGGCGTCGTACGAGGAGTAGATCAACCAGGAGATCGAGATAGGAGGCGACCGTCTTGCCATCGACGCCGAGCGAACGCGCAAATTCCGCGGCATTTAACAGTCCGGATTGGTGATGCGCGAGCATGGTCCAGAAGCGCCGCAATGTCTCGGCTGGAATGCGAGGACCAAGCAAGGAAATGTCTCGTTCCAGATAGGTTCGTATAAAGTCTTGCCGCCAGCGCTGGCTTTCACGATCACTCGCTGCTAGGAAACTATCCGGGAAGCCGCCTCGCACCCATAGCGTATTCAGATCGTCAACTGGCACTTCCAGGCCGTCGATCGGACCCATTTCAAGGTAGGCGATGCGACCTGCCAGCGTCTCACCCGACTGTTTCAATAGATCGATGGATGCGGACCCGAGCAGCAGGAAATGGCCAGCCTTCCTTCCATTTCGCCGGCCCCGGTCGATAAGCCCACGCAAATTCTGAAAAAGATTTGGTAGCCGGTGAACCTCGTCCAGGATAACGAGCTTGTCGCTGTGCTGGCTGAGATATAGTTCCGGCTCGGTGAGTTTGGCGCGGTCGGCATCCGATTCCAGGTCGAGATAGATTGATGGGCGCTGTTCGGCTATCGCGAGCGCCAGCGTCGTCTTGCCGACCTGACGCGGGCCAATGAGCCCAACGGCGGGGCTCGAATCGATCAACTCAATCAGTTTTGTAGATATTCGACGTTCAATCATCCTTGCATTTATGGAGGATAATTCCGCAATTGCAAGGATTACATATTGATGTTTGGGCTGCGTCAGTTGGCGCGTCGCTCGGCGTGTGCGATTTGAGGGTCAGTTCCTTCAAATGACCAGCCTTGCGGCCCGCCCGTTCTTCTGTTCTGCGTTGTTGTAGTAGCTTGCAGCCTGCGCACCGGTTTATGAAGGGACTGCCGCTTTCGCCGAACTGCGACCCAAAACATCACCATTGGCGAGGCAACCGGGCCAGGAGTTCTTTTTCAGCGAGCTTTTCGCGGACCATAAGATGAACGGTGCGACGGAGGCGCTCGAGGGGAAATGCTCGGTCGGGCCCTATCGCGTCAAGCGGATTCATATTGCGGTCGCATGGGGTCACGCAGCAATTCAGGTAAATAGGGCAATACAGACGGCCATCCAGATTAACGCCGTCCCCAGTACCATCGCTCGCCTGGCGACGACGACTTTGTCTGCATCGTCCTCCGCTACAGGTGTAGTCACAATCCAAGGCACGGAACCAAGTGCTGCAAATCCGATGATAGCCAGACCCATCACAAAATAGTCGAATGAATGCCAGGCCCCATGTTCATATACCCCCCAGTAACCCAGAAAGGCCATTCCGACTGCAAACATTGTGGCGGACGCCGAGCAGAGGCCTGTGACGGATCCGGTAGGTGCGCGCATGTTCCTTTTTTCACGTGTTTCCAAGTTCATGACGCGATATCCATGACGGTTGGCTGCCTCTCTGCAAATATGTCAGGAATTGAGCGCGGCGTGAAGCGCGTGTGACTGTCTGGGACGGCCGCAAAATTCCCCGCCTCGGCATGGGATGCTGGGCGATCAGCGGCCACTTTCCTCCGTGACAGAAGAGCGCTGCATCCGCGTGTCGCATACGAACATCACATATCACACCATTTGAGCTGCCCGCCCGCTTCGACGTGTCGCGTTGTTGTAGTAACCTGACGCTTGTTGAATCGAGCGGTGGCGGGACTGCTCCATCGCCTCGGGCAGGGGGATGCCACGGTTTGCCGCCTCGGTCAGATATCCAGATCGTAGCCCGTGCGCGGAAAATTCCCCCGGCTCCAATCCAGCCAGTTCCACCCGCTGCTTGATGATCGCATTGACCGACTGCGGATCGATCGCCCGTCGCGACACAGTCCCCCATCGCCCGATCGCCCGAAACACGCTGCCGCTCTCGATCTTGGCGGCCACCATCCAGGCATTCAACGCCTCCACCGGCCGACCGGTCAGATAGACGATATCATCCTGCTCACCATTGCTGGTTTTGGTGCGGCCAAGATGGATGGCGAGAGAGGGGAGGGGGGCGCCGTTTTCGACCGGGACCGGCGGCTCGACGGTCAGCTGTTCGCGTCGCAGTCCGGCGATCTCGCTGCGCCGCCGACCACCGGAGGCAAAGGCGACCATCAGGATCGCCCGGTCACGCAGATCACGCAGACTGTCGCTCGAGCAGCTCGCCAGCAGTTTGGCCAGCACGTCACCGGTGACCGCCTTGGCGCTCTTCCGACCCCGCGTCCGGGGGACAGCGCGAACCGCAAGGCGGATGGCCGATTTCAGGGCCGGGGAGGCGAAGGCGCCGTCCAGACCACGCCATCTGGTCAGCGTCGACCAGTTCGCCAGCCGCCGGCGCACCGTTGCGGGCGCGTGCGGGCCTGCGGATCTGAGAAAACCTTGGCTCCGAAGGTTCTCGTCGACCGCAGCGGGCATGCCGTGATCCGGATCGGTCTCGCGGTGCTGCGGATCCCAGAGGTGATGGGCGACGAATTTCAAAAGCAGCGCCTCGGGTGCCGGCCAGGGCAGCGATCGTCCGGTCGCCGCCAGTCCCCAGGCTTCCAGATAGGCGAGATCGGAGGTCAGGGCGCGAAGTGTGTTGTCGCCCATGCCTTGGTTGACGAGGTGGCGCAGGGTCTCGACGTCGTGGTCGGTGAGCAGCTCGGCGAGCTCGTCGCGGCGCTCGATCGGGAGGACGGCGGCGATGGTGTCGAGCTCTTCGGCGCGGCGCTCCACGGCGGTCAGTGATGTCTTGGCTTTGGCCACGGACGCTCCAAAATAGCGGGATTCTGCGGTCTACAGGACCGTGATTTGCTACGATTCTTTCTGATTTGCGGGGCGAAATCAATCTACCATCGATAACCAGTACTTATCGATGGTTAGAGCATCACCCACCAATCATACCATGTGAGGAACTGTAACTTTTAGATAGAGTTCCTGTAAGAAATCATTTACCATGATTTCAATGGCTTACGATCTCGCAAAAATCGGCACGACAGCCCTGATGCGCTCGGCTTTCGACGCCGGTGTCGCGCTCACGCGACTCGACGAGCGCATCGCCCGTTCGCCAGTCGGCCCGGGCTTCCTCGAACGATCGCAATTTACCGACGCCTGCGCCTCGCTGTGGATCGACGGCGAACTCGTCCATCTCGAAGACCTCGTCCTCCACGACGCTTTTCGCGACACCCGTACCCCCACCCACGAACTGACCATCGCCCGCGACGTGCTGCGTACCCGCCGGCGCATTGCTGCGCAGTCGCCTGATTGGGCGTTATCGACTGAGGGTATCCGAACTTTGCGACAGACGTCGGACATCAATTCGGTCGGCACTGAGGCGTTGGAGGAGGTCGGCGTCATTCGGCCGGCGGTGGCCATCGATCCGGAAGGGGAGGGGGACGAGGGTGATGACGCGGAGAATTTACCAGGCGTCGACTATGCCGCCATTGATGCGCTGCTCGCGCGCTCTGACGCCGCGATCGAACGAGCCAAAAAGCCCGGCCGGGCTGCGGCCGATCCGCTGGTCTATGATCTCGACTGGGACGAGGACGAGCGGCTCGACGAATGGCGCGTCGTGCTGCGGCAGGCGGAAAATCTTCCGGCGATGCTGCAGGCCATCGTTGCCCTCGATGCCTGGAACGAGCTTGCCGTGCTGCAGCACGCGCCGTGGCTCGGTCGCCTGTTCACCGCGTCGATCCTGCGCCAGGCCGGCATCACGTCAGGCGCGCACCTCGCAGCAATCAATCTCGGCCTCAAAACCATTCCCGTCGATCGGCGCCGGCATCGCGATCGCGAAACCCGGCTGCTCGCCATCGCCCATGGGCTTCTGGCGGCCGCCGAGATCGGCCTCAAGGAGCATGACCGACTGACGCTGGCGAAGACGATGATGGACCGAAAACTTGAAGGACGGCGAACCTCCTCGAAATTGCCGGAGCTGGTCGAGCTGGTGATGGCAAGGCCGCTGTTGTCGGCCGGGATGGTGGCGAAGACGCTGGACGTCACGCCGCAGGCGGCGCGGCGGATCGTTTTGGAACTCGGCCTGCGCGAGATGACGGGGAGGGGGAGGTTTCGAGCATGGGGAATCATGTAGTCGGAACGAGCCCTCGGGACGCGCTTTCAGAAAACAAGCACTTGTTCTTTACGCAATTTTTCAGTATATGATTCCATGATTGCGCAAATGACTATTGGAGCATTTAGTGGAAAAATTTCTTAAAAGGCGGTTTCCCCCGGCTCTTTTCAAAAACCTCTTTTTGGATCTTGAAGATCAGCTACGCGCGGCGGCTCTTAAAGCTCATGACATGGTGCGGGAGCATTCCGGCCTTGATGCCAAACGCAGCCGCGAACTTGAGGGACAGGCCCGGTTTCGCATGATGGAGAAGTCCTTCCAGGAGATATGCGAACTCCACGGAGGTTCACTTCTCGCCGACGGCATCATCCCTCTCAGCGATTTGAGGGTTTTCCAGCCATTCATGCGTTTCGAACATCTGGGGCAGGGAATTATCTTTGGCCTGGCGGCGATGCCAGAGGCGAAAACCCTGCCTATAAAGAACCGATCCCGCAAAGCAGGCGTGACCCTCAATTACTTTCTTTCGCCGCGGCTGGATCTGGACGGTACAGGTCCTAGAATCGGCGATATTTTCGTTCTCTTTCTTGTTGCTCGTGACCGGGAGAAAGCAGGAAAAATTAGCGAATTCGCTATAGGCGTCATCGACACCGGATATGAGCAGTATCTGTTTTATGAGTCGCTAGACAAATATCTCGAAGGTTATGCTGATGAACCAGTAACTGCGCCCAGACCTTCGTCCGCTCCAGGCACAAAGGCGCCTATCGTAAGCCTCAAGAGGACCATCAAGCCGTTTATTCCCCCTGAGAGCCCCGACCCAGGATCAGAGGACGACAGCGACGTAAATGACCTGCGCCCGTAATAAGGCCAGGGAAGGAAATACATGCGTGTAGGAACCCCAGGATTTGTACCCGAAAGGCTAATCGAAGCCAGAGCGGCGAGACGGATCTTAAGCAAAAAAGCCCTGGCGACAGCGATGAGCGTGAATCCCAGTACTGTTACCCGTTGGGAGGACGGGAGCAGTGCTCCAGATGCTGAAGCGCTCAGTGCGCTCGCATCTCAACTTCATGTTCGTAGAGAATATTTTTTAAGACCGGTCGCTCACAGCGACCGGCCTCTTTTTTACCGCTCACTCTCCTCGACCCTCGTAAAGGACCTGAACTATCAGGAGTCCCAGATGCGTTGGCTGCAGGAAATCAGCGGCATCGTGGAGCACTATGTCGATTTTCCTGAGATCGATTTTCCTGAGGTGTTGAATGGTGCGTCTTATAAACAGCTGCGCGATGAGGATATCGAACAGATCGCATCTGATATGCGGGTGCGATGGGGAATCGGTGAAGGACCGTGCACCGACATGATGCCGCTTCTCGAGCGCATTGGCTGTATCGCTGCCTCTATCGAAATGGGGACTGCGAAGTTAGATGGGTTGTGCAGCTGGATAAGGGGCAGCGAACGTCCGCACATTCTTCTTTCAACCGACAAGATGTCGTTCCCTCGGCGTCAGATGGACGCGGCGCATGAACTCGGTCATGCCATTTTGCACCGGAATGTAACGGAAGACGAGCTTAAGAGAGATCTCAAGGAAATCGAACGGCAAGCTTTCCGGTTCGCGAGTGCATTCTTGATGCCCGCGACGACCTATTCCTATGAAGTCAAAAGCCCGTCATTGGCTTCGCTGTTGACCCTGAAGGAAAGGTGGCGCGTTTCAGTGAAGGCGCAGATACGTCGTCTTTCGGATCTAGACCTTATCCCTTCAGAGTACGCCACTTCCCTCTATAAGCTCTACTCTGCGAAGGGCTGGAGCAGGGAAGAACCCTTGGATCGAAATTGGCAGATTTCGGAGCCGACGCTGCTTCGCAATTCGCTGGAGCTGATCGTAGAGTCAGGGGTGAGGGGAAAATCCGATCTGTTGAATGTGGAATTTACAATGAAGGCCGGCGACATCGAAAACTTGGCCGCGCTACCGCCTGGCTGGTTTTCGAAGGCAGGGGAGCTTGTGAGCTTAAAACTTCGGGATACGGATTCCAAAGTCGGAGCAACAGCAGCAGGCATTTTGCCTTTCTCTCCTCGGCGGTAAAACGGGGCATTTCAAATAACCATCGCGATCCCTTGCTATGGCAAGAACTCAAACCCTTCGATCAACATACAGAAGCCGCACGCAGGCGATCTTTGCGATCTGGCCGAGGTCTAAAACATGACAAGAAGAGCCGTCGATACCCTCATCATAGACCTCGACAATACGATCTTCGATTGGTTCGCTGTCTGGTTTGCGTCGTTCGAGCCTATTTATAACGAGCTGCTCCGCGTTACGGGCCGACCGGCAGCGGAGATCGAGGAGGAAATTCGGCGCGTGCATAAAGCGCGCCGTACATCGGAATATTCATTCCTGATCGAAGAAATCGATGCATTGGCCGACCTGCGGGCAACGGGCGACGTCCGTGATTCTTTCAGCGATGCCATTGATCTTTCCCGCCGGGGCAGGGATCAAAATCTTAGCCTCTACCCAAGCGTGTTTCGTTGCCTGTGGGAACTGAAAAAGAAGGGCACTAAGATCGTGGCGTATACGGAGTCTATGGGCTTTTACAGCGCCTACAGACTGAAGCGGTTTGGACTGGATGGCGTAATCGACGTGATGTTCAGCCCTCAAGATCATGACCTGCCTGCCGGTGTCTCGGTCGAAAACCTTCGGCGGCTCCCGGATGAATTCTATGAGCTGCAGGTGACGGAGATGCGGCACACACCGCTAGGCGAATTGAAACCCAATCCGACCGTGCTGCTCGACATCCTTAGAACCGTAGGCGCACGCACTGACCGCTGTGCATATGTGGGCGACAGCCTGTTCAAGGACGTAGCCATGGCGCGTGCAGTCGGTGTATTCGATATCCATGCCAAGTATGGGGAAAGCCAAAAGCGACCTGAATATGCACTCCTGCAGCGCGTATCACACTGGACGGATGCAGACGTACAACGCGAACGAGCTATAAACGCGAAGGGTCACGATTTCGAGCCGAGCGCCGTGCTAAAGGAGTCGTTCGCAGAAATTTTCATGCACTGCGATTTCGAAGCTTTTCCTTCGGGAGAAAAAGGGCCGGATTCCGAGCTAGAAATCAAAAATGCGCTCGAAGTCTGGAAGAAGACCGTAGATGTTCAGCAACATTTCAATGATCTGGAAATGCGCATTCGCAATTTCGCAATCACTGTGGTCGGCGCGTTGATAGCGGCAGTTGGCTATACCTATCAACAGGGCCTCCAGGCAAATATCCTCGGCCATCAGTTCGCGGCGGGCCTTGGCTTCATTGTGGCCGCCTTGTTCGCCTGGTTTGCGTTCTTCCTCATGGATTACAGTGGTATCATGTGTTTTTGCGGGGAGCCGTGAAACACGCCAGCAAAATAGAGAAGGCCCTCAAAGACAGAATTCCTGGCATCGACCTTGGAAGCACTATCTCCTCAGAGAGCCAAGCGGTGAAAATCTTTGGCCTCGTACCAACGAACTCAGAGATGCGGTTAAAAATGTTCTATTGGCTGGGCTTTGGCATGATCGGGGTAGTTTTCCTCACTTTGCTGCTCGCGACGCAAAACAAGCCAACCACCATAACCCCCGCCATTACGACTTCGCAGAACGTCCAACCGGGTGTCAAAACGGACACGGAACGGAAGTAAAACCTTCCAGAACGAATAGTTTTCGCACATTGGCCCGTAACAACGATGGGTGCTTATGGTCATGACGAATGCGGCTCTGACACCGATTTCATGTAGTGTTTTTTGAAGGCTTCGGTGAGACCGTCGTCGTTGGCGGCCTTGCACTCTGCCAGTATCTGCGGCGCAAACTTGAGATCTATCGTGTAACGTTCTGGCCGGATCGTCGACTTCGCAGCGTCGAACATTGCGATCGCTTGAGCTGATAATGTGCCCGTCGCCCAGAACTCAAACCGGAATTTGAGGTTTTGGTATTCAGGATGGTTTTTCAGCCATTTAAAGCTGACTGGTACGTTATGCTGCAGCCAGCGTTGCATATACTTATCCGGAATCGTCGTATAGGGGCCATATCCCTTGCATTCGATCATCAGAATGGCTTGGTTGTCTTTGACCGCCATTACGTCAACTTCTGCCTCCTTGCCATCCGGGTTTTTAAGTTTTCGGTTCAACCGGACAGTCGGAGAAAAAGTTTTCCGGGCCACGTCGGCGACGATGTATTCAAACAAGGTGCCGCGCAACTGGATCGCGGCGCCCTCGATCTTTCCGAGTCGGCGAAACAGAAAATCGAACTTCACGGGATCAATTGAAGCCGCGGCTTCGTGCAAGACTTGCGTGAGCTGCTGAAGGCCTTCCGCAACCTCCCTGCCAAATAGGCTTTCCGGCGTAGCCGGCATGATGCCGTGCTTTTTTGCGAGGGCAAACGCGCCCTGGTCATAGCGATCTGCAACAAATATCTGCAAGCAAGGCCCCACATTCCTGAGCCTTCGAAGGGTGGTGCATTTATGGATGAATGGGCGCATGCTTCCGGCGGTCATTCCCTTTCCAAGCAGGACATCGCAAGCAATGAAACCATTCTTGGCATTACCATCCTTGTCGTATTTCAGCATGGGGCCAAGGTACGAGGGGGCCGTCAAATCCCAAGCGAATGTGCCAACGGTCGGATAACTACCGCCAGCCAGATTATCATCTCGGGTCTGAACACTGTCGTAGCTCCCCAGGCCAAGCTTTTTCACCCAATCCCGAACTGCTGTCAGCAGCAGGGCTTCCGTGATGAGGCGGGCACGAATATCGGATTCGTGGAGGTCGTAGTAGCCTTCCGCCTGGACCAGAGTGACACAATCGCCTACGCCCGAAACCTGCACTTGTTGCAAAAGGTTCGCTTGCGTTAGCCTCTGAAGGACCGTGGTTGGAGAAAGATGTCTGGCTTGCTTGAGAGGGGATCCACAAGCGATTTGGAAATGGCCCACCGGGATAACACCGCCCCTGTGACGGATCGCGGAAATCGCCAGACCATAAACCGAGTTGGTGGCCAGCAAAGCCGCTTCTAGGGCGCGCCAATAACGGGGTGATCCAAAATCCTTACTGAGATAAACAAACCGTGCCTTGCGCGGGAAAGTTATGTAAGCGAGCCGTCTAACGTTCCCGGCAACGCGCGAAACTCGTTTTCGAGCCGCTGCCGGCGCCAGACCGCAAACCTTGACGAGGTGGTCGGAAACGGCGCTCGTCAAACACGGCCCCTCCGTGTCGAGGAAGCTCTCTATGATGCTACCCACATGCCAACTTTCGATTTGTCACACAGCGCTATTAATACCATAAGTATATGATCTCTCTCCACGATTTTGCGTTCGAGGTAATGCTGTTGATTTTATTGATGAATTTTGAGTGTTTTCGCCGCGATTTTTGAAAGTTGTCACAGTGCTATTCGGGAGATAGCCAAACAGCCTAGATCAAATAGGCTCGACTTCATCCAAGCTTACATCATGGCTGCGCCGGTCGTAAAGTTGGGTCGTGCGCGTCGATCTGTGATTACCCATGTTTGGTCGCCTTCTCCAGCGTGCCACCGTTCTTGATTTAGGCGGTAATTCCAGTGGCGCGGAACGTATGGCAGCATACCAGTGTCGATGCCGGCCGCTTCGACCGGCCGCTGGATCATGGTATAGGAAGTGGCCTGGGGAAGTGGGTTTTGCAAGAGAACGCCCGTTCCCTGGCCGATTGTGCGGGACAACGGGCTGCGCGACTGATCCTTCAACCCTCCGGCCGCCATGTGCCGCAGTTGGAGGAATATCTGGATGCCTATTGGTTGGAGTATCGGCCGCCATCATGGTCGGAAGGCCAAGGGTGCCGGCGCCGAGGGTGACAATCTCGTTCACAACCCTTCCTCCAATGGAAAATCGTAATCTCCTAATGCCCAAATGGGATCGGGCTGCGGAGCGGGACGGTTGCCCTGACACGCCAGTGTGATGAAAGTATCTTTCCTCATTTCTAGAAACGTCGCCTCATCTCCCAAGTGCTCAATAAACCACCGATGGGCAAAATTGCGATCTTCGACCGGCGTAATATCAACCAATTCACCATTAGAATAACGTAAAACGGAATGGGCGGTATAGCCGCGACTATCGGGGCCAAAGCCCGCGTAGCACAACCACCCGCGGACAGGAGTATATCCATCCTGGTGCGCTACCCAGTAATCCACATTGGCGTGGCACTCACCGACATTCGGTTTCCAGTCCCCAATGAAGGGATCGGGCCAGAACGGGACATCGACGGCTGCGCCGCTCCTTGCACAGATATCGCGGACGTATTCATCCCGTGTCACGGCAGCCCCTCCTACGGGACATTTCACAAAAAAAGTCGATATTAGGTTGTATAACCGCTTTACACAACTTGCAGCGATTGTGAGGCGAGTATATCGTGGGATACATCGACGGCTGAAGTTAGAGGAAATGTACATGGCTCGATGCACAGCACCGTCACGGGGTCACCGCACGGCGAGCGGCAGAGCAGAGTGCCCTGCTTGCGGTGGTGGCTCGAGCCGGTATGGCGGCTCCGGCTTTGGGGCGTATTCGTCCCCGTCCCGATCGTACTCCTCCCCGTCGTACTCCTCTTCATCGGGACGTAGTGGCGGCGGCTCCAGCACTGTAAGGGCGAAGTGGTCGAAAGCCAATTCAACAGTTTTGTATACGCCCGTGGAAGCTAAGGCACTCGAACCGATCCGCGAAACCGTCGAGAGGCGCGCGGAAATACCTGATCTACGTGACGTGTTCCTGTGCCATGCGTGGGCTGACCGGCTGGAGGATGCCACAGAACTCTACAATCAGCTCAAGGCACGCGGTCTATCCGTCTGGTTCAGCGAAAAGGATATCCCTCTCGGATCGTCTTTCCTTCGCGAAATCGATAGGGGATTGGCAAAGTCGCGCATCGGGATCGTGCTCGTGACACCCGCGCTTCTACTTCGCCTTCCAACGGGAGGTATAGCAGACCGCGAGCTTTCGGTGCTTCTCGCGACTGACCAACTAGTGCCCATTATTCATAACACGACTTACGATGCTCTTCGTAACGTCAGTCCACTGCTGGCCTCGCGAAACGGCCTGAGCACTGGGGAGGACACTTTAGCGGTCGTGGCAAATAAACTCGCCGAGCTCATTGCCGTCTAGCTCCAGCGCGATGTTGGCGGCAACGCTCGGGCTCGTCGTTTTATGACATGTCGAGCTGAGCCGGTTTCGCGACGGCGCGCGCGGGCGCGCGCCTGGTCTGCTTATAAGGAGTTATGCCGGGTAGCACTGCATTCTTTGCGTGCACAAAAGTCACGCTATAGCGCGCGCGGGTAACGGCAACATACGTTTTCGCCCGTGATCCATCAATGTGCGAGTCAACCCCGGTGTTCAACCATTTCCCCATTATTTTTGTTGGGAAGATCAGCACCCTGTCAAACGTCATTCCCTTTGAAATTCCAAAGTTCATCGCGTCAAACCCGGCGCAGTCGCTGTTTTTGTCGTATCGCAGAATCTGCGGCTGATACTTAGCAATGTAGGCAGCTACATCCGGCATTGAAATCAGGAAAACGCCGTCATGGCCAGTCCTTATGAGGTTCTTTGAAGTTGTCTTCGGCTCTGCCGGATAAAGGGCATCTGCGAAATCTGTGATCTCCTGATTGCAGCGGTGCGTGTGAAGTTGGTAGTCGAGGGAACACAGTTTCTTCTTCTGCCACTCACGAAACTTCTTGATAATTTTGTAGCCCCCATAGCCCCTGTTTTTTCCCGCATAGTTCGTGCGGAACGTGGGCTGTCGATGATCACCAACCAAGGAGAGATTTACACCGGCCCGCATCATGGCTTCGAGCAATTCGAGGTCATATCCAGCCATATCCTGGATCTCATCAATGTAAATTCGATCGAAGCGCTCCCGCAATCGCGCAAAAACCATGCCTTTAGAGGCGATTTCGCATTCGCAGGCAAACCGGGCGATCTTGTCGGAATAGACCAGGTCGCCATTTCCAAAATAATACCGGCCGACCTTGTCGGCAGTTGCGTAGGGATCAGACCGACCTGCGACCCAGTGGATACCCCGAACTCTCTCACTATAAAGAACGTTCTGATAAGGGCGTGTCATTTCTCTCAGAAGGAAAGTAAACCACGAGAGCACTTCGATATGGGCGGCCGGAACGCGATTTTGATCGACAATGCACTCGCGGATCCCGCGAACGTTGTTGTCTGTGTAGGTCAAAATCGCTACGCGCTGCGTAGGATCAGCAAGCGCGTCGGCAACAATTTTGGTTGTCTTACCACCGCCGGCCGCGCAAATGACGACATCACTGGACGGCATTTGCGATGTACTCCGGGGCTTCCCAATCTTCTGTGGTGTCAAAAAACCTCAACGCACACTCGGTCTTGTTTTTCGACATAAAAGCCAGGAGCAGCTCCTTCGTCGCATATGTGGTTCCCAGGATTTTATTAACCTTTTCAAGGCCGTTTTTCTTGAACAACTGCGGTTCAAGTGTCGGAAAAGCTATGTCGCCGTCATAGCAGACGGTGATATCTCTCACTCCGTCGAACTTAGCATATTTGGCCGCGAGAGCGGCGAGGTCGCCGTCGTTGTCTGTGACCACTGCAGTCTTCACGTGCAGGAGCGCCGCTATCTCCAAAAACCGTGACCTGCCACTGAGAATTTCCTCCAGAATGGATTAGAGTCCGGCCTATTAAGGGACGGACGAATGAAGAAGCAGAGATTTACGGAAGAGCAGATTATCGGTGTGCTGAAGGAGCAGGAGGCTGGCGCGAAGGCGGCCGACCTCTGCCGCAAGCACGGGATTTCAGAAGCGACGTTTTATAACTGGAAAGCCAAATATGGCGGCATGGAAGTCTCCGAGGCGAAGCGGCTGAAGGCGCTTGAGGACGAGAATACCAGGCTGAAGAAGCTGTTGGCCGAACAGATGCTTGATGCAGCCGCGCTCCGCGAGCTTCTTGCAAAAAAATGGTAGGGCCTGCCGCCAAGCGTGAAGCCGTCACGCATCTGAAGGCCGTCATGGGTCTTTCGGAACGGCGGGCCTGCCAGATCGTATCCGCCGACCGCAAGACGATCCGTTATCGGTCCAATCGACCGCCGGAGGTCGATCTGCGAGCGAAGCTGCGTGACCTCGCTAATGAGCGACGGCGTTTCGGCTACCGGCGGCTATTCATCCTGCTTCGGCGAGACGGAGAGCCGTCCGGGGTCAATCGCATATACCGTCTTTATCGCGAGGAAGGGCTTTCCGTTCGCAAGCGAAAGGCCCGTCGGCGTGCTGTCGGCACGCGTGCGCCGATCCTGGTCGAAGCGAAGGCCAATGCCCGCTGGTCGCTGGATTTCGTCCACGACCAGTTTGCCTGCGGTAGACGCTTCCGGGTGCTAAACGTTGTCGATGATGTGACGCGCGAATGCCTGGCGGCAATCCCCGACACGTCGATCTCCGGTCGCCGTGTTGCTCGGGAACTGACGACGCTGATCGAACGACGCGGCAAGCCTGACATGATTGTCTCCGACAACGGCACCGAATTCACCTCGAATGCCATTCTTGCCTGGTCGAAGGATCACAAGGTCGAGTGGCACTACATCGCGCCGGGAAAGCCAATGCAGAACGGCTATGTCGAGAGTTTCAACGGTCGCATGCGCGACGAGTTGCTCAACGAGAGCCTCTTCTTCGGCCTCGATCATGCCCGCAGCGCCATCGCTGAATGGGCTGAGGATTATAACCATTTCCGGCCGCACTCATCGCTCGGATATCAGACCCCGGCAGACTATGCCGGGACCATCGCCGCAACCGGCTCCAACGCTGCGCAAGATGAAAGCTTCGCGTTTCCGCCGGTTGCTCACACCGCGCCATTTGGCGTATTCAAAGCCGCCGAGGCTCTAACCGCCGCTGGATGAAAGTTCAGTGGCAGGTCAACCGCGGGAAAGCCAAGGAGTTGACGGTGATGACATCGACACCATCGCCAAGCGGCATCCGCCCGTGCTTCTTAGAGTAGGCCTTCTGCACAATCAGCTCGTCGGAGGAGCCCTCCACCAGGATCGCCCTGCGGGAAAGGATTAGGCGCAACGTATCGTGACCGGGGAGCTTCATAAAATAGCTGAAGGTCGGCTTTGTCAGGTCTGAAAGCCGGCCGGCAACGCCATTGCGGAAAAGAATGATGTTTTCGACGCCCAGTTTGTTCACAACAAAGCTGCTGTGGGTCGTGACGATAATCTGTCTGGTCTTATAGGCAGCTGAAATCGTGTCGATAAGAATATTGAGGTTCCCGAAAGACAGGTGATTTTCCGGTTCCTCGATCAAAAAGATGTGGGACGTCGCGGCCGAGTTCATCGCCAATCGGATTTTAACACTGTTCTGTTCGCCTTTCCCAACGAGAGTGATCGGGATATCGTTGAGGTGCGGCATGATACCGGTTTCCCAGTTGCCGCGCGCGGAGTTGTCGAGCGAAACGGAGATCTCCTTTCCGGAGATCTTGCCCTTCAACTTGGAGAGGCCCAAGTTTACGTCCCCCACGGTGTCGTCCTTGAGGAACGTGTTTTTCATCTTCCGGTAGGACAGCGACAGACCCGCGAGCTGCTTTGCGGACAGAACGTCTTTGACGATGTCGACGACATATCTGTTCGCGGACGACGTGTTGCGCACAATGCTCGCGTCGATAAAGCTGGATTTCGTGGGGATAGATCTGGCGGTGACAGGATTTCCGCAAAAGCTGCGCCACTCGATTTTGTAGTATTCAACCGGCATCGACCGGACTTCGCTCATCTGAGCGGCGTAGACTGCATACTCAGGCGCATAGTCGTTATCGAAAACCAGTTTAAGGCGGACACCGGGTACATTCTCACTAAGGGAATTGTTGATGCCCTTGAGTGCCGTCAGTGAAGGGTCGTCCTTAAAATAAAGCTCGATGGAAATCTCGGGCGGCAGTAGAGGCTTGGCGGTTGCAAGGGAGGCGATGTACTCGGCGACAACTTCGGAATTAAACAGGTACGGATGCAATTCTGAAATTAGCGGCCGCCCATTGAGCTGGCCGGTCAGTGCGAGATTGATTGCCTCAAGCAGCGTGGACTTACCGCATTCATTGTCCCCAACAATAATGTTCAAATGCTCGTTAAGTGGCACCGTCGTTTTCTTTAAGGTCCTGTAGTTTTCGACGATGACTTTCGTGATGTGCATTGACGATCCTAACGCTCTGATTCCACAACTGAACTTTCTCCTACTCGCGGCAATGTTGCAAGTTCAATCGGCACGCATACTTCTGCAAATACTCCGCTGCGTTGTCTCTGTTTTCAATTACTTAGCGGATTCGATCGCGGGGTCATCGGTTCCGATCCCTTCAAGGCGCGCAACACTCTTTACGGCAATTCGGCCGCTTTGACCAATAACCTGTATGAATAGCATGCCCAGATCTCGCTATTGGACAGGCTGTATCCCGTCCTTCATATTGCGCCAGCCAGTAAAGGGCCTAGGTCCGCGCGGTTGCCTCTGAGACCGCGCGTTTTTGGCCCGGCTGCGTCTTCGCAGCCGGGCTTTTTGCTAAGTCACATAATCAAGGGAGAAGATTAGCGGTCTAATCCCTCAACTACTCCACTGCGTTGCTGCCTTCACCAGATCCGCAAACAAAGCGCTAAAAGCGTAGGAACAAACGTTCAATGGCATCGCGGCTGTCACCTCGCGCGAGGCACAGCGCGAGCAAGATCCGCGCCTTTTGAGGGCCGATATCGCCGCCAGCGATGATTTCAAGCTGTCTGTGCTGGGCACTATCCACCACTAATCCGGAACCAGTTCTCGATGATTGAACAACGATCAACCCGGCTTGTATCAAATCCCGCAGGGCAGCCGTTTCAGCGGGCGTCCCCATTCCCGGGCCGAATCCCGCAGAAACAATGCCCTTTGCGCCGGCCGCCGCGAACGCGCGAGCTGCGGTTCCGTCAGCCCCGATGTGACTGTAAGTAATATCCACTCTCGGGAGCAATCGAAGAAGCGAATGGGGGAAGACAGGTTGCGAGCCATTATCGATCCGCGACATCCGCACAATCGGACCATCCACATACCCAACCGGTCCTGCCCAAGGAGACTGAAACGCGCCAAGTCGCAAAGTATGGGTTTTCGTTACTGATCGAGGGGAGTGAATTTCATCATTTATAACGACCAAAACGCCGGTCACACCAGGGGTTGACGCAACGCGAACTGCCGCCGCTAGATTGGCGTGAGCGTCGGTCGATATGCCAGTTAGTGGCCGCATGGATCCCGTCAAGATCACCGGCTTTTTCGGTTCAAGTACCAGGGAAAGAGCCCAGGCTGTTTCTTCAAGGCTCGCAGTCCCATGGCCGATCACGATACCCGCCAGATCAGGGTCGTCCATGAGTTCACGACAGATTTCCGCGAGTTCGGCCCAATCCTCATTGGTCAAAGCTGTGCTATCAACTTCCCGAAAGTTGATCGGAATGATCTCGGCTATCTTGCCTTGAATGCCGGCATCTTCAATCAAGGAAGCTGCATCGACCCTTTCGTTGCCGGCGTTATAATCCAGGAGATCGAATTGATCTTTGCCCAGCGATGCGATCGTTCCGCCGGTTCCAATGAAAGCGACCTTTGAGAGCATGAGTGTTCCAATCTGGCGGATGCGGTCTTTGTCTGGCTAATCGTTTTCCGACAAAGATTTGAAAGGATAGTAGAGGTAGGATTGCTTGAGCGCGGTGGACGGGATAGCTCAGCCTATAAGCTGCGGCAAGCCGGTTGCATAGATCTTGCAACGAGTGGAAAGATAGTAGTCCAATCCGCACAGACTTGTTGCTTCGACCTCCGGCGCAGATGACTTTGGTGGCGTTTCGGACCCGAACTCAATTACGAACTTTTGGAAGAATGCGATGAACTTGCGGCAGGTGGAGATCTTTCGAGTTGTGATGACGAACGGGACTACTGCCCGTGCGGCCGAAGTCTTGCATGTGTCTCAGCCGGCGGTCAGCAAGATGATCAAGGATCTTGAACGATCTCTCGGCTTCGACCTGTTCAGCCGAATAAAGGGAAGGCTGCATCCCACACCAGAAGGTCAACTTTTTTACCGGGAGGTGGAACATGCCTATCTAGGCTTGACCCACCTTCGTGGAGCTGCAGCGCGTATTCGCGATTTTGGATCCGGTGAGTTAAGGATCGCTTGTCTTTCGGCTCTGTCCACAAATGTTCTGCCCAGGGCTTTGAGTGCGTTCATGTCTCGCAACCCGAATGTCGCCATCACATTTCAGGCTCGCATGTCGTCGACGGTCCGTGATCTCGTCGCATCGGGCCAATTCGATCTTGGTATCGTTGCCGATGAAATCGACCAGACGGGCGTTACGGTTGCTGAATTTTCACAGTTTCGAGTTGCCGTTGGAGTGCCAGACGGCCATCCGCTCGCGAAACTGGAAATGATACGCCCACAGGACCTCGATGGAATCCCGTTTATCGCTCTCGCGCCGGAGGATACCACCCGAGAAGAAGCCGAGGCCGTTTTCGAAAGGCTCGGCGTGAAGGTAAGAGTGGTAATGGAGACACCTTACTCGACAACGATCTGCGCCATGGTTGCGGCAGGCATTGGTGTCGGACTGGTCGATCCACTGACGGCCGAACCCTATGTCGGTCGAGGTCTAACACTGATTCCGTTTGAGACGGGGTTGTATTTCCGCACGCTTCTGATCACTCCGCCAAACCGTATTGCCTCGCGACACCTCGAAGAGTTCGTCAATGATTTGAAGCAGGCCATTTAGCCAATAGGGCCGTCAAGCAATCTGGATTAGCGGCGGCACCAAGGTTGCGCCGACACTTTCTTTCCAGATCGACAAGCGAACCTCGACTATTGGTAAAGGTTCGCACGCCTCTTTTTCCTAGCCAGGGCGGCGCCAGAGGACCGGGAACCAATCTTCTCTGAGCCGGTCGCCCGTTTTCATGTCGTGCCCTGGAAATGGTGGCGCAGACCAAGGCCTGTCCATTCGTCACATCCTGGGCCTGTTTCAAACCATTGGCTTTAACCCGGTTGTAAAACACCGCGCGGCATCGATCGAATTGCTTCGCAGTTTGTCTGCAAATGGAGAGGGCTACGGCATAAGCTATACAAATCCTCCAGGCACAATGACATACGATGGTCTACGGGTTGCCCGGGTACGGATCAGCGATGCGCATGCTATCGAGCCTATTGTTCTCGTCTCGATTGGTTCGCAGCCCGAGCCCATAGGCCAGGTCCGCGCGTCTATCGCTGAATTCGTCACTCATCGCCTTCCCGTCTCGGACGCCTAAACCTTCTTTCGACCATATCAGCTGTGCCGGCTGAGCCCTGCTCCCTTACGCGCAGCGTGCTGAAAGCAGCCATCCATTTGGCATCAAGCTATAACCTACAGGAATTGATTGCCCGAATTTTATTGTTGGACGGCAAGTATGTTTGGGGACCATATTGCCTTCATCGGATACATCGTCTGGCTCCCAGAGATCTGATGATCCGTTGCAATAACAAGATGGGGAACATCAATGTTCAAAAATATCACTCGCCTGCCATTCATTGCAGCGCTGGCTTTGTCCTCCTTAACCACCACAGGATTCGCGCAGAGTTTCGACACCTCGGCGATCAAGGTCGATGAAGCTCTTGCGGCTCGCCTCCCTGCTAAAATCAAGTCGGCAGGAGTGCTGACGATCGGTTCCGACACGTCATACGCGCCTTGGGAATTCCTGAGCGAAAAGGACGGACAGACACCGGAGGGGATCGACGTCGATATCGCAAACGCGATCGGTCAGAAGCTCGGCGTCAAGATCGATTTCCAAACCTCGGCATTTGAAGCAATTCTCCCCGCCCTGGGTTCGAAATTCGACATCGGGGTCTCGGCATTTTCCATCACGAACGAACGGATGAACGCGGTCAACTTCGTAAGTTACGCCGACACCGGCAGCCTGTGGGCGGTCAAAGCTGGTAACCCGACAAAATTCGATCCGGACAATATCTGCGGTCGAAAGATTGCTATCCAGTCCGGCACATACTTCGAGCGATCGATCAATCAGGAAAACGATAAATGCAAATCGGAAGGCAAGGCTGAAATCGAAATTCTGCCTTTTTCGAAGCAGCCTGAGACACTGACGCGTGTGGCGGCAGGTGGTGCAGATGCCACGGTTTCCGGCGAGGCTGGCATTGGCTACGCAGCCAAACAGTCAAGTGGCGCCTTCGAAACGATGAAGCCGAAGTCTGGTCCGTTGAGCAAACACGGCCCGAATGGCATTGCTGTCGCCAAGTCCGATATGGCTCTGACCGAGCTTATTGCGGACACGATCAACGCCCTGATCGCGGATGGAACCTATAAATCACTCCTCGACACGTGGGGTATCGGTTCCGTTATCGTCGAAAAAGCGCTGGTCAATCCAGAAGTCAAGATCTGAATCATGGCTTCAAATATCAAAAGCATGGAGGCCGGCTCACAGCCGGTCTCCACAAGAACACGAGATTTCACGCACAATGTTGTGGCTCCGCGTCGCCATCCCGGCCGTTGGCTTGCCATTGCAGTCCTGGCGATTGTCGTCCTCCAGATTGGTCAGGCGATCTCGACCAATCCGAACTTCCATTGGGATGTTTATCTCAAATATCTGTTCGCGCCTCAGGTTGTGCGCGGTGTTGGCTGGACGCTCCTTCTGACCGTCATAGCCATGGCGGTAGCGATCGTGGTCGCGGGCCTGCTTGTCATCATGCGTGACAGTGACAATCCGGTCCTGCGCGGTTTGGCTTATTCGTGGGTTTGGTTCTTTCGCGGCACGCCAATCTACACGCAACTTCTGTTCTGGGGCCTCTTTGCCGTGCTGTTCCCGAACCTGAGCATCGCGATCCCCTTTGGTCCCGAGGTCATCAGCGTGGAAACGAAATACATCGTGACGCCGGCGATCGCCGCGATCCTCGGCCTTGGGTTCAACGAATCTGCTTATCTAACAGAGATTTTCAGGGCAGGCTTCAACTCTATCGATCGTGGTCAGGCCGAGGCGGCTCAGGCGCTCGGAATGAAGCCGCCAAAAATCTGGTGGCGGATCCTGATGCCGCAGGCGATGCGGGTGATCATCCCGCCAACCGGAAATGAAGCCATCGGCATGTTGAAGATGACCTCGCTCGTGCTGGCGATTCCATTCACCCTGGATCTGACATTCGCCACCAATGCGATTTCAAACCGCCTCTATCTTCCGATCCCGCTCTTGCTCGTCGCAGGCACCTGGTATCTTGCGATAACCAGCCTGCTGATGGTCGGCCAGCATTTCCTCGAACGTCACTTCGGCAAGGGCGTTTCCGTTCATCCAACCAGGGCGGAGTAGGCCATGAATGCGATCGTCTCCGAATTCTGCGTCGAAATGCAGAACATCCACAAATATTATGGTCCGGTTCATGCTCTGAAAGGCGTCGATCTCCGCGTCAAGCGAGGCGAAGTCTGCGTTGCGATCGGCCCGTCCGGCTCTGGGAAATCGACACTTCTGCGGTGCATCAACCAGTTGGAGAGCATTTCAGCGGGCCGCGTGTTCCTGAAGGGCGAATTGCAGGGCTACACGGAACGCAATGGCCGGTTCCATCAACTGTCATTAAGCCAGATCTCTGCCCAAAGGCGTCTGACCGGTATGGTCTTTCAGCGGTTCCAATTGTTCCCGCATATGACGGCTTTGGACAACGTTATGGAGGGGCCACTGCACGTCAAAGGGTGGCCGAAGGAACGGGCGCGCGCAAAGGCGAACGAGCTGATGAAACGTGTCGGATTGGATGGGTTCGGTAATCGCTATCCAGGCCAGCTCTCCGGGGGCCAGCAGCAGCGTGTCGCTATCGCTCGCGCGCTCGCAATGGAGCCCGAGGTGATGCTTTTCGACGAGCCCACGTCTGCGCTCGATCCCGAACTGGTGGGCGAGGTGCTGGATGTGATCAAGGATCTCGCACAAAGCGGGATCACCATGGTCGTCGTCACCCATGAGATCGGGTTCGCGCGTGAAGTAGGCAACCACCTTGTGTTCATGGATCAAGGTCAGGTCATCGAAGAGGGGCACCCCCGTACCATGCTCGCCAGCCCAAAGAACCCACGCACTGCTGCCTTCCTGTCGAAGGTGCTGTGAGAGGGTTCAGTGCTCCTCAGAAAAAGCGCCGACGAAATTCGACTATCGTGCGTCGTTATCGTTTCAAATGTCGTCATCAAGGTCCCGCTGAGAGCACTCGTGCAGGATCACGCCTCCTATCGCTTTCCGGGCGATCGAATAGCTTCAGAAAGGTTCGTTCATGAACGATCTCACCCAATGTGTCCTCACACCTGAAATCTCGCCGGAAGGCTTCGATCCCCTTGGTGTCGGCGTCCATCGTGCGTCGACAATCGTGTTCAAGGATGCCGCGGCCTATGCCTCTCGCGGTGATCGCGGCCATGAGGGTTATTCGTATGGCCTTTATGGGACGCCAACGACACGGACGCTTGAAGCGAAGCTGACGACACTGGAAGGCGGAGCCTGGACCTTCCTGACGCCCTCCGGCCAGGCCGCGAACGCGCTTGCGGTTCTACCGTTTCTGGCAGCCGGCGATCATATTCTGATTGCCGACACGGCTTACCCGCCAATGCGCGATTTCGCCGACACGGATTTGCAGCGACTTGGTGTGGAGGTCGAGTTCTTCGATCCGCAGTCACCGGATGACGTCGCCGCCAAGATCAACGAGAAAACCAGAATTGTCTGGTGCGAGAGCCCCGGTTCCACGACGATGGAAATCGTGGATCTACCGATGATCGCTGCGATCGCGCATCAACGTGGCGCGCTTGTCGGCGTCGACAACACCTGGGCAACGCCGCTTAACTTCAAGCCGCTTGAACATGGTGCGGACATCGTCACCGAGGCGCTGACCAAATTCGTGTCGGGTCACTCGGATGTGCTTATGGGGTCAATCACCATAAAGGACACGGCCCTCCTCAAACCGATCCGATCGCTGATCGGCCGGATGGGGATCGGCGTTTCTCCGGACGACGCATCGCTGGTGCTGCGTGGCTTCGAGACGCTGGGCGTTCGTCTGCGCCATTCGGAGAAAGTAGCCCTGGATTTCGCGGCAAAGATCGCGGGGCATCCTCTTGTCGATCAGGTGCTGCACCCGGCACTTCGAACTTTCCCCGGTTTTACGCTCTGGAAAAGAGATTTTCTCGGATCAAGCGGCGTCTTCAGCGTTGTCTTCAAACAGGAAGCAGCGGCCCATGTTGCCACAGCACTCGACACGTTGGAGGTTTTTGCTATCGGGGCATCCTGGGGTGGAACCCGAAGCCTTGCCGCTCCGATGTCCATCGACGGTTTCCGGACTGCAACAACCTGGGACGGGCCAGATGTTATTTTGCGCCTGAGCATTGGCCTTGAAGATGAGAACGAACTTTGGGCGGACATAGAGCGGTTTCTCGATACGCTTGCCGCGCAAACCACAGCCGCTTTAACCGGACGGCAGACAAAGGCAGCAAGTAACGCCTGATATGGGCAGCGGCTGACTGGACAACATAAAGGATATCACGTGCCCAATAGAGAAGACGTGCTGCAGGATATCGACCGGAATTTTGATGTTGCGGTCGGCAAGCTGCTGGAGCTGATTTCCATACCATCGGTCTCCAGTGAGCCGACAGGTGAAGCCGCCATTGCCAAGGCGGCCGCATGGCTCAAGGCGGAACTGGACGCGATGGGGCTTGCGGCGAAAGTTGTGCCGACAAAGGGTCACCCTGTCGTAATGGCGCGGTCCGAGCGAACCTCAGGTCCGAAGCGTCCATGCCTTCTGTTTTACGGTCATTACGATGTGCAACCTGTGGGCGATGAGGCGCAATGGAAACATGCGCCATTCGATCCTCGAATTGTGCAAGAGGATGGCGTTCACCGCTTCTACGGGCGGGGCGCGTCCGACAGCAAGAGCCAGCTCTGGACCTTTATCGAAGCGCTGCGTTCATGGAAGACCATTTACGGTGATTTCCCGGCCGATATAATTGTCCTGCTGGAAGGAGAGGAAGAGTGCGGCTCACCAAGCCTGCCGGAGTTCATCAAGGCGCACAGGAAAGAGCTTGAATGCGACGTCGCGTTCATCTGCGACGCAGAGATGTGGTCACAGACCCAGCCCGCGATTACGACGCAACTCAAGGGTCTGGTTCACGAGAGGGTCACCGTTTCCGCGCCAAATCAAGACCTTCATTCAGGCCATTATGGTGCCGTCGCGGCAAACCCCATCCGCATCCTGAGCTCGATTCTCGCAGGCCTTCACGATGACAAGGGGCGCGTAACGATCGACGGGTTTTATGATGGAGTGATGGATCTTCCCGATAAAGTGCGTAAGCAATGGCATGAACTTGCAAAGGAACCCGGCTTGTTGGGAGAGGTGGACCTGACAGGTGGGGTAACGGAGGAGGGGTATTCTCCACTCGAGGCGATGTGGGGGAGGCCGACGGTCGATATCAACGGCATCACTGGCGGAAATCAAGGCCCCGGTGAACGCTCCGTTTTGCCGGGGTCAGCGACTGCACGTCTTTCCTTCCGGCTGGTGGAGGGGCAGGACCCAGAAGAGATCAGACGCCGCTTCCGCCGCCATGTTGACGCTCACCTCCCTGAGGGCTGTAGCGTCGTGTTCGATGGTATCCACGGTAGCTCAGCGGTGGTGTTGCGACAGGAGAGCCCGTTTCTGACAGCGACCGCACGTGGTCTCGAGGAGGAGTGGGGCACGCCGACCGTTCTTCGCGGTACCGGGGGTGCTATTCCCCTCGTCGAGCAATTCAGCAATGGGCTTGGCGCCGAGTGCGTTGTTGTCGGTTTTATTCTGCCAGGCGATGCAATCCACGCGCCGGACGAACGATATGACACTGAGCGACTGAAGAAAGGTGCCCGCAGCTGGGTTCGCATTTTGGAACAGGTCCAGCTTGATATGGCGAACTGACCGTGACCACTTCTCCACTAATACCTTCCCGCGTTGAAGAAGACGCTCTTGGCACCCGTCTGATGCCCTACGACACTGCGTACGGTATACAGACCACCCGCGCGATTGAGAATTTTTCGATTTCGGGCCGAACCATCGCTGACATCGAGGGCTTTGTACCGGCGATCTTACTGATCAAGCAAGCTGCGGCCAGAGCAAACCATCAAGCAGGCGAGCTGGACACGTCGATTGCCGAGGCAATCGAGACCGCAATAACGGAGCAGCTGCATGGGATAAAACGTGGGGACTTTCCCGTGGACATTTATCATGGCGGCGGCGGTACTGCCGCTAACATGAATGTCAACGAAGTTCTGGCAAACCGCGCAAGCGAAATACTGGTCGGGCGCAAAGGGTCTGACCCTGTGCATCCCAATACTCATGTGAATATGGCGCAGTCCACAAACGACGTTATCCCGTCGGCGATGAAGATCGCAATCGGTAACGAACTCGGATCGCTTCGGGGTAGTCTGGCCGTTCTCGTCGAAGCCCTGCTTGAAAAGGAACGAGCGTTCAAAGACATCCTCAAGCTGGCTCGCACCTGTCTTCAGGACGCGCTTCCGATTACTTTTGGTCAGCAGTTTTCCGGCTATCGTGCTGCGTTTCAGCGGCAAGCACAGGACCTTGAGGGTTTGGAAATGACTTGCCTGACCCTGCCGCTCGGCGCCACGGCCGTCGGCACAGGCTTCGGCTCCTCTGCTGCCTATCGGCAGTTCGTCTACAAAGAATTGGGGATGCTGACCGGCAAAGCTTATCATCCAGAAGACAATCTGTTCGACGGATTGCAGAATGCCGACCACTGGATCCGGGTTTCGGGTTCGTTGAAAGCAATTGCCGTCACGCTTTCGAAGCTATCATCGGATCTCAGGCTGATGTCTTCCGGCCCCCGCGCCGGCCTTGCCGAAATCACCTTGCCGGCAGTTCAGCCGGGGTCGTCGATCATGCCGGGTAAGGTCAATCCCGTGATGCCAGAAATGATGATGCAGGTCGCATTCCGGGTGATCGGAAACGATGCCACGGTGACGCGAGCTGCCGAAGGAGAGCTCGATCTCAACGTTTGGGAGTCTGTTATCCTGGATGCCCTGAGCGAATCCATACGGCTTATGCGGAAAGCTATCCCGCTATTCGTCTCCGGCTGTGTGTCAGGGATCGAGGTGGATAGCAAACGCGGCTTGGCAGATGCTTCCGGTTCGCTCGCCCTGTCTACTATCCTCGCCGCTATTTACGGATATCCGGCGGCATCCGCAGTTGCCAAGCATGCCGCGCAGCACGATCTGCCGATAGGGCAAGCGGCTGTCGAATATGGGCTCATGAGCGAGCAGGACTCACGCCGCCTTTTTGCCGACCCTTCCGCCTTCACTGATGCTGAACGCTCAGAGCGCTTGATTGCCGACTTAAACGCCCAGCTACACGAGCCATCAATGCAACCGATCCCTTATGTATAGTTTCCGAAGGTTTGACGGTGGAACGATGTCTGATTTTCTCCGGCGAACGAAAGAATGAACAGCATCACATGGACGCCTTTTGTGCGGCTTTGGATTGGGAATACCTCTTCGGGTCTCGCCACGTGGGCCTTGCCATTTGTACTTGGTTTTGCAGTGCTTGGAGGACAATTGACCTCGGCATCGCTTGGGGTTGCCCTGGCAGTTCGTACACTGGGGTTCCTGATCGCTATGCCGATATCAGGTGTCTTGTCCGACCGCTCAGGTCCCAGACCCGTCATCTTCGCGTCAGGGATAGCAGGGGCGGCGGGATTGCCGATTATTTTCGTTGGAATATTTGCAGGGGGACAGTTGACGTCGCTCTTGCTCGTAGTGGGGGCGATCGTCGTTGGGATCGGGCAGGGCGCTTGCCGGCCAGCCTACCAATCCATCATCCCGGAGATAGTACCCGTTGAGGGACTTCAGGCCGCCAATGCCGCGCTGAGTATCTCAGTTCGTGTGACAAGTATCGTGGGTCCCGCCCTCGTCGGTCTTATCGTCTTAGGGCCGGGAATCGAAATAGCCTTTCTGGTAATCGCCGCCCTTTGGCTCACCAGCGCACTCGCGCCGCCAGCGGGAAGGACGAGAAGAATTGACGATGGTTTGCCTTCAGTCGGTAAACTTACTCTTGGGAACATTTTTCACGACTTTATCGAAGGCGCGGGCGAGGCTCGCCGACATCCTTGGTTCGTTACCGGGCTTGTCTGTCTGACTATCACGATCGCAGCCGGTTACTCGGTCACAGCAGTTCTCCTACCGGGCATCAGCCAGGAAGTTTCTGGCGGTGCAAGCCTGATGACGGCGACGGCCACATCATACATGGTGGGAGCGCTCTTCGGAGCGCTACTCATGGCGCGGTGGCGACCCAGTAATAGAGGCTGGGTGGCACTTTTAGGCCTTTGCTTTTACGGGCTCGCGCCGCTAAGCCTTCTTGCGACTGAGACCATGGTGGTGCCGCTCGCGGCATATCTTGTGGCAGGGATCGGGATCGAGATGTTCAATGTCCCATGGTTCACTTCGATCCAGAACGAAATCCCTCAGAACCGACTATCCCGCGTATCATCGCTTGATTTTCTCTTCTCGTACGGCCTGGCCCCATTGGGCTTGGCACTTATGTCGCCGTTGACAGAAACACTTGGTCGGGAGGTCGTTCTCGTTGGAACAGGTCTCCTGTGTCTGGCGGGCCCCGCGATCGCGATGTGTCTACCGACCGTAAGGCGCTTTTCTCGAGAGCCTCAGACATAACCGCCGCGCTCACGTAAAATCCACCTGGATCGTATTGCACGCTGGTTGAGGCGTCCGCTAGGTCTGAAGCATACTTGCCCGGCGGTCCATTTCTGATCCTAGTTACCGCCGCCGCCCCCGACCACTGGTCGGGTATGCATAGATTAAAAGCGAGCGCCTTGGCGTTAGAAAAGATCCATCCTTCTAATTTCCGGATAAGTCGCCGCTTTGATGATCGCCCAGGTCGTGTTGCCCGATCCCTAAAGTAAAGACGGCGACGCCGAGGCAAAAGCAATTGCTCGCCATCATTCCGGCGGGGGCATCAAGAGTTATAACTATTGGTAATCAACCGACCGCCTGCGGGAATTAGGAAGTCTCAAATCGACCTGTTAGCGTTATTTGACCAAAGACAATCCCGAGAGTGACCGAACCTGATGGCGAAACCCTTTCCTCAGACGATTGCCGAAGCTCAAGGCTCGTTCCTGGAAGGATTGTCGCCCCTCGATATTGTCACGGCATGCCTAGACCGCATTCAGGAGCGCAATGATAAACTCGGGGCGATGATCTTCGTCGCGCGGTGCGACGCACTTGAGGAAGCGCAAGAGGCGGAAGCGGCAATTCGAGCCGGAAAACGCATTGGCCCGCTGCACGGTATTCCGGTCGCGGTCAAGGACGTGATCGATGTTCGTGGCTGGCAAACGACCGGGGGGTCACGCCTGTTCGATGAAAACGATGCGCTGAGCGATGCCAGTTGCGTGGCGAACCTCAGATCGGCGGGGGCGATCATCATTGGCAAGACCAATTTGCACGAACTCACGGCAGGCAACCACGATAATCCCTGGTACGGGAAGGTCGTCAACCCACTGGATCAAGTGCGAGGCACTGGCGGAACGAGCAGCGGTTCGGCCGCAGCCGTAGCGGCGGGTTTTTGTTTTGCCGCCATAGGAACCGACACTGGTGGCTCGAACCGATCGACAGCAGCTGCGACCGGACTTGTGGGCTTCAAGCCGACCAACGGCGTCATTGACCCGACCGGAACGATGCCCACAGCACCAACCTTCGACACGATCGGTCCAATCGCCAGAAATGTGGCAGACGCCCGTCTGCTCCATTATGTCATGGCAGGCATCGATCCGCCGGAAGCGAAAAGCGTATCGGTTGCAGGGATGCGAATTGGTTTGTGCCCCAAACTATACGCGGCCGCTGTCGATCCCGCGATTGCAACCGCGCACGACGCATTCCTGGCCTCCGCACAACGGGCGGGCGCTCAAATCCAGGTCCTCCCATTCCAGTTTGCTCGCGAGGTTCGCGAAACGGGTCTGACAATCCTTATGTACGAGTTTACGGTTCACTATGGCCAATTTGTCGAGGCCAATCCCGAGCGGGTCGGGGCAGCAGTCCGCGACTTCCTGTCGAATGGCGCCTCGATTTCGGCGGCCGCATATCAATCAGCGCTCGCGAGCCGAGCGCAAATGCAGAGTGAATTTGAACGGATGTCTCTTGGGATCGACGTTCTGGCGACGCCGGTTGTTCCCGGTCTCGCACCGAGGTTATCGGACGAACTGACGGCAGTGGGCGAAGATTTCGTGCCCTACGGTCTGGCCGGCGGTCACTTTCGCCGCTGGGCGAATTTTTTCGGTGTGCCAACGCTTGCGATGCCGATACCCATGCCGGGCGCTCTTCCAGCATCCATTCAGATCACGACGCCCAAAAACTCGGAAAGCTATTTGTTTTCTGCGTGCGAGGCCCTGAGCCGATTGGAGACTGGCTCGGCCAATTGAACTTAACATCCACAAAAGGGGAATAAAAGTATGAAAAAGATCGCAATTGTACTGTCCGTCATCGCCGCCACGTTCGGCACTGCCACCTCGTCCTCCGCCGCTGACGATGTCATACGTTTCGGCGTTGCCGCAGAACCCTACGCACCGTTTTCAGTAAAAGATTCCAGCGGCAAATGGCAGGGTTGGGAAATCGACCTGATGGATGCCGTCTGCAAGGAGATGACGGCCAAATGTGAGGTCGTCGACGTCGCATGGGACGGCATAATCCCGGCTCTGCTCGCCAAGAAATTCGACGTCATCTGGAGCTCCATGTCGATCACGGACGAGCGCAAGAAGATCATCGACTTCACCGACAAGTACTACTACTCGCCCAACGTACTCGTTGGTGCAAAGGCCGATACACGCAGTTTCGATGTTGCCAAGCCTGAAACCTTCAAGGGCATCACCGTTGCGGCGCAAAGCTCGAGTCTGCAGGCCACCTATATGCAACAGAAGTTCAACGGCATCTCGGATCTCAAGCTCTATCCGACGCTTGACGATGAGATCGCCGATATTCAGGCTGGCCGCGTCGACCTGATGGCCGCCGCCGGCATCCAGATCCAGGACTTCCTCAACAAGCCCGAGGGCCAGGCCTACGAGATCAAGATAACCCTGCCGCACGAAACGATGTTCGGTTATGGCGACGGCGGCGGGCTTCGCAAGGAAGACACCGCACTCAAGGACAAGCTGAATGCGGCGCTCAAGGCTGTGCGTGCGAGCGGTGAATATGACGCGATCACCAAGCGTTATTTCAAAATCGACATCTATGGCGAATGATGATCGAGCTGAGGTCAGGAGCCGGTCCCTCGGGGCCGGCTCTTTTCCAATCTCGACGAATTGACGCGGCGTGGATGCACATATGGCCTGGTTAAACTTACTCAGCTTTGGCGACCGAGGCTGGAGCGACGAGCTGCTGCAAGGCGCGTGGCTCAGCATCGAGATTTCCCTCAGTGCCTATCTCATCGGGTTGGTGCTCGGGCTGTTCGGCGCCATTGCCAAACTGTCGAAGAGCGGCGTGGCCAGATCTGTTGCCAGTGGCTACACGACTGTCATTCGGTCCGTTCCGGACATTCTTGTTATCTTTCTGATCTACTACTCGGCGACCGACGCGCTGAGCTATCTGATCAGTATGACGGGTCTGTCAGTCCAGTTCCAACTCAATGGCTTTGTCGCCGCCGCGATCTCGCTCGGCGTTGTTCAGGGTGGCTACAGCACGGAAATACTGCGCGGCGCGATCGTTGCCGTGTCTCGCGGCCAGACCGAAGCGGCCTTCGCAGTCGGACTGACGCGCAAGCAGGCGTTCTTGCTGGTCATCATTCCGCAGATGTTGCCGCTGGCTTTGCCGGGACTGGGCAACTTGTGGCTCATAGTCCTCAAGGAAAGCTCTCTGGTCAGCCTCATCGGCTTCACCGAACTCGTGCTAGTCGGAAAAATGGCAGCCGGGGCCACGCGGCAGTACCTGTTCTTCTATGCCGCGATCGGCGTGGTGTTTCTCGTCATGTCCGGGGTGTCGTCGCTTGTATTCCATTATTTCGAAGTGAAGGCTTCTCACGCCTGGAGGCGGAAATAGATGTCTGATTTCGGATCTTATCTGTCAGGCGAACTTCTTACGGGCCTGCAAACGACTATCGTGCTGTTCATCGCCTGTGCGATCACCGGAAACCTTTTAGCGCTACCGGTGGCACTGGGTCGGATATCCCAGCGTGCTTGGATCAGATATCCCGTCATGGGTTTCATGCTTGCATTCCGCGGCACGCCGTTGTTGGTTCAGCTCTATATATTTTACTTTGGTGTCGGTCAGGTCCTCGCGACCGTTCCGACCATCCGCTACAGCCCCTTCTGGCCGCTGTTTCGCAGTGCAAACGGCTATGCCTACGTCGTCCTTTCCTTGAATACCGCCGCCTATTGCGCGGAAATTTGGCGAGGCGCCATTCTCGGCCTACCGACGGGGCAAACCGAGGCAGGTCGCTCGCTTGGGCTTTCCAAGTACCGGATAACCCGATCAATCCTGCTCCCGCAGGCATTCCGGTTGGCGCTGCCGGCGATTGGCGGCCAGAACATCCTGCTTTTGAAGGGGACCGCGCTGACCGCTGCGATCACGGTTTTCGAGACGATGGCAGCTGCTAACCTGGTTCGCGCACAGACGTTTCGTACCTACGAGCCCTTGCTCGCGGCCGCACTGGTTTACTTTGTCCTTGCATCCGTCATTACCTCCGGCTTCAAAGTTATAGAAACCCGGTTGGCTTCCCGATACTAATCGAGGCTTCTTTGCTGTTTCTCGTCAACGGAGGCTAGGGTGATCCCAGGCGATGTGGATTTTACACCACGCGAGGTCGAGGTCTTTGCTGCCGTCATGTCGCATGGCACGACGACGAAGGCGGCCGATGCTCTCGATATCACCCAGCCGGCGGTCAGCAAGATCCTGCTGCAGCTGACGAACAAAGCCGGCTTTCCGCTGTTTCGCAATCACCGACAGCGGTTGATCCCGACGCCGGAAGCCCACATGCTCTATGCCGAGGTGCGGCGCCTGTTCGAGACGGTTCGCGGGATATCACAAATCGCAAAGGAAATCCGGGAGCTCAGAAGTGGCCGGCTCAACATCTCGGCACTGCCCGCGTTTGGCCTCACTCTCCTTCCGTCCATCGTCGCAAGCTTCACCAAGCAATACCCTGATGTTTCGGTCACTCTGGATATCCGAAGTTCATCCACCATCATTCAGCGCGCCGGGCGCAACCAGCTTGATATCGGAGTAGCGGCCGAGGTCAACGACGACACTCCATCGGTAGTTCGCCGGTCCCTCGTCGCGACCCCGCCGGTCTGCGTCATGCCGAAGGGCCATCCTCTGAGCAAACTCTCCGTTGTCCAGCCAGACGACCTGGATGGCCTTGACTTCGTATCGCTCGGCGTTGGCGATCCCATGCGCAAGCAGCTGGATGACCTCTGCGAAAGCAGAGGCGTCACCCGTTCGTTGAAGGTCGAAGCGGCGCTTTCCAATACCTGCATCAATCTGGTTGCAAGCGGGCTCGGTGTAACCGTGGTAGATCGGCTCTCGGCATGGATGGCGAAAGACCTGCCAATCGAGATCCGCGATTTCCAACCCCATCTGGACATCAATCTTGGTGTCTACAGGCCGTGGGGCACGATCGCCTCGTCTGCCGCAGACACTTTCATCGAGCATCTTATCCAGACGACCCGGGAATACATGAATATCGTCGATCGTGAGATCAAGGCGCTCGGCGAACGCTAGCGCCTTGATCAGCGTAGACTTAGGCAGTCAGCGTGTCGATAAGCTGAAACAGTCTGTGGATGTCTCGCTCTTCGTTATAGACGTGAGGCGTGATGCGCATCTTTGTCCCGCGTATTGTGACAAAGGCCTTGTTATCCTTCAGGCTCTTAACCAGATCCGCCCGGAAGCGCGCACCCAATTCCACAACCGCGATGTGTGGTGCGCGAAGATCTTTGCGGGGGCCCTCGAAGCCTCGCGCCTCTGCCTCCTGCCAGATCAATTGGTTCAGATGCACCAGGCGTTCGAAAACCGCTTCCGATCCCCAGCTTTGAAGAAGTTCGAGCGAGCGAATGGCGATCGGTAGTACCGCGAAGTCGGAGCGCTCGCCCATGTCGAACCGGCGAGCGCCTGGCAGATAGTCAGGCATTGTCTCAAGGTAGAAATCAGGCCGTTCTCCACCCCGACGGTTCCAGGAGTGGAACTCGATCGGTTTGCCGACTGCCTGCCACTTCTTGTCGGCGTAGAGGAAAGCGAGGCGATAGGGACCGAGAAGGAACTTGTAGGTCGCAAAGGACAGGAAGTCTGGGCGCACCTTTGAGACATCGAAAGGCACAGCGCCAACCCATTGCGTACCATCCATCACGAGGGCGGCACCAACGGCATGCGCAGCGTCGGCGACCGCCTGAATATCGACGCTCATGCCCTCGAACCAATGGACGATGGTACCGGCCACGACAGACACAGGAACCGTCGAGTTGTTGATGGCTGCCACAAGCGCAGAGCCCCAGTCCTGGTCAGGATCTCTCGGCACCGTCACAACCGTGGCGTCCTTTCTTTCCGCCAGTTCGTACCACGCGTAGCGATGCGACGTGTGCTCGTTGTCCATCATCATGATGACCGAGCCGGGTGCGACATGGACATTTGCCGCCGCGACCGCAATTCCGTAGCTGGTCGCCGGAATGACACCGACGTCGTCGATCGATGCGCCGATGAAGGATGCGGCAAGCTCTCGGGCCTGCTCCACCTCGTCGTAATAGGAGTTGATGGTCATGTCCCAGGGGGCAGCCTTGACCAGAACCCCTTCTTGACCGGCGTCCGCTGATATGTTCGGGATCGGCGACATGTAAGCCGCATCGAGGTAAGTCACATCGGCGGGGATCGAAAACAGATGTCTTTGGCTCGGAAGCATGTCAGTCCTCACAATGATACTTCGACGCCGAGACCAAGGTCTCTCGCCTTCCGGAAAATAAAGTCGGCAAACACGATGTCCTGAGCGGGGACACCGAGGGATCGATAAAGTGTGATCTCGGATCGAGCGTTTCGCCCGCTGATGCTACCATTCAACGCGGCACCGATCTCGCCAATAAGATTTGACGGACCGATGATGCCCTTGGCGAGAGGCTCGAAAATGTCCGAAGCGGCGGCCATTGCCATCGGCATGTAGTCGACCCAGATGCGGGAACGCTTCACACATTCGAGGTCGACTTCCTGGAGAGTCGCGACACTGGCGCCGACGGCATTGATATGGGTTCCGGGCGTCAGCCATTCTCCCATCAGAACGGGCAATTTTGCCGAGGTCACGGTGCAGACGATATCTGCTCCGTCCACGGCCGCCCGCGCCGTATCATAAGGCACCGTCGGCATGCCCTTGCTGGTCTGTTGGTCAGCGAAAGCCCTCGCCTTCTCAGGGTTTCGACCCCATACGCGCACGCGCGATATCGGGCGGACCGCACCGATCGTTGCGATGTGCCGTTCAGCCTGCTCGCCATATCCGATAAGCGCGAGTTCGCAGGCGTCGGGGCGCGAGAGCGCCCGCGTCGCCACCGCGCTTGCCGCCGGCGTCCGCATGCCTGTAATGGCGCTGGCATTAATAAGAGCGACGGGCCGTCCTGTTTCCCGATCGAAAAGCAGAACTCCACCCTGGTGAGAGGGTCGCTGATGCTCAAAATTGTGCGGATAGACCGACTGGACCTTCGCGCCGAACGGTTCGGCTTCACTTGCCGATCCATACATGACCGAAAGACAGGTGCCGGCGGTGCCGGGGAGGGGCAGGGTTCGGCGAATGTCTTGTTGTGCCGTACCATCTGACGTTTGTCGAAGCGCGGTGTCGGCAAGCGCGATGGCCTCGTCGATGGAGACGAGAGATTCTGCGGTTGGACCATCAATGACCAGAAGACCGTGCGCGTGTCCTGGTTGGGATGTCGTTGAAGACATTTTAATCTCGCACTGGTGGCACAGGAGACAAAAGATATCAGCAATGAAAACGCCAGGGTGATCAAACTTGATAACCTGAGAGGGTAAGTTTCCTCCTGTTTCTCATAGTCGTAGTGTCGAGCACGGATCGTGCGGCCTTCATAACTATTGCTTATAAACCGCCCCCTTGCGGTTGTTTGACCCTCCAGTCCTCCGTCGCCCATACATGCTGACATCGCCGAATTGTTGCCTTCTATCGGGATGGCGCAAAGCGGATCGAATTGATGCAAATAGGAGAAGAATATGCGCGTCGTAGTGATAGGGGCCGGGATCGTCGGAAGTTCCGTGGCCTACGAGGCGGCTAAAGCCGGGGCTCAGGTGACAGTGCTCGAGGCGGGCAGGATCGCCGGCGGAGCATCAACCTCCAGTTTCGCGTGGACCAATGCGACCGGCAAAAGGCCACAGCCTTATTTCGCTTTGAACGTCTTGGGCATGCGAGCGCATCTCGACCTTGCCCGCGAATTCGGTCATGCGCCATGGTTCCACCAGACCGGCAGCATCGAATGGTATTCGGATGCGAGCGACTGGCCGGCCCAGCTCGATAATGCCGATCAGATGCGCGACTGGGGCTACGGCGTGGAATGGATCAGCAAAAGCCGGTTGGCGGAACTGGAACCGGATATCGATCATTCCGCGATCAAGGATTCGCCACTTGTCTATTACCCGGAAGAGGGTTGGGTCCATCCAGCTCTTTATTCTGCATGGCTTCTGCGCGCGGCGAAAGAGAAGTGGAACGCCGACATTCGGCCGTTTACCGGGGTCAAGTCGATCGACGTCCAAAATGGCGTGGCAAAATCGGTCAAGACCGTCGACGGCTCGACCTTTGAAGCCGATGCCATCATCAATTGCACGGGGAGTTGGGCTGCCGATGTCCTGGACGGCGTGCCGGCCATCCCGATGGCCTCGAATATGGGCATCGTGGGCTTTACACTGCCGATCGCGACTACGCTTCGCCGGCAGTTCCACATGGATGATCTCGATGTGCGTCCTGATGGCGCCGGTCGTCTGATGATCCACAAAGTCTCGGTCGATTCTCTGGTGACTGAAATGCAGCCCCTCGACACAGCTGGCCCGGAGGCTGCCCTCCTGCTGGACGCCGTCAGAAAGGTTCTGCCGGCCATACAGCCTACCGACATGGAATCAATCCGCACCATCGTGCGGCCAATTCCCGGCGACAACCTGACCTGCAGCGGCTGGGTTCCCGGCGTCGACGGATACTATGTTGCCGTCACGCATAGCGGCGTATCTATCGCGCCGCATCTGGGCAAAGCCGTCGCTCAGGAAGTGGTTCGCGGGCGTCTCCACGAGAGCCTCACTGATTTCCGCCCTGATCGCTTTCTGGCGGCAAAGAACGGAATGGGACAAAGAGCATGACGATTATCCGCATCGCGAAAACGGAAAAACTAAGCCGTGTCGTCATCCATGAGAAGGTGGCATACTTCTCGGGGTTGACTGCCGATGACAAGAGCCTGGACACCGTCGGTCAGACCGAGCAGATTCTTGCAAAGGCCGACGCCTTTCTCAGGGAGATCGGATCTAACCGGTCGCTTCTGCTCAGCGCTACCATTTGGCTGCGAAATATCGAGGATTTCGATGCCATGAACAACGCCTGGACTGCTTGGATCGACAAGGATGAGCCGCCGGCACGTGCTACCGTTCAGGCGATCCTGGGCCTGCCGGATATCAAAGTCGAAATCCAGTTTACGGTCGCTTTGCCGTAGACAGGCGTTTTTGGAATTCCCCTCTTCTTTCACCATCAGTCAAAGAACCAATCAAGGCGGAGTGGGCGTGCTCAGCTCCGCCTTTCGTCGAAAGGAAACCGATCATGGCGGAAGCTCAAAAGAAGAAGGTGGACCTGTTCGACACCCAAGTGGCTGTCGACCTTGTCGATATGAACAAGTGGTACGGCGACTTTCATGCGTTGCGCGATATCAATCTTAGGGTGCTGAAGGGTGAGCGCATCGTCGTCGCCGGTCCGTCCGGCTCCGGCAAGTCGACGATGATCCGCTGCATCAACCGGCTGGAAGAACACCAGAAGGGCCACATCATGGTCGATGGCACCGCGCTCACCAACGACCTCAAGAAGATCGACGAAATCAGGCGCGAAGTCGGCATGGTGTTCCAGCACTTCAACCTGTTCCCGCACCTGACGATCCTCGAGAACTGTACGCTGGCGCCGATCTGGGTGCGCAAGCTGCCGAAGAAGCAGGCGGAAGAGATCGCCATGCACTTCCTCAAGCGCGTCAAGATCCCCGAGCAGGCAAACAAGTATCCGGGCCAGCTTTCCGGCGGCCAGCAGCAGCGCGTGGCGATCGCCCGGTCGCTCTGCATGAACCCGAAGATCATGCTGTTCGACGAGCCGACTTCGGCGCTCGATCCTGAAATGATCAAGGAAGTTCTCGACACGATGGTCGGCCTTGCCGAAGAACGAATGACGATGATCTGTGTGACCCATGAAATGGGCTTTGCCCGCCAGGTCGCCAACCGCGTGATCTTCATGGACCAGGGCCGGATCGTCGAGCAGAATTCGCCTGCCCAATTCTTCGACAATCCGCAGCATGAGCGCACCAAACTGTTCCTTAGCCAGATCCTGCAGTAGATGAAATCGGCGCCGGCCTTCAATCCCGCAGATTCGCGCACTAAAAGTCACGTTTCGGACTGAAATGAGCGCCCACCGCTAATTCGTTTTGGCCTTCGCGCCAAGGAGTCGAGACAGGGGCTTAGCCTTCCCCGCGACAAAAGATCCAATGCCGGGGACGGCATAAATCATTCGGAGCATGGACAGCTCCTGCCTCGCCCGAGCGGCGGTCATCTTGCTCACTCCGAACTGCAACATCATCTCAGTTTCGGACGGGATCCTATCGCCGGGGACCAAAAGACCGCTTTCGATCTGATTGCGTATCTCGGCGCAAATCATTCGATAGCCGCGGCTTGCGTATCCTCGCTCTGTTTCCTGCATGGACTTTGCTGCCTCCGGGCAACATGAGCGAATCTGCTCCGAGCCATACTACCGGAAGCAACTTCCGACCGATCATAACTTCAGGTCATGTCTTGATACCTCTATTTATTCGTACGAAGGAACTCGATCAGCCCCGAAATTTGCGCATCACCCAAACCCGCAAACGCCATCCTGGTGTCGGGGACAAGTTTGTGGGGATTTTCAAGAAAGGCGCGGAGCGTCGTTTCATCCCATATCAATCCACTTTCGCGCATGGCTGATGAATATGGATAGGCGGTGGAGGCGGCGGCACGGTTGAGAACACCGGTGAGCACAGGGCCGGTGGAGTTTCGAGCGCCGGGTCCAATCTGATGGCAGTGCGCACAAGGCTGGAAAATCGGCGAAAATGTTTCCGTTGGTGGAGGGAGGACTAGCTTTTGCGAGGACGCACTCTCCGGCGCAACCCAGGTGCCTTTTCCGGCGAGATAAGGCATTCCGGCAACCGCGACCAGCACAAGTACCAGCCCTACGAAGACGTATTGTCGTTTCAATATATATTCCTTTCGGTTTAATTGGCGCAGGCATGGGTGATGCGACTGTTTGGTCGTGCGGTATGCCGACCTTAGTTCTGCTCGCCACTCGATTAGTTCGGATCGATGGTGCCGAACCAGGCCACCAGGCCAACGACTGCGACCGCGAGGACGATCTCGGCAAGTGTCGCCTGGATGATCGCTGTTTGAGCCTGTGTCATACTGTGCGACAGCCGGGGCACGAACAGGTAACGATTGGCGATCGCCAAGGTCACCATGATGATGACCAGGACGATCTTGATCGACAGCATCACCTGATAGGGGAAAGACCATTCGAGCGGCAAACCGCCAAGGATCAGAATCATGTTTGCGATCCCGGTCAGGAGTACAATCGCCACGGCGACGTGTCCGGCGTTCGAGAACCGTATCAACGCGAGACGTGCCTCTGATGCGAACTCGGGGTCCGACAAAAGAGGCATAAGCAATAGTACCGGCAAGAGGGCGCCAATCCACGCGCCGCCGGACAGCAGGTGTGCGATATCATTCAGCCGATGCGCAAATCCGATCCCGCCCTGGCTCGTTGCCGCGTGCCCAGTGAAGACCTGTGATGCGAGCAGTAATCCCGAGGAGATTGCGACTGCCGTCTGACGCCGGTGAGCGGACGAAAAAACGGAAAGCCCCAGCAGGGCCGCCGCGACCGCCTGCGCCTGCCATGCCCGTCCGACATTGGTATCGAAAAGCACCGCAACGACCGTTGATGGATCAATGGCATCACTCCATCCTTCCCCAATCGTTGCGGCTCTCAGCGGCAGAAGAACAGCTGTCGTCGCGACGATAACTGCGATCCCGAAGGAAGCGTAGATCCGGAGCCGCCCGCCTATCCGCTCAGAGAGATCGGCTGGCACGAGGGCGCTGAGATAGGCGAACGTACCCCAGAGCAGCATTGCTACGCCGAAAAGCAGGTAGCGGCAAAGGACGACAGCGGCCTCCGGCGTGATCATGGCGCGACGGTGAAACTATAGGTGCCGTTGGTTTTATGCCCATCCGTCGACAGCACATGCCATTCGACCGTGTATTTTCCGGGGGTAAGCTTTTGAGAAACCGGCACCATTAATGTCATGTCGCCGTCCATCAGAGAGCCCTCTCCGGTCTTCACGGCTGCCTTGGCAGGGCCGGTCAGTTTCGCACCGCTGAACTTCAGGTTCAGCCCTTCGGTGAAG
Source organism: Rhizobium sp. CRRU65 (assembly GCF_048551595.1). Lineage (NCBI taxonomy): Bacteria > Pseudomonadati > Pseudomonadota > Alphaproteobacteria > Hyphomicrobiales > Rhizobiaceae > Rhizobium > Rhizobium sp. CRRU65. The sequence continues at coordinate 52,458 of NZ_JBLYZH010000005.1, read as the reverse complement.
GTGAGGTCGAGTTCCGAAGGCGCCTGCTTCACCGTGGTGTCGCTCGCTGGCGCAGCCGCCTTCAAATGAGCATGGGCCAGAGCCTGGCCGGCGAAGGCGATGGTGGCGGCAACTGCGAGGAAAGTAAGTTTCTTGATCTGGGGCATGTCGCTCTTCCTTGTGGTTGATCGGTGGTAATTCCTGAACGTAGGGCGGTCGGACAAAATCTCGTTTCGCGCGTCCGTTCATCTATTGGATGAGGTTACGGATTTTCTTCAGCGCCACCTCAGTGTCCTCGCCGTAGGAAATCGTGCCTTTAAAATTCCCCTTTGCATCGACGAGCAGAACCGACGCCGTATGGTCCATCGTGTAATCGCCATCCGGCGTCGGGACCTTCTTGACGTAGATGCGCCAGCCCTTGATCGCCTTCTGCATCTCAACCGGGTCGCCGGTGATCCCGGTAATCCGGTCGGTGAAGTTCGAGGTATAGCTGTGCATGATCTCGGCGGTATCCCGCTCGGGATCGACCGAGAAGAAATACGCCTTCAACCCGCCAGCGTTTGGACCGAGCGTCTTGAACCAGCCAGCCATCTCGTAGAGCGTCGTCGGGCAGACGTCCGGGCAGTGTGTATAGCCGAAATAGATGAGAGACGGATGCCCCTGCAGCGCCACGTCGGTAATCGGCTGGTCTCGATCATCGGTCAGCTTGAAGGGTGCACCAAAAGCGGTGTCGACGGCACTGGCTTGTTCGGATCGATGCCACGCAACCCAGCCTACGCTCCCGCAAACGAGCAGCAATGCCGTGGCGAGGCCTGCGAAAATTCTCTTTCTGGTCGTCATCGGAATGTACCTCGCGTCCGTGCCTTAAACTCCGGATCACTCACGATGTTTCTCACTTTGCGATCTCCTGGTGACTTCCCGTGCCACCGGCGACGGGACCCCCGGTAAAGTCGATGGCAACGGCGCCCGCCTTCTCGAATGTCAGCGTCGACTTGATCACCTGGCCTTGCTTGAAGGGCTCAGCAACCTTCATGAACATCACGTGGTAGCCACCCGGCTTCAGCTCGACGGTCTTGCCGGCGGGTATCGTCAGGCCATTCGCAAGCTCCCGCATCAGCATCACGTCGTTGTCCATCTTCATCTCGTGAATCTGCACTGTCCCGGCGCGCGGCGAACCGGCGGTAACCAGTCGGTCGTCGGTAGTGCCAGTGTTGGTGATGGTCATGTAGCCGCCACCGACCGGCGCACCGGGAACCATGGCTCTGACATAAGGCTCGGAAATCTTGAGGGTGCCGATCGTGAAGTCTTCAGCCACAGCTGAGTTGCACAGCAAGCAGGCGAGACTGAAGGCGATAACTAGGGAAACGCGTTTCAACATGGTCGATGTCCTCGTGAAAGAGAATTTGAAATGACGCTGTCTGAATGATGTTTCGGCCATCGTCAGAGCTGCCTTGAAACGCGCTCGGCTGCCGCCCTGGCGGCGTCGAGCGCCGAGGCGCGCCGGGAAAGGACGCTAGACACCAATGTCTGCCCCGCCTTATCAGGTGATCCGGCGTCGAAAGGCGGGTGTGGGTCGTATTCGATCAACAGCTGTATGAACTTCGCCGTATCCTCGCCGCGAAGGCGTGCCGCGAGCGTCAGGCCGAAGTCAATGCCAGCGGTCACGGCAGCACCGGTGATGACATTGCCGTCTTCGACGACGCGTGCTTCAACCGGCGTTGCCCCAAAGAGCGGCAGCAGGTCCCGCGTATACCAGTGCGATGTAGCGCGCTTGCCCTTCAATAGACCTGCGGCACCTAGCAGCAAGGATCCGGTGCAGACGCTCGTGACAAACTTCGCCTTGGCGCCGCGCGACCGCAGGAAGCCAACAACCTCGGCGTCCTCCATCATTGCGGTCGTTCCACCAAGCCCGCCCGGCACGAACAGGACGTCGGCCTCATCAGGGCAGTCTGCCAGCGTCGTCGTCGGTGCAACAGTAACGCCGGTGTCCGTCTTCACCGGGTCCATGGTCTTCGAGACCAGGTGAATGTCCGCCATCATCATGTTGAAGCAGGTGAGGGGACCGGCAAGGTCGAGAAGGATCATGCCGGGATAGATGAGCGCGATGACCTTCAGCTTGTTTGCAGGTTGATCTGCAGCACCTGCCGAACCAGCAGCCAGCGCCAACGAGGATGCTGCAAGCACGATGTTGAACTCTCTGCGGTTCATTTCAGGCACCCTTTGCTTGGCTGAGGAGAAGACTGCGGATCTTGGCAAGTGCTGCGTCCTGGTCCGATCCATAAGGGATCAGCCCCTTCAGGCGCCCATCGGCGCCCACCAGCAGCAGATCGACCGTGTGGCTCATGTGATAGTTTCCATCATCTGCCGGCTGCTTTTCTGCATGGATGAACCAGCCTTTCGCGACCTTCTTCATCTCCTGCACGCGCCCGGTCACGCCGGTAATGCGGTCACCGAATGCGGTGACGTAATCGTGCATGACGGTCTGCGTGTCTCGCTCGGGATCGATAGAGAAGAAGTATGCTTTCAATGGCCTGCCCTGCTCGCCAAGTGCAGCGAACCAGCCGGTGATCTCGTAAAGCGTGGTCGGGCAAGCTTCCGGGCAATGGGTGTACCCGAAGTAGACGAGCGACGGATGTCCCTTGAAGATCGACCGATCGACCGGTTTTCCCTGATCGTCGATCAGGGAGAAGCTCTCGTTGAACGGCGAAGCTCTCGGTGTATCGAGATAGACGGAGAACATCACGGCGATGAGGCTGGCAACGAAAACTGCGCTCGCCGAGAGCGCCGTGATAGCAAGCGTTCTCGGTTTCATTTCGAATGCCCTTCGTGGCCGCCCGCCGCTGCGGCGCTCTCCTCATCCGCCATCATCACGGTGCCTTCGAAACTTGCGAACAGCGCAACGATTTTCGGGTCAAGTTTCGCCTCCGCATCCAACAACCTTGCAGAAAGCGCTGTTGCGTCGTCCGTGGAGAGACCGACCTTTTGAAGCGATGCGGCGTCTTTGATGCCGTCGCCGCTGCACAAGTGCACGTTCCAGCCATGGTGACCGTTCTTGAGCAGCGCCCGGCCGCCGCGCCCGGCCTGTTGCCAGCCGGCAATCGCCCAATCCCCCTGGACGACAATGGGTTCGACGGTCAGTGGCTTGTCGGCTGTCTCGAACATTGTTTTCAAGGTCTTGGGAATGGTCTGCTGGGGATCGTCAGCCGCCGGCATCGAACTCATATCCATTCCCTTCATGTCCATAGCTGGCGACTGTTCGTCGTCGGGACCGAGCGGGCCGGCAATCTTGCCGACAGCAAACGTGACCTGGACGTCGCCGGCCTTCTCGAAGGTGAGTGTTGCATCGATCTTCTCGCCCTGCTTGAATGGGTTTTCGACGTTCATGAACATCAGATGGTAGTCTGGCGCCAGCTTGATGGTCTGCCCGGCGGGTACGCTGAGACCACCCTTGAGCTCGTCCATGATCATGATGCCATTGTCGATTTTCATTTGATGAAGTTGAACCTGACCGGCGCGTGCGGAACGGGCTGCGATCAACCTGTCAGGCTGCGTCCCGTTGTTGGTGATGGTTACGAACCCATCGCCAACCTTGGCGCCCGGCACCATGGCGTGGGATGCCGGATGGCTGATGGTAAGGTCGCCGGCCTTGTAATCCTCAGCAAAAGCGGCAGAGGTGACGAGCAAGGTCGCGGCAAATATAGCAAATGTCTTCATAGCAATTTCCCTCAAGCAAAGGCGCGCTTCAGCGGCGGCACGAAACGGACGACCAACTGATCGAAGGCGACCATTAGGAGGATCGCCAAGCCGCTGAGCGGGAAGGCGATGGCGAATGCCAGGGCAATGATCCACAGCCCGAGATAAACCGATCTTTGCGGCGGCATCGGCGGCACGCCGAGACGGCCGGCGGGACGGCGTTTCCACCACATGATCACGCCAGTGATGCAGGAGAGGATGATCATCAGGCAGGTCGCCAGCATCAGGAATTGGTTGGCCCGCCCATATTCCTGGCCCTGGTGGGTATTGATGCCCCATTCGATCGCTTTACCGAGAACTGGATACTGATCATACGAGATATCCACCAGCGGTTTGCCGGAGTACTGGTCGATGTGGATCATCCGCTCCTTGGCGAGGTCGTCGGGATAAATTGCCGCGGAATAAACGCCTGTCGGATCGGATGGAATGGCGACGTCGAAGCCCGGTGCCATCCCTGCCTGCTTGGCAACGGCGACGGCCCGATCCAATCCCACCGGTTTCTTTGACTGGGCTGCGGCGATATCGGAGAGCGGCACTGGCGCCTTTTCGACTGCCCAGCCGACCTTTGGCAGTATGTCCGCTGTCACCTTCTGGGACTTCGGAACGTCGTCCCAGAGTTGTGTTGGGTAGCCCAGGCCATGGCTGCCGAGCCAGGATTGAACGTTCGATCCCCAGTAACTGGACCATGGCATGCCTGTGATGGCCAGAAAGAAGATCAGGATGCCCGCAAATGCGCCGGTGACGGCATGGAGGTCCCGCCAGAAGACGCGACGGGATGGTGTGCCGCGAACGCTGACGACGCCCCCAGTTTGGCGGCGCGGCCACCACAGATAAATACCCGTCACGACCAGGACCATGACAAAGCCGCCCACAATCTCGATAATCCTGTTGGGAGCGTCTCCAAAGTAGACGAGGCTGTGGATGTGCTTGACGACCGTATTGAACTCTTGCGTCGTCTCGACCGTGTCGAGCACCTTGCCGTCATAAGGATTGACAAAGACCAGGCTTGAGCCGGCATCCGACGAGACGGTCATAATTGCCGAGCGATCTGGCCCGGCGGGGTCCTTATAAGAGGTTGCAACCGATCCCGGAACGGCATCCTCGGCAATCGCTGCGATCTTCTGCGGCGAAAGCGGCTCACCCGCCGGCGCGACGATGTAGCGATAGGCGAAGGCCGTATTGTTGATCTCGTCCTTGAACAGGTAGATTGAACCGGTAATGGAGAGGTTGAGCAGGAAAGGAATGACCAGCAGGCCGGCAAAGAAATGCCAGCGCCAGATGGCGCGATAGAGCGATACGCCGGCGATGGCGTTCTCTGCCGGTTCAGCGGCAATGATAGTAGACATGATAATATATCCGAATCCTTGACCGGCGATATCGCGGCCATGATGCAAGATGCACCACGGCGTCAGCCGCGATGCGGTTCAGGCAAGGATCGGATCGGCAGGTGGAGCGCGTGGGCCAGTGTTTGGTGGATAAAGCTGACGATGGAGGATCTCCACGCGACGCGGCAGATCAATTGTCACACCAAAGCTCATCCGCACACCAGTGGCATCGGCAGGCTGTGGCAGCAAGACCGAGGCGCTGATGCGGCAGGCTTCGCAGGGGTTGAGATGCCCGACCTTACCGTGCTCCTTGCCGTTGTTGTCGACGACGGTGATGCAGAGGGTCGGCAGTGTGCCGTCAGGCAGCACATATTGGGCGAGCGCGGCGGGGCTGAGACTATCCTTAGCGAAGGCGGGGACTTGATGTGCGAAACCGACGAACAGCAGCGCCAGCGCGCATATGATGCGCACCGCCAATTGGTCGATCTGGTCTGCTCGCAGCTTCAAGGTTCCCTCCACGTGGCACGATCTTGTGTTAGCGGCATTCGTGGAGAAGCTCAATGCGGCAATTCAGACATCATACTTTCAACCGACGGCGTAACGAGCCAACGTTACGCCCCTAGGTTCTCAATGCGCTGTTCAACTGAACTGCCGTAGCTCAGCCAAGATCTGTGCGAGATTGCTGCTGCTGGATCTTCTTATCTGTGGCGACGAATTTGGACGTTAACATTGGCGCTTCACAACGCGGCGGAGGTGGTAGGAAAACTATCGCCCCGCCGAAGCGCTTGCTGGAGATACAGAAGAGCTGCGTTGATTGATCGAGTGTCCCCGGGTCGGGCTACGCTACATCTAGCTCTCTGCCTTTAAGGCATGCTTGACGCGGAGGATGGTGATCACAACAGATCCTACAACCACCGGAACAGCGACGAGCATGATCACCGGATCGAAATGGAATCCTGCATGGTCTGCTGTCTCATATATAAATTTCAGCAAGCTCAGCAAGTAGTAGCTAATTGCAATCATTGAGAAGCCTTCGACCGCGCGCTGGATCTTGACCTGCGTCGCGGCCCGATCAGCCATCGCCTGAATCTGTGTAGAGTTCTGGAACTCAATCTCGACCTGGATTCGGGTTTGTAGCAGGTCGAGCAGGTGCATCGCAGCCCTTGATAGGTGCTCAAGCCTCAATGCTGTTGCTTCGCAGGTACGCACCGCAGGCTTGAACCGGCGCTCCACGAAGGTACCGAAACGTTGAAAGCCGGGGACATGGGTTTCGCGTAAAAGGGCGATCCTCTCTTCAACGATTTTGGCGTAGGCAGCAGTTGCGCCAAACCTGTTTCTGGTCTCCGCGGTGGCTGAAATGATATGCGACGAGAGAACAGTAATTTCCTCGAGCAATTGCTTGTGCTGATGTGCAGGCGTACTCAAGTTTCGATTGGTCAGCCGAACGAGTTCCGCGTCATATCCGCCCAGAAGCGGGGCAAGACGACGCGCCTCCGGCAATCCGAGCAGCGCCATTGACCTATAGGTTTCGATCTCAAAAATCCGCCGTACCATGCGCCCAAGCCGATGTGCATTCAGGTCCTTGTTGAACAGGATGATTCTGCTTGAATTGTCCTCTCGAACGCGAAAATCGGAGCAAATCTGTGCCGCCCCGCCGCCGATTGATGACGCGGCGGTATCGCCGAAGTCGAGCGACTTTAGAACCGTTCCCAGCTGATCAGGAGGGTTTCCGAGGACGAGGATACTCACGTGGCAAACGAGCAGAGGAGAGTTCAGCCCTGCCAGCCGAGCAAAATCACCTTCACAAAGGTCAGTTTCCGGCCAACCCTCGGGCTCGCTGTCTAATTTTCGGACCCGCGTGACCGTTACGAACTCAGTGTGCCGTTCAACTCTGACTGAAATTCCACCTTCGGCTTCGAGACTATCGTGGAACTCCTTGATCACGCCATCCAACGGCATGAAAGCAACGTGCTCGACGATCGCCGGACCGGTGAAATAAATCGACGGGCGAGCGTGAAGCTCCGAGTTGAAGTCTGCCATCTTCTGTTCAAAAGCAGCTGGACGAGAGACCTGTGGTGCGGAAGCAGACACCGTTGGGGAGAATGCATCTTCTGCGCCCTTTGAAATCATGTCTGTCTTCCCCATTCCCGAAAGCACACGAACTGCCGAACCTATATGAACGGAATGCAATCAACTTGAAAAGCCCCGCCGGAGTTGTTGCGGTCGACTTGCGCGGCAAGCGAGGGGCGTTGCTTTCCTGGTGACAGGACTCAACACTTGGTCGGCTGACGCCGAGGGAGCTTTTGGACGGACATACACGAGGTAAGGCCGATACCACCTGCGTCAGGTCCGACGACGCGTTTTCCGTTAACACGCGTCTTAAGCAACCATTCAGACGACATGAATTGTCATCTTCTGGTCTTTGCGGGCATCTTGCTCAGGCAGCTCGGAATGGCCGCGACGCGAGGTGAAACTATGGTGACCGAACGAGAAAACCAATTCTACCTTGGCGGGGAATGGCGGGAATTTGCGGACGTAACGCATTTGCCGGTCGTGGATCCCGCCTCGGAACGGGTGGTTGGACATATTGCTGCGGGTGGTGCTCATCACGTCGACATCGCGGTTGGAGCGGCGCGCAAAGCCTTCTCCGCCTTCTCTCAATCGCCTGTGTCCGAAAGGTCCGCTCTGCTCGGCAGGATGCATTCGCTCCTGAAGGAACGAGCTGAGAGCTTCGCGGAAGCCCTCGTTATGGAGATGGGGGCGGCGATCAGCTTCGCGAGGGCTTCGCAGGTTCCTTTCGCTGCCGAGCACATCCGCGTCCAGATGGAAACTCTTGAAAAATTCCGGTTTGTGACGATTGATGGGCGTACCGCGACCGCCAAGGAGGCGATCGGGGTATGCGCCCTGATCACACCATGGAACTGGCCGCTCTACCAGATCACCGCCAAGGTCGCCCCCGCAATCGCGGCAGGCTGCACCATTGTCCTCAAGCCCAGTGAGCTTTCACCCTATAGCGCTCTGCTCTTTGCCCAGTTGATGCACGACGCCGGCACTCCGCCAGGCGTATTCAATCTGGTCAACGGCACTGGCGAGAGCGTTGGCGCAGCGCTCGCCAGCCATCCGGACGTTGACATGGTTTCGATCACTGGTTCGACCCGCGCGGGTGTACTCGTAGCGCAGGCGGCCGCACCGACGGTGAAGCGGGTGGTCCAAGAACTCGGCGGCAAGTCCCCGAACATTTTGCTTGACGATGCCGATTTCAGCGAGGCGGTAGCGAAGGGCGTCCTCGCCGGCATGCGTAACGTCGGCCAGTCGTGCAGCGCCCCGACGCGCATGCTGGTACCCGCACATCGGCTGGCCGAAGTGGAGGAACTTGCAAGCACCACCGCGCGTGCCATCAGCGTCGGCGCTCCGCTTGATCCGGCGACGAACATGGGACCCATTGCCAATCGTGCCCAATTCGAGCGGGTACAGACCATGATCCAGGCCGGTATCGATGACGGCGCCAAGCTCCTGTGCGGTGGATTGGGTAGGCCGGCCGGTCTCGACATCGGCTTCTTCACACAGCCGACGATCTTTTCCGAGGTGATGTCCGACATGCGCATAGCTCGTGAGGAGATCTTCGGCCCCGTGCTTTCGATCATGCCCTACAGGCAAGAGGAAGAGGCAATTGCGATTGCCAACGACACCGTCTATGGGCTCGGCGCCCATGTCCAGTCTTCGGATCCGGAGCGGGCACGGCGGATCGCCGCACGCATTCGTGCAGGCCAGGTTCATATCAACTATCCGGCTTGGGACGGAGCGGCCGCGTTCGGAGGGTACAAACGCTCGGGTAACGGCCGCGAATACGGTGTATACGGCCTCGAAGAATATCTCGAGACGAAGTCCATCCTCGGTTATTGACGAGGTGACGCGGCGCGGTCGGCTCGCCAGGGCAGTGGCTTCAACGATTGACGAAGCATCGTTAGGAAAGCGTCAGTCCGCGCGCTTCGCCCGTGCCGCGATCCGAGGATGGCGACGATATCGGCCGGCGGGAGTTTCCAGTTGGGAAGTACCTGCCGCAGTCGCCCCTCGGCGAGATCTTCTGCAACGCTCCATTCGGAACGCATCATGATACCCTGACCAGCCAGCGCCCAGTCCCTTATGACTGCACCATCGTTGCTCGACATGACCGGATTAATACGCACTGTCGCACTTTCCTGCCGCAGTCCCTTGAAGCGCCAGAGCGTTACGTCTTCCTCGTTCTCTCGAACTGCAAGACAGCGATGTGGAGCAAGATCGGCGGGTGCATAAATGGGCGGAGCCGTGGCCAGGTATTCCGGACTTGCGCAGAGAATTCGATCGTTCGGCGCTAATGTTGTCACGATTTGGTCTAGATGCGCGGATGCCCCGATGTGAACAACGACCTCATAGCTTTCAACGATTAGAGCCGAGGGATGGTCGGACAGCTGCAGGGTAGCCGTCGCTCCGCCATGCTCTCGAGCAAACGCTTCCACGACCGGGGCCACGTAGAGCCTTCCAAATCCGTGTGGTGCTGCGACCCTGAGGTGTCCGCGAACCGCACCCTTACGATCAGCTAGGGCCTCGGCAAGTGAATCTATGGCATCGCTGACGATAACGCTGTGAGAAGCGACCAATGAGCCCTCTTCAGTGAGGCGCAGCCGGCGTCCGGACCGGTCGATCAACCGTACGCCGGCTTTCTCTTCGAGCGCGCGCAGGCGCTGGGTGACCGCGGGAGGCGTTACGTTCAGCTTTCTCGCGCTTTCCGCGAGAGATTTCGAGGCGGTAAGGACCGAGAAGAAGGCGAGATCATCGGAGGTAAGCATTAATTCGTGCCTTAATGGAACCTTCACTGCTCATTAATTGCCATCTTTAGGGTTTGGCGACAAGGTCAATTTCGAAATTGGAGATCGGATTCACGAATTTAGTGTCTTCGACTCCGACCGCCCGTTTGGCCGCGGCGACCAGTCTCAGGGAGCAGGAAACTGCCCTTCCAGACGCTGGGGGTTGTCATGGTGGAGAGCCTGCGATGAATGCTAAAGATATCCTCGAGCAGCTGGTCGGCTTTCCATCCGTCGTCGGGACTCCGAACGGCGACATCGTGACATGGGTCAAGGGCTACCTCGAAAGTCATGGCGCCGCCGTGACTGTCTTGCCGGGACCAGAAGGAGATCGAGCAAATCTTTTTGCCACCATCGGCCCTAAAGACAAGCCCGGCTACATTCTTTCCGGGCATATGGATGTGGTTTCTGCGTCCGAACCCACCTGGACGTCGGATCCCTTCCGCCTGCGGGCAGAGGGCGATCGGCTCTTCGGCAGGGGGGCGTGCGACATGAAGGGCTTTCTTGCCGCCGCCCTTGCAGGACTTCCGGCAATGACGAGGATGCCATTAAGCCGTCCGATCCACTTCGCCTTTTCCTATGATGAGGAAGCCGGATGCCGCGGCGTGCCGCACATGCTACGGCAGATCGGGAGCCTGTGCGCCCCGCCCTTGGGCGCAATTATCGGCGAGCCGAGCAGCATGGTGGCGATCCGAGGTCACAAGGGAAAGGCGGCCGCCCGCGTCGAGATCCATGGCACGACCGGCCATTCGTCGCGTCCCGACAGGGGCCTCAACGCCATTCATGCTATGACTGCGGTGATGACCGCAGCTATGAAGACCATCGAGACTCTGCGGAACGGTCCCTACGACCAGACCTTCGAACCCCCGTATTCCAGCCTGCAAATCGGCACGATCGTGGGCGGCCGCAGCGTCAACATCATCCCTGATCTCTGCGCTCTGGAATTGGAAGCCCGCGCCGTGCCCGGCGTGTCGCCAACGGTTCTGCTGGAACCTATCAAGGCAGTTGCCGAGGCGTTGGAGAAAGACGGCTTCCGCACAACGTGGGAGACCAGCAGCACCTACCCCGCACTCTCGCTTGATGCCGACGCGCCGCTCGCCCGGCTGGTCGAGGGAGTGACCCGCACGCCGGCCTTGGCCGCCGTCAGCTACGGCACGGAAGCCGGGCTCTATCAGGCCGCTGGCATCGACGCGATCATCTGCGGGCCGGGGGACATCGCCCGCGCCCATCGCGCCGACGAATTCATCCGCCTCGACGAACTTATTGCCTGCGAGGAAATGATCTTGCGGCTTGCCGAAACCCTGCGAGACTGAGAGGGAATTATGGTTTGCTGGTTCAATTCTGATCGAGAAAGAGGTCGCGTCTTCGCGGATGCTTTTGCGCGCGATCTGCCCGATCTGCCTTTCGTCATGGATATCTCGGAACGCAATCCAGACGACCTCCGCTACATCCTGACCTGGACAGCGCCGCCCGATCTTCATCGCTTCAAGAACCTGGAGGTGGTCTTCTCGATCGGCGCCGGCGTTGACCAATTCAAGCCGCACACGCTCCCCCCGAACGTCATGCTCGTCCGCATGGTCGAGGACGGCATCGTCCGGATGATGCAAGAATATGTGACGCTTGCGGTACTCGCCCTGCACCGCAATTTGAAGGCGTATATCGGCCAGCAGTCTGACGCCACCTGGCGCCCCCTGCCTGTGCGCCAGGCTGCCCAGCAGCGGATCGGTATCCTTGGCCTCGGCCTGCTCGCAGGGGCCGTCGTCGAGCGACTGAAACCCTTCGGCTTTCCGCTTGCCGCCTGGAGCCGCTCGGAGCGACAGGTGGAGGATGTTGACTGCTATCACGGTCCGGACGGTCTCACCCCGTTTCTGGCGCGTACCGACATCCTGATCTGTCTCCTGCCGCTGACGCAAGAGACGCAAGGACTGCTCGACGCCGCGCTCTTGAAGACGCTTCCAGCCGGCGCGGCGCTCATCCACGTGGGGCGCGGCGCCCAACTCGATCACGACGCGCTCATTGCGGCTCTCGACGCGGGGCATCTGTCGGGCGCGGTCATCGACGTCACCGAACCTGAGCCCTTGCCTCCCGAACACGGTTTCTGGCGACATCCAAAGATTATTCTGACGCCCCACATCGCAAGCGTTACGCAACCAGAAACGGCGGCCCGCGCCGTCATCGACAACATCAAGCGCCATCGCGACGGCCTCGAGCTGATCGGGCTCGTCGATCGCGACCGCGGTTATTGAGCTGCAACCAGGAGAGCAAGGAGAAAACATGTCCCTCCTCAAGACCATCGTACCGAACAGCACAGAAGCTCCGCGTGAATCCAAGCCCGGGCCGGAGCGTCTTATTTCCGGTGATCCGTCGTTCAAGTCCTGGGCCCAGGACGTAGCGAGAGGCGAAATGATCCACACCGGCGTCTGGGAGGCAACTCCGGGACTGACGCATTCCGTCAAGGGCGAGACTTTCGAGTTCTGCCACATCCTTCAGGGGGTCGTGGAAATCACGCCGGTTGGCGGAGAACCGGTTACCTACAAAGCGGGTGACAGTTTCGTGATGAAGCCCGGTTTCGTCGGCACATGGCGTACCGTGGAAACCGTCCGTAAGATCTACGTGACGGTCATGTAACTGCTGGACGTCCGTGGGGGACGACGAGCAATCGTCTGCGCCGCGGCGGAAGAGAGTATTTTCCGCCGTGCGCTTTGCCAGGCAATCGCTCGCAGCAATGCGGGAGTTCTCGCGACCGTGGGAGTTCGTTCGAGCGCTAAATCATCGGCCGTCACAAGGGAGCGAAAAATGGCTGTTTTTACCGAGCTTTCTGACGGTGATCGCCAATGGATCACAGCGGCCTATGGTTTCACATCGCTCTCGTCTGTGATCGGCATCGCCGATGGCGACACTGATACGACCTACCTGTTTCGCGCCCAGGAAGGCGAGTTCATCGTGACGCTTTTCGAAAACGGAGTCCAGCCTCTTGATCTGGAAAGAGCCTTCGAGACCATGGAGGCGCTCTTTCAAAATGGCGTGCCGTGCCCTAGACCGCTGCGCACGCTCCAAGGCCATGCCACGTGTCGGGCTGCCGACCGATTGGTTGCTACCGTCAGCTTTGTCCAAGGCTCCTCGTCCACCCTTGCAGGCCCGGCGAAGTGCCGAAGCCTGGGCCGCACGATGGCTCAAATCCATTCTGTTCTTGAACGGAAGACAAAGCCTCTGGCGCCGGCCCTTCCAACTGGGACAGTTCACGGCGCGTTGGCCCAGGCGAATGTCTTTTTCGTTGGAAATGACGTGAGCGGGATCATTAACTTCAGGCTTCGCCACGACGATGCGTTCGTATCGGAGATTGCAGATGTGCTGGTCGGTTGGGTGGCGGAACCCGGCGGTGAACTGAACAAGGATCGGGCACGTGCGCTGCTTCAGGGTTACGAAGAGGTTCGACAACTGACTGCCCCCGAAAAGGAAGCCTTACCAGGGTTCATCATGGCGTCCACGGCTAGACGGCTTGCCAGCCAGAAGGAAGGAAGCTTCCTACCGGAAGTGGCCGTGTTAGCTTATCGTTCGGCAACTTCGGACATTCTAGGTAGTCCATCGGCTCTAACTCCATGAAAAATCTTCTTGATCGGACCGACGAACAGATAGTGGCCGCATTGAAGGCCAACGCTCGAACCTCGCATGCCGAGTTGTCGGCGAAGGTAAATCTTTCGCGCAACGCCGTGCGGGTTCGGATAGAGCGACTTGAGCGAGAAGGCTTCATCAAGGGATATACGATCGTCACCGGCGATGGAGCAACTAGCCAAAACGTGACGACCGCGATCGTCTTCGTCTATCGCCATGATCGCATGAGGGGCGGGGATGTTATTCAGGCGCTTCGGAAAATCCCGGAAGTGGTCGCTTGCGATGTGATGACCGGCGATTTCGATCTCCTTGTCAGGGTAGAGTCTTCCAAGGCAGACCGCATAACGCAAATTTGGCACCTCATAGCCGAGATGCCCGGTGTGCGCGACACACTGACTTCTTTTGCACTCTCCTCCGTGATCCGAAAATAGGACTGGCGACTATCGGTCGATGCACGCGTATGCCGTCCATGCGGCCATATGCAGTCTCGATCGCCATTTCGACGACGCGCTTGTATTCTTCCTGGCTAAGCATTGGCTTTTTCCCGTGGTTCCGCAGGGCAAACCCTGACGTGTCCTCGGCGATTTGCCTGATGAGGCTGCCAAACGCAGCCTCATCGACTTTACGATCGGCGAAGGGGGCAAGCACGGCGACAGATCATTGGAATATATCAATGTCGGGAGGCAACGATGGTCTTAGACTGGCTGGCCGGTCAGCGCTGCAACCGGGTGATGCAGATGACCTTCGGCTGGGTCATGTCTTCGTAAGCGAAGCGCACGCCTTCGCGTCCCATGCTGCCGTATTTGAAACCTCCAAAGGGCATCGCGTCGAATCGGTAGTCGGATGACTGATTGATCATTATACCCCCGGCATCGATCCTCTTGGCGGCATCGAAAGCGTCGGCGAGATCGTTGGTAAAGATTCCCGCATGCAAGCTATACTCCGGGTTGTTTGCCAGTTGTATTGCCTCATCCAATTCGTCGAAAGGCTGCAGGATGACTACCGGTGCAAAGACTTCCTCATTCAACACGTCGCACGTCGCCGGCACATTCTCGAGGATGGTCGGAGGATAGAGTGTACCGGAGAGCTTGTGACCGCAAAGCAGCGCCGCGCCGGCAGCGATGGCACGCTCGACCATGGAAGCGGCGCGGTCGACCGCCTTTTCGGTGATCATTGGACCCATGTCAGTGTCAGCTTCCATCGGGTCGCCAGTTCTCAGCTCAAGTGTCTGAGTCACGAACGCGGTCTTGAACCGCTCATAGATCGGGCGCTGAACTAGAATCCTCTGCGTGCCGATACAGTTCTGACCCGCCGCCCAGAAGGCGCCTGACACACAATCTTCAACAGCGGCGTCAACATTGCTGTTTTCCATCACGATAACTGGTGCATTTCCACCGAGATCCATCGCGAGTTTCTTGATACCAGCGGATTTTGCGATGGCCTCGCCGGTTGCAAAGCCGCCCGTGAAGGAGATCATTCGAACCTCCTTAGCCGAAACGAGCGCCTTGCCCAGGTCCGCTCCGCCGACCGCGACCGTGATGACTTCTTCCGGCAGACCGCTTTCGATCAACACGTCCGCCAGCTTGATGGCCGACAGAGGGGTAAGCTCGGAAGGCTTCAGGAGTATCGCATTGCCGCCGGCGATGGCGGGGCCGAGCTTGTGGGCTACGAGATTAAGCGGATCATTATAAGGCGTGATCGCCGTGATGATGCCCAGTGGCTCTCGCGTATACCAGCCTTGACGCGACTCCGATCCGGCGTAGGCGTCAAAGGGAATGACTTCGCCGGCGTTTCGCTTGGCCTCTTCCGCCGAGAGCTTCAAAGTGTTGACACAGCGTGTCACCTCCTTGCGCGCCTGCGTGATTGTCTTCCCGGCCTCCCGCACGATCAGGAGCGCGAATTCCTCCTCTCGGGCTTCAACGGTCGCTGCGGACTTTTCGAGAATTGCGGAGCGCTGGTGGCGGGGAAGCGATCGGGCGATCTTCGCGCCACGATTGGCGCGCTCAAGCAGCAGGTTGACCGCGTCCGCACTAGTCTCCGAGACCACACCGACCAAGCTGCCGTCGAAGGGATTGTTGACGACGATCTCGGCCGAAGATGTCTTTTTGCTCAGGGCGAAGCTTGCCATCACGCAGCCTCCTTCGCCAGGGTGCCAGACCGGGCATTATGGATGGCGACAATGTCGGACAGCAGCGCATAGGCGGTCTCGGTCCGGCCGGCGCCTGGACCTGTGACAGTGACAGAGCCCAGCAGTTCGGTGTTCAGCGAGACTGCATTGGTAGCGCCGTTGACACCGGCGAGCGGATGCTCGAGCGGTAGCTGTTTGGGAGCAACGATGCCGGTTATCGTCCCGTCGGCATTGCGAAAGGCCGATCCGATCAACTTCCAACGGCTGTTGGCCTTTGCCGCTGCTTCGATGTCGGAAGGAGAAAGCTTGGAAATGCCTTCGCAGAAGACTTCCTCCGGCTTGAGGTTTGCTCCCAGCAGCTCGTTTGCGAGGATCACCACCTTGAGGCGGACGTCGAAACCTTCGACGTCGGCGGTCGGATCGGCTTCGGCAAAGCCGAGTGCCTGCGCTTCCGCGACGGCGCTGGCGAAGTCGAGACCATTCTCCATGCGGCCGAGGACGAAGTTTGATGTGCCATTCAGAATTCCTTCAAACCCTTTCATCTCTGCGCCGGCAAGGGTCTTCTCTGCCATACGTATGACGGGGGTGCCGCTCATGACGGAGCCCTCATATTCGAAATGAACGCCGTTTGCCTTGGCAAGAGCCTTTAGTTCCTGAGCAGCGATTGCGACGGGCCCCTTGTTGGTGGTGACGACGTGCTTGCCGGACTTGAGGGCCCAGCGGCAGTGCGAAACGGCCGGCTCGCCGTCCTTGGGGTTTGTAAATGTCGCTTCCACGACGATGTCGACAGGCGCCGTCTTGATGATCGTCTCGTTATCGGCTTCCGCGCTGCCCCCAGAAAGCCGACCAAAGCCGCCCTTTGCGAAATTCGCTTCAACGAGTGTCCTGGCGTCGAGGCCGTTCGGCGAAATTACGGAACCGAGATAAAGGTCGCTGACAGCAACGATGTTCAGGCGGAAACCGAGATCCCGTTCCCACAGCAGGTTCTTCGTCGCGATGAGTTCGGCCAACGCGCGGTTGACGCCACCAAATCCGATCAGAGCAATGTTGTATATTTTCATGTGGTACCCTCCGGTGAAGCGATCTGTGCGCATATCATCGGATGCGGATCGCTCAGTCGGAACGGCGCAAACAGACCAATCTGCCGTGCATTTTGCTCATTCAACCGCCGTCTTGCTGTGCCGTCCCATTCCGCGCGAGAACTTGAACGGATAAGATGGTCCAGCCGAGAAAAGCCGATTTTGCTTCAGGCGCGATCCGTCAAAACGGGGCCCGATCTCCGTGGGAAAAACCTCAGGAGAATTGATCAAAGTCGATCGGAACTGAAAATCCCGTCTTGACCCGGTCCATGACAACCATTGTCTTGAAACCTTTGATATCGGGATTTTCATAGAAGAACTTGCGGGTAAAAACCTCATAGTCCTCCATGCTTTGGGCAGTGACAATCAGGACGAAGTCCGCGTCCCCGGTTACATAATAGCCGTTCATGACTTCCGGCATCTGCCGTATCGATTGCTTGAAGCGGTCAACAATGTCTGCTCTTTCGCGCTCGAGCGTCACCAGCACAAGCATCGCGATGGGCCGCCCGACGAACTTGTGTTTCACAATCGACACTTCGGCCTCGATCACACCCGCCTCACGCAGCCGTTTGAGGCGGCGCTGCACCGCAGTGGCCGATAGACCAACCATCGCGCCGAGTTCTTCGCTGCTGTGCTTGTTGTGATTTTGCACGATGCTGAGCAGGCGAGCATCAAGGCGGTCAAGTTGCATGGGAAAATCCGCATAATTTCATCGTTTTGCCGCCTCAAAAAGCAGGATTTCTTCGTCAGATCAATATTTATCGGGAAATGCGGCGTTCAAATGGCCTTACGCTTCATTTTGCAAAGGAGTGAGGCGACAAAAAATGTTCAAGCGGAGGACGACAGTGCGACATACTCGGGGCGGCGATCTCGCTCCTGACCACATGAAATACGGTGCGTTTGTTTTGACGGCCGCATGAGGAAATAACCATGACCAATATCGCTGAATTAGCAGACATGGACCGTAGGACAGTTCTGCACCCGTTCACCTACCTCAAGGATTACGCGGCGGGCGAGACTGAACCTACCATCGTCGAGACTGGAAAAGGCGTTCGTATCCGGGACGCGTCCGGCCGGGAATATCTCGACGGGTTTGCAGGCCTTTATTGCGTCAATGTCGGCTACGGCCGCACCGAAGTCGCCGAGGCGATCGCCCGTCAGGCCTACAAGCTTGCCTATTATCATTCCTACGCCGCGCACACGACGGAGGAGCTCGCACGTCTTTCCGACCGACTGGTGCGAATGGCGCCCGGCAACATGTCGAAGGTCTTCTACGGGCTGTCAGGTTCGGATGCGAATGAGACGCAGGCAAAGATCGTCTGGTATTACAACAATCTTCGCGGAAAACCGCAGAAGAAGAAGATCATCTCGCGCGAGCGTGGATATCATGGGTGTTCAGTGGTTTCCGGCTCCATGACGGGCCTGAGCTTCTATCACGATCACATGGATCTGCCGGTTTCGGGAATTCTGCGCACCGGTGTCCCACATTTCTATCGTGGTGCGATGCCTGGCGAGACCGAAGAAACCTTTTCACAGCGCCGCGCCGAAGAGCTGGAAGCGCTTATTCTCGCCGAGGGGCCGGACACTATCGGCGCCTTCATAGCGGAGCCGGTCCTTGGGACGGGGGGCATTATACCGCCGCCGGCGGGATACTGGACGAAAGTCCAGGCTGTGCTGAAGAAATACGACGTGCTGCTGATTGCTGACGAGGTGGTCTGCGGATTTGGCCGCACCGGCGCCATGTTCGGTTCGGATCTTTATGGCATCGAGCCCGATCTAGTCACCGTCGCCAAGGGCTTGACGTCTGCCTATGTGCCGCTGTCGGCCGCGATCATTTCGCAGAAAGTCTATGAGGTCATGGAGGAAGCGACGCCTCTGGTGGGATCCTTCTCACACGGCTACACCTATTCCGGCCATCCGATCGGCGCAGCGGCCGCAAACGCAGTCCTCGATATCGTTGAGCGGGAGAACCTGGCGGGCCAGTCCGCGACCAAAGGCACTTATCTTTTGCAGCGGCTGAGGGCAGAATTCGAGCAGAATCCGATCGTCGGGGAAGTCCGTGGTGTCGGCATGCTGGCGGCCATCGAGTTCGTCTCCGACCGTGGCACCAAGTCCTCGTTCGATCCGGGTCTCAAAGTCGGAGCGCGCATTTCCCAAGCGGCTCGCAATCGCAACCTGATTGCCCGGGCGATGCCACACGGGGACATCTTGGGCTTTGCTCCGCCGTTGGTCATGACGGAAGCCGAAATCGATGAAATGGTCGCGATCGCGAAAGCCGCGGTCGACGAGGTGATGAAGGAATTGGACGCTCAAGGCGCAATGGCGGGATAGTAGATGACCAATTGGCTGGAAAGTTTTCACGCATGAGCGAGGTCCTGAAGGTCCACGAACTCACCAAGACGTTCGGATCCACGAAGGTGTTGGATGGCATCAGCTTTCGCATGCGCGAAGGTGAGGTCATTTCCCTGATCGGATCGTCAGGATGTGGAAAAAGCACCGCCCTTCGCTGCATCAACTTCCTGGAGACGCCGACCTCCGGGCAGATCGAGTTCATGGGCCAGGCAATCTCCGTCAATCGCAAAGAGGGTGGCGAAAGCGAGATCGTCAACGCTTCCTACATCAGAGCGTTTCGCCAGCGGATCGGCATGGTGTTTCAGAACTTCAACCTCTGGCCCCACCGTAACGTCCTCGGCAACGTGACCGAGGCCCTGGTCTATGTGCTGGGCTTGAGCAAAAAAGAGGCCGAAGAGGTTGCGTTGGCCGCCTTGTCGAAGGTTGGCATGGCAAATTTCGCAGAGCGCTACCCACATCAGTTATCTGGTGGGCAGCAGCAACGGGTCGCCTTCGCACGTGTGCTGGCGATGCGACCGAAATTGATGTTGTGCGATGAGCCAACGTCCGCACTCGACCCGGAACTCGTCGGGGAAGTGCTGAAGGTTATCAGAACTCTGGCCGAAGAGGGTGCCACGATCCTCCTCGTCACACACGAAATGCGGTTCGCACGCGACGTATCGAACCGGATGATATTCCTGCAAGAGGGCCGCCTTGAGCAGGACGACACGCCGACAGAACTACTTCGAAATCCCGCGACAGAAGGGGTCAAGCGGTTCCTGTCAGGCGTCATGCCGGCCTGCGCCTAGAGGCATCGGGCCACAACAACAACGATAAAAGGGTAACAGACATGATCATCAGCAAAATCATCAAGTCGGCGCTGGCAACCAGCCTGCTCGTTTCCGCTCTGGCCACGGCCGCTTCGGCTAAGGACGGGGTACTGCGCATCGGCACGGAGGGCGATGCGCCGAAGTTCAGCATGGCTGATCCGAACGGAAACGTCACCGGGTTTGACGCGGACATCGCCAATGGTATCTGCGCCGAGCTCAAGTTAAAGTGTGAGTTTGTTGTGCAGACGTTCAGTTCGCTTGTCCCGTCCATGGACACCGATCGGTTCGACGTCATTATATCCGGCCTCGGGATTACCGCCGAGCGCCAGAAAAAGATCGACTATTCCATCCCCTATGCGACAACCCCGCTCTATTTCGTCGTTGCGAAGGATTCTCCGCTCGCCGGTCTCAAGAGCCTGGCGGAAATTGAAAAGGCTATTGAAGGCAAAAGCGTCGGCGTCGTCACAGGCACGACCTACGCCAAATTCATCGAAAAGCGGATGCCAAGCGTTGATCTGAAGACATACGACGCTGTCACTCAGCAAACCGCCGACCTTGCAAGCGGCCGTATCGACGTCGCTTTCGGAGATTCTCCGACCTGGATGGATTTTTTTCCAACGCCGGATGGCGCAAACTTCACGAAGATCGACGTGAAGATCATGGCAATGGATGACCCGGACGTTCTTGGACGCGGCATGGGCGTTGGGGTGCGCAAGGGCAACACGGAACTAAAGGCGAAGGTGGACGCCGCGCTTTGCAAGATGATCAATGATGGCAAAGTGAAAGAAGCCTCGATGCATTGGTTCCAGGACGACTATACCATTCCCTGCAAGAAGTGATCTTTGACGATGAGACCTGTCTTGGATTGGTCCAAGGCAGGTCATTGGGATGGTGTCCATGCTAGCTGATTTCTGGATATTGATGGTGGAGCGAGGCTGGGCCCTTGCTCTGCTGCGGGGAAGTGCCATCACGATCGCGATCGGTCTTCTCGGAATGTCTTTGGGTTTCGTTATTGCCACCCCATTGGCTGTCTTGCGCTGGCAGAAAGTCGCCGTGGTTTCGCAATTGGTCGATGCGTATAGCATCGTCGTTCGTGGTGTTCCGGGGCTGCTGGTGATCTACCTGCTGTTTTTCGGGTCCGTCGATTGGGTCAAAACCATCACGAGCGCTTTCGGCTATCAGGACTCGGTCGACAATGCCTACCCGTATATCATCGGCGTGATCGCCATAGCCGCAATCTCGTGCGCCTATTCCATCGAGGTGATCCGCGGTGCACTTCAGGCGGTGCCGCATGGACTGCTTGAAGCCGCGCGGTCGCTTGCCTTGCCAGCCACGGTCACGTTCTTCCGTATCACGTTTCCACTGGCTTTGCGTCTGGCGCTCGGAGGGATCAACAACGTCTGGCAGATGACGATCAAGGATACGTCCCTGATCTCGGTTGTCGGGCTGCAGGAACTGATGAGAACTGCGGCGATCGCGGCCGGGATCACGCGCTCTCCTCTCCTCTTTTATTGCATCGCCGCGGCGTTGTTCTTCGGTATGACAGCGGTCAGCCAAGGCCTGTTCTCCAGGGCGGAACGTGCGCTGAATCGCGGCTTCGGAGGGCGATGACATGGATCTCGAGATTGTCAGATATGCCGTGCCCTTTTTGCTGGTCGGCGCCAAGACGACATTGCTGATCGCCCTGTTCGGAATTGGCTTCGGATTCCCATTTGGTATCGCTGTCGGTCTTGGCCGCGGCTCGAAGAACAGGATCTTACGCAACAGCTGCGACACCTACTGCGCGATCTTCCGCGGGACGCCGATGTTGGTTCAGATCTTCGTCATTTACTACGGACTGGCGCAGGTAAGCTTCATCCGTCACAACCCGGTGCTGTGGTGGATGATTGGTGATGGATTGCACGCGGCGATCCTCGCCGTCGTGCTGAATACCGGCGCCTACACCGGTGAAATTTTCCGCACGGGTTTCCTCTCTCTTCCCAAGGGGCTTATCGAGGCGGCCGAAGCCTGCGGCATGTCCCCCTGGCATGTCTTCACACGAGTGAAATTTCCGTTGGCATTGCGCCAGGCTTTGCCTGCCTACAGCAGCGAGGCGGCCATTATCGTCAAGGAATCGAGCCTCGCATCGACAATCACTGTCCTGGAAGTCACTGGATATGCCAAGAGATTGATGAGCGAGACCTTCGCGATCATGGACATCTTCATCATCACCGCTGCCCTCTATCTCGCCATGAACGTCGTTGCTCTCACCGCATTGAAACTTCTCGAACGACGCTTGTCGATCGTCCGATAATCACCTTCAAAAAGGAAATAGCATGTCCAATCTCACCTTCGTCGATCAGAACAATCTTCCTGAACCGCGCAAGGGTCAGCCAGCGCCTGACAGACTTGTCGAGGGCAACCCGCAGTTCCGGAGCTGGGACATCGCACAGACAACTGATGGTGTTGTTCGCTCCGGCGTATGGGAAGCAACACCCGGCGCGTACCGCTCGATCAAGGGCGAAACCTTCGAATTTTGCGTCATTCTTTCAGGTGTTTCCGAACTGATCGAGGACGGCTGTGAGCCGCGGCGCATCGTGGCCGGCGACGCTTTCGCCATGCATCCGGGTTTCGTTGGAACCTGGCGGGTCATCGAAACGACGCGCAAGCTCTGGGTCTCCCGAGACTAAGTCATCACCAACTCAAGTCATCTTTCCGGAACCTACCTGCTCATGACCCAAGCTCAAAGACATCCAATCAAGTCAACGCCCTACTGGTGGGAGGACTGCCGCTTGCCGTCCCTGCCAGCTCGAGACGTGGAAAAGACATGCGATGTGGCGATCGTTGGCGGCGGGTATACTGGTTTGTCGGCTGCACTCGAACTTGCCCGTGCCGGCAAGCATGTCCAGCTGTTTGACCGCCAGGCTCTTGGCCAGGCGGCATCCAGCCGAAATGGAGGCATGGCCAGCGGAAGTATCCGCCCGGGGCGCAAGGATCTCATCAAGCGGTTCGGGCAGGAGAGGGCACAAGCCATTCTCCTCGAAGGCAAGGCGGCGCGAGAGGATCTTTGGCGCTTCCTGAGAGAGGAAAATATAGAATGCGATTTCTCCCTGTCTGGCGTCTTCAGCGGCGCCATGACGACTGACGAGGCCGAAGAACTCCGTCGTCAGGCAGACTTCCTGCAACAGAACCTCGGTGTCGAGGCATATCCCGTGGAAAGGGCCGACGTCCGGAAGTTCATCGGGACAGACCTTTATATCGGAGGGTTTGTACGTAAGGATGTCGGTGGTCTTCAGCCGGCAAAACTGCTCGCGGCCATGATCGCCCTGGTAAGCTCATCGAGCGCGGTCATTCATGAAAATACCGCAGTCCTTGGCTCGGTCAACGAGGCTGGTGGCGTGCGAGTTCAAACCGAGCGTGGCGATGTCTTCGCCAGCAAGCTTCTTGTCTGCACCGACGGCTACACCGACGGTTTCGACCCGTGGCTGCGTCGACGCCTTGTTCCTGTCCGCAGCAGGATCATTGCAACTGAAGCGCTGGATAAAGAGATGATGGATCTGCTGATGCCGCCACGCATGATGTATGGCGACATGCGCAAGCTCAGCTACTATTATCGGCCGTCGCACGATGGTTCCCGAATCTTGTTTGGCGGACGCGATGGCACGACCGAGGGAGATCCAGCGGCTCCGACCAGGCATCTGCAAACCGAACTTGCAAGGCTTTTCCCGGAACTCGCGGGGATAAACATTACGCATAGCTGGTTCGGCTATGTGGCCATGAACCGCGACATGATCCCTCGCATGTTCTCGCGGGGGAATACGGTCTATGCGACCGGCTATTGCGGCTCCGGTGTCGTATGGGCCAGATGGCTAGGCAAGAAAGCTGCGTTCAAGATCCTGGGCGACGCGGAACAGTCGCGCTCCGCATTCGATTTCGACGCAGCTCCCAGGGCCGTGCCATTCTTTAACGGCAAACCCTGGTTCATTCCCATTGTTTACTCGCTGTATGAGCGTCACGACAGAAAGACGCTGCGCCGTCGCCAGAAAAGCTGAGGTGCAGAGCGTAGCACAGCGGATCACAGATAGTGAGGCCCCGTTTCAAGTGAAAAAACATGATTAGCCTGGACACGATCGAGCAAGCGCGCGAGCGCATTGTCAAGCATATCCGCGACACGCCTCTCGTGATGTCGGCGGCGCTGTCTGAACTGATCGGGACGCAGGTCAGCCTGAAGATGGAGCATCACCAGCTGACCGGAAGCTTCAAGCTTCGAGGGGCGACCAATGCCATTCTGCAGCTCAGCCAGTCCGAGCGCGATCGAGGCATTATCGCGGCTTCCACCGGCAATCACGGACGCGCTCTGTCCTACGCCGCTCAGGCGATGGGCGCCCGCGCGACCATTTGCATGTCGCGACTTGTGCCCGAAAACAAGGTGTCTGAAATCCGCCGGCTAGGTGCATTCGTGCGGATCGTCGGGTCTTCGCAAGATGATGCGCAAGAGGAGGTTGATCGGCTGGTCGCGGAGGAAGGCCTCAGCATGATCCCGCCCTTCGACCACCCCCGGATCATCGCCGGCCAGGCTACCCTCGGTCTTGAAATCGTCCAGGCGATGCCTCAAGTCGCGGCGGTTCTTGTTCCCGTGTCGGGCGGCGGATTGGCAGCAGGTGTCGCGGCGGCCGTCAAGGCGGTGCGGCCGGAGATCAAGGTGATCGGCATTACCATGGAGCGGGGAGCGGCGATGAAGGCCAGCATTGATGCGGGCCACCCGGTCCAGGTCGAAGAGCATCGAAGCTTCGCCGATTCGCTCGGTGGCGGCATCGGATTGGCTAACGTCTGGACGTTCCAAATGTGCAAAATCCTTCTCGACGACGTCGTGCTCGTCGACGAGGGTGAAATAGCGGCCGGCATACGCCACGCTTATGAATATGAGCGTCAGATAGTCGAGGGTGCTGGCGCGGTCGGTATTGCTGCGCTGCTCTCAGGGAAATTGGCGCACGTTGAAGGCCCGATCGCGGCAATCCTTTCGGGCGGAAACATCGACATGGCGTTGCACAGGAACGTGGTCAACGGGCTCAATACGATTGGTGAGGGAAGCTAATGCCGACAATACGAATATTGACTGAGTCGGAGCTCAGGTCGATCGTACCGCTCGACATCGATGCGGTGAATTGTGTTGAAAATGCCTTCCGCGCGCTGGCGATGGAGAATGCAGTTAAAATGCCGCCGATTCTGCGTCTCGACGTCCCTGACAGCAGGGGCGAAGTCGATGTGAAGACGGCGTATATTCGGGGCGTAAGCGGCTTTGCCATCAAGATCAGTCCCGGCTTCTTCGACAATCCGAAGATCGGGCTACCGAGCACCAATGGGATGATGGTTTTGCTTTCGAGTAAAACCGGCCTGGTACAGGCTCTTTTGCTGGATAACGGCTATCTCACCGATGTTCGCACGGCTGCCGCCGGCGCTGTTGCGGCAAACCATCTGGCGCAGAAGGATGCGTCGATCGTGACGGTCTTCGGAGCAGGCGTTCAGGCGAGGCTGCAACTTGAAGCCCTCATGTTGGTGAG
The DNA here is from genome assembly GCF_048551595.1 of Rhizobium sp. CRRU65. Taxonomy (NCBI): domain Bacteria; kingdom Pseudomonadati; phylum Pseudomonadota; class Alphaproteobacteria; order Hyphomicrobiales; family Rhizobiaceae; genus Rhizobium; species Rhizobium sp. CRRU65. The sequence continues at coordinate 27,040 of NZ_JBLYZH010000005.1, read as the reverse complement.
GCCGGTTCGAGAGATCCGTGTTTGGGCGCGTGATCCCCGCAAGGCACAGTCGCTCGTCGAACAATTCGCAGGCAAACGAAACCTTTCGATTTCCGCGTTTGACGATCCTAAAAAGGCAATCGCCGGGTCCCAGATCATCGTCACGACCACACCAGCGAACCGGCCAATTGTCGATGCTTCTTGGCTTGAACCCGGGCAGCATCTGACAGCTATGGGTTCGGATGCGGAACATAAGAATGAAATCGACCCGATGGCCATCGCCCGCGCAGATGTTTATGTGGCCGACAGCCTCAAACAAACGCGGAGACTGGGTGAACTCCACCATGCCATTGAAGCCGGCCTAGTCTCGGGCGATACGGAGTTTGCGGAACTGGGCCAGATTGTCACAGGCACCAAGACGGGTCGCAAAAGTGTCTCGGAGATCACGATTGCCGATCTTACGGGAACCGGTGTTCAAGACACGGCCATTGCCACGCTTGCGTTTGCGCGCGCCGAAGCGCACGGCGCTGGGACGCTTTTCGAAAGTTGATGGCAGGCGATCTTTGCCAGCCGAGCGCCCCTGATGGGGGCGTTGAGAAATGCAGTCCGGCGACAGAACGTGTTGGCGAGCGTTCTTTGTTCGTGCCCGGCCGTTTTTTTCGAGCGGCATCCGCAGTTTCTCGGTTGGATACGCTTGAGGATGTCGGCTCGCAAAATTGATGCAACGCGTTCCTAGCGTCTCTGTATGCGGCCCGGCCCTTACTGACATTGGAACTATCAACCGACTGCAAAATAATGTCGGCCTGACGGCTGCGTGTTGTCACCGACCGATAACAGCTGTGGCTTTGTCCGCATTAATGCCGCCAAAGACCCCTGAAATGCTGTTGCGCTGGCGGTTCCGTCAACGAACTTAGCCCTATCACCGCATCCCCAGTCTTCGAGCATGGAAAATAATCTGCGCAACCAATTTGATCTATATTGACACCAATCGTGAAACCAATTGTATATTGATCGCATGACGATCCTGATTGGTAGCGAATGGTGGTGAACGTGAAAACAACTCCAACACTTGAAACAACCCGTGTTGCTCCTTCGCAGGCGGCTGCTGTAGCATGCGATGCTCCCAGCCAACTGTTCATTGGCGGCCAATGGGTCGCCGCGCAAGGCGGCCGGACCTTTGATGTGATCGATCCCTCGACTGCTGATGCAATCGCCACCGTCTGTGACGCCGACATCCCGGACGCGATGGCGGCCGTCGATGCGGCAGAAAAGGCGGCTGCGGCCTGGAAGGCAACTCCGCCGCGCCGGCGCTCGGATGTTCTGATGAAGTGTTTTCACCTTCTCCTCGAACAGGCAGAATGGCTGGCGCAACTGATCACAGTTGAAAATGGCAAGGCACTTGCCGACGCAAGATCGGAAGTCGCCTACGCGGCCGAGTTTTTCCGCTGGTATGCCGAAGAGGCGGTAAGATCTCCCGGTGAATTCGGACCTGCACCTTCCGGCGCGAACCAGATCATCGTGAGCCATGAGCCGATTGGTATCGCCGTATTGGTAACGCCTTGGAACTTCCCGGCAGCAATGGCTACGCGCAAAATTGCTCCCGCGTTGGCCGCGGGCTGTACTTGCATCCTGAAACCCGCAGCCGAGACCCCTCTTACGGCGCTGGCGATCGGAGAGCTCATGCGACAGGCAGGTGTTCCCGCCGGGGTGGTCAACATCGTTACCACGAAGAAAGCAGGCCCTGTGGTCAGCGCGATGCTGCATGACAAGCGGGTACGGAAGCTGTCGTTCACCGGCTCGACAGGCGTTGGCAGGATCCTGCTGCGCGAGGCGGCGGACCAAGTCGTCAGTTGTTCAATGGAACTGGGCGGCAATGCGCCTTTCATCGTTTTCGATGATGCCGATCTGGAAACCGCTGTCGCCGGCGCAATGGTCGCCAAGATGCGCAACGGCGGTGAGGCTTGTACAGCCGCGAACCGCTTCTACGTGCAAAAGAGGATTCTGGCTGACTTCACGCGTCGCTTCGCGGAAGAGATGGCCGCACTCGAAGTAGGACCAGGCCTGGCCGCGGATAAGCAGCTTGGCCCACTGATCACCGAAGCCGCGGTGGCCAAGGTCGAGCGCCTGGTCGACGACGCTATCGCCAAGGGAGCCAATCTGGTTACCGGTGGCAGCAGATTGAGCGGCGAGGGCTTCTATTATCTACCGACCGTCCTCGCCAACGTCTCTGCCGATGCTGAGATACTTCGAGAAGAAATCTTCGGTCCGGTCGCGCCAATCATCGCGTTCGATACTGAAGACGAGGTCGTCGAACTAGCCAACGACACCGAATATGGATTGGTATCCTATGTCTTTAGCCGGGACCTCAAGCGCGCGCTCGCAGTCGCGGGCAGGCTGGAAAGCGGCATGGTGGGAATCAACCGAGGTGTCGTATCCGACGCTGCCGCGCCGTTCGGCGGCATGAAACAGAGCGGCCTCGGACGCGAAGGCAGCCACCACGGCATGCTCGAATATCTCGAAACGAAATACATCGCCGCCGCTTGGTAGACGCGCGATCAACGCAGGTACGTTTCGCTATGCCATGGTAATGGCCTGGAAAGTCAAGCCGGCTCAAAGCCATCCAAAGGTGACGCGGGTGGCTGAAGCCAGACCTAGGAGAGATAAATGTCGCTACTGAAAACCATCGACCCGAATCCATTGTTCGAGCCGAAGCATAAAACTGCAGAGCCGGATCGCCTCATCGCGGGCAGCCCCGCGTTCAAGACATGGTTGCAGGACACCGCCAAGGACGGCACAGTCAATACCGGCGTCTTCGAGGCCACGCCCGGCGAAACGCACTCCATCAAGGGTGAGACTTTTGAATTTTGCCATCTCGTCCACGGTGTCATCGAACTGACCGAGAAGGGAAAGGAGCCTGTCACATATCGTGCAGGCGACAGCTTCGTGATGAAGCCCGGCTATGTCGGCGTTTGGAAGACCATAGAGACGGTGCGAAAAATCTTCGTCACCGTCACCTGATCACGGGACTCTCGGCGACGGGGCGGAAACGGAGCAATCCGGCAGGCAAGGCCTTCAGATGCTTCCACCCGAAACTGGATGGGCGGTTTATCCGCCCATGCCGACTTCCAAACTCGAAGGCCTATATGCCAAGCTTGTCGCGGTTCGGCCTAGACGTCAATCTTACGCCCCTGTGTCACCAAAACCCGCCGCTGTTCTTTCGAGGTGAGCGCAGAGACCCACGAAATGGATGAACTCATGCAAACGGAATCCGTCGTTCTTGCGCCTTTCGAGGCTCACCATCTGGATGATGCGGTGGCGCTTTCGCGTGCGGCGGGTTGGGCTCACAGGAGAGAAGACTGGGTAGTGATATGGTCGCTGAGCCAGGGGCGCGTTGCACTCGCTGGCGACCGGGTCGTGGGAACAGCTCTCATGACTCCCTTCGGAGACACCTGCTCAGCCATCAATATGATCATTGTCGACGAAAGCCAGCGCGGCCGGGGATTGGGAAGAAAATTGACCACCGCCGTGCTGGAACTCGCGGGGAATCGGGAATGCCGCTTGACGGCGACAAATGACGGCTTACCGCTTTACGAAAAACTGGGCTTTGTTGCGACACATCAGATCGTCCGCCACCAAGGCATCGTCAATCGCATCAATGCTTCTGAAAATGTTGAGTGGGTCGGGCCCGACGCCCTGCCGGCAATCAAAGCGCTCGATCGTGCGGCGTTCGGCGCCTCGCGCGAGGCATTAAACGATGTCCTGTCGAAGGAGGGAAGGTTCGCGGTCATTCGGAACGATGATCGTATCGTCGCGTTTGCGTCGACGCGGTTGTTTGGAAAGGGCGAAGTGGTCGGGCCGGTCGTTGCGGAAAACTTCGAACAGGCGAGGGACTTGCTCGCATTCATCCTCTCAGGCAAGGAGGGTCGCTTCGTACGGATCGACATCCCTGAACAGACGGGCCTTTCGTCGTCGCTCAAGGGGTGGGGGCTACCTCAAGCGGATGGAGTCGTAGCGATGGTTCGAGGTGCTGCGGGCCACCCTCAAACACCAGCGGTTCAGACTTTCTGCCTGGCCAGCCAGGCTATCGGCTGACTTGGTCGGGCGGAAGTCCGTTGATTGCACGTCCATTGTCTCTGGGCGAAACATAATAATCATGTCTGTACTCCGAGGTGATCGCGAGTGGCGATCACCTCTCCGCATTGTATATCTCGGCAAGGTCGCATAGATCCCAGTTTCCGCCAGACAACACGACACAAACTTTTTCGTCGGGCTCGACATCTATGGCGCCTGCCAACAGAGCTCCCACGCCGATGGATGCGGCGGGTTCAGCAATGAGTTTCGCGTCCTTGGCAAGAGCACGCATCCCGGCAATGATATGCTCGTCTTCAACAAGAACAATCTCGTCCACATACTTTTCGATAATCGGAAAAGGATTCTGGCCCGGAACGCTTATCCTCAGCCCATCCGCAATAGTGTTCTTCAAGGGAAGCGATGTGCGCTCCTTGTTTATACGGCTCTGAAAATACTTCGGCGTCAGGGCGGGTTCCGCCCCAATGACGCGCACTGATGGTTTCGATTCTTTGATGGCAGTCGCGATTCCCGAGATTAGCCCGCCGCCGCCAATGGGAACAATGACCGTATCTACATCGGCGAGATCCTGCAGTATTTCACAGCCGATCGTGCCCTGGCCGGCCATCACGACGGGGTCCTCGAAAGCGTGAACAGCTGCGTATTTGTTTTCTTCAGCGATTTCATACACCCTTTTCCACCTGGCGGCGGTGTCGCCATCGAAAAGAATGACTTCTGCCCCGAGTGCCTTTGTGTTTTCAATTTTAATTTTGGGCGTGGTGACCGGAAGCACCAAAATTGCTTTTACGCCGAGCAACCTGGCAGCATAGGCAATCCCTTGGGCATGATTGCCCGACGACGTTGCGATGATGCCGTTCGCGATCTCTTCCCGCGATAGCGAGAGAGCCTTGTTCAGGGCGCCGCGAATTTTGAATGCACCCGTAATCTGCAGGGTTTCCGGCTTGAGATAGAGCTGACAACCAGCGGCGCTTTCCATCTTTTCCGCGCGCAATAGCGGCGTGTGCCTGATGTGCGGTTTCAGCCGTTCCTGAGCTTCACGAATGTCTTGAATGGTGGGGTAGTTGCGCATGGTCATCACTCGAAAAACTGAAAGAAAGCGCCGACGTTGTTGGCTATTGCGTTCTGATAGATTTTGTTGGCTGTCGTATTGTCTTGTATGGCCATCCCCGTGGAGTCAAAAATAGTGATTTCGTCATCACTTTCTCGTCCCGGCTTCCTCCCCAACAATACCTCGCCGATTTCGCCGTGGATGTCGTCCTTGGTAATGATGTTTTTATTCAGCGGGTGCCAAGTCTCGCCCTTTTCCGTGCATTGTGAAAGCGAGTCGACGATGATTTTGGCATTTCGGAAAAGTTCCGGTTCCAGTTCCTGTTTGCCGCGTTGATCCGTGCCGATCGCAACGATGTGTGTACCGGGTTTTACCCATTCCGCTTCCACAAGCGACCCTTTCCCTCGGGTCGTTGTGATCAAGATGTCGGCCCGCTCGACCGCCTCCTTCTTCGAGCTTGCGACGGTGACGGGAATGCCGAATTCGCGCTCGATGTCCGCCTTGTATTTGGAACTTGTTTCGTAGGTGCTATCCCAGGCGTGGATCTCTTCGATCTTCAGGATCTCGTTGATCGCACGGATTTGCATTCTTGCCTGATTGCCTGTGCCGATCGACGCAATCGTCCTGGCGTTCTTTCTCGCCAGTGCTTTGACGGAGACGGCTCCCGCCGCCCCGGTTCTGAGGCCAGTGATCAAGCTACCATCCATGATACAAATCAACGCACAGCTCTTTGCATCAAACAGGAGAATGGTGCCCATGCTGTTCGGCACGCCGTGTTCTACCGGGTTGTTGGTGAACCCTCCGGAATGCGCCTTCATAGAGATGATTTCAGCGACCTTATAATAGCCAAGCTTGAAGTCGATCTCGCCACGCAGGGAGGGCAGATGAATCCCGATATAGTCGGGCTGTTCCACCTGATCGCTGCTGAAGGCCTTGTAAGCCTCTTCGACAGCGTCAATGACTTCCGTCATGCCGATAAGCCGTCCTACGTCATTCTTCTTGAGCAGCAGCGTTTTCATGCGTGACCTCTCTATTTCAATTCATCGGATGCATGGGCGCATCACGATCTGACCTGCACTAATCATATTGGGCCCGCTGTATTTCTATTGGCCGTATCCGCGGGGCCTCAAGCAGATTGTTTTATATCGCATGGCGATTTTGGCAGAGAGTACCGGCAGGCGCTTTCGAAGCTTGGGCGGTGTGTTGGAACTATCCCGCCACCGCGGATCACTGTGACCCGGCACTCACAAGGGGAAATGATGTTTCCCTCCAGCATTTTGTGCTGATGTTCCGCAATCTCCGGGCAATTCGGATGCGAGCGCCGGGCTATGATTGGTCATAACTTAAACAGCTCCCCGCAAAGCAAGGACGAAGCGCATGACCACTTTCCGCCCGAAATACATCACGTTCGATTGCCACGGCACGCTGATCAACTTTCAGATGGCGGAGGCGGCACGCGATCTCTACACCGAGCGCATGAGCGAGCAGAAAATGCTGCAGTTCATCGCCGACTTCTCTGCGTACCGGCTTGATGAAGTCATGGCCGACTGGAAGCCCTATGCGGAGGTCGTACATAACGCATTGGCGAGGACCTGCAAACGCAATGGCATCCAGTTCAAGAACGAAGACGCGCAGATGGTTTACGAACGCGTTCCCACTTGGGGCCCGCATCCCGACGTTCCGGCCGGTCTTGCCAAGGTGGCAAAGGAAATTCCGCTGGTCATCCTGTCGAATGCAATGAACTCCCAGATCATGTCTAACGTTGAGAAGCTCGGCGCGCCTTTCCACGCGGTTTACACCGCCGAAGAGGCTCAGGCCTATAAGCCGCACTTCCGGGCCTTCGAATATATGCTCGATATGCTTGGCTGCGGACCGGAGGACATACTGCATTGCTCTTCTTCGTTCCGTTACGATCTGATGTCCGCGCACGACCTTGGGATCAAGAACAAGGTCTGGGTCAATCGCGGTCACGAGCCGGCCAATCCCTATTACGGCTACACCGAGATTGCCGGCATCTCTGACTTGCCGGGCGTTGTCGGGCTTTAAGGAAGCCCGAATACATCTGAAAATCTCTCTGCCACCGGTCCGACAGCGAACCTCGGTTTGCCGGAGGGTAAAGGGCCGAGGGCATTGCGGTGCCGCGGTGTTCGGCGGCGCGATCATGGATCCCGGCACGGGCGAGGAAACAATGCCGAGGCCAGGACGATCGTGCTGAAGGCGGGGACGGTGGTTCCAGCGCCTTCAGTAGCAATCGCCAACCTTCACGCAGGTTGGCCGCAGCGGACTGGATGCCATACTGACGGTCGTTTTTCGGATGACCATTGCCGTCCGGCTCCAAACAGTGCGAGGGTCTCAATCGTGGGTGCTTGTAACGATGCGGTTCCAGACGACGGTGCGGGTCATCTCGACGCCAACCAGTCGGTCGGCGAGCCTTTCAGCGAAGCATATTTCAGGGGCGCTGCCGCTATTCTGGCGACTAAGCCGAGCCCTGCCGATGCGCACGTGTCCGGTGAGCTGCTACTGCGCCACTACGGTTTGACGGGAACGATCAGGGTTCTGTCCTCGGAAGTGGAATGTACCGCCGAGGTCACTCTGTTGAGCGGCGATCGGTTGATCCTCAAAACGTCAGCGCGGCCGGAAGGACGAGACAGTTTCCGCTTCCAGGTTGCGGCCCTTGCAGGGCTGGAAGGCGCTTCCGGTTTCGCAGCACCTCATCTGGTGCGTACCGGCGCCGGTACGCTGATGTTCGAAGAGGAGGAGATTTGCGGCTACCTGCAGACCCGACTTTCAGGGGTGCCGCTGCACCAGGTGAACGCAACTCCGGACGTCCGCTACCGGGTCGGCCAGGCGCTTGGCAGGCTCAGTTTGGCGCTCGAGCCTCTGAAGCTGCCCGCCATGCATCGCCCGGTACTTTGGCATGTCGGATGCTGGCCGAGGCTAATGGAACTGGAGGAGCATCTGCAATCAGAGCCTGTCGCGGCCTCAGTGCGTCTTGCCATGGGCAATTATGTCGAGCTCATCAAGCCGCAACTGCGCGAGGTAGCATGGCAGGTCACGCACAACGACCCGAGCCCTTTCAACACGCTCCTGGCCGGTCAGGGTATCGCGTTCATCGACTTCGGCGACGGCTGCTGGGGTCCTCGGATTCAGGATCTCGTGGTTGCTGCAAGCCACTTGGTAACCGACCCATCTTTGGCTCTCGGCGGCTCAGAAAATCTCATCGCCGGTTATGCTTCGGTGACTCCGCTTTCCACGCTTGAGGCGAAACTGCTGGTCGGATTGATGAAGGCGCGCCAAAGCGCCCTCATCCTCATCAACTACTGGCGAGCCGAGCTGTTTCCGGCCGAGGCGGCATATATCAAGAAAAACGTGGCCAGGGCCGAACGCGGGCTCTCTATCCTATCGGCGTTAAGCGCGGGGGAGGCCGATATGGCTGTGCGTAGCGCAGGACCTTAGCCGGCCGCATCTAAACCTTGCGTCGCTCGCCTTGGTAATCAGGACGGTAAGCCGCGACCTACTCGCGGATAGAAATCTAAGCAGGATCAAAGCTATGTCCACAGATCTCATGCCCAACCGCTTCACTCCCGGGGAAGCCACAATTTCCCCCCGGGAGTCTGAGCTGATCGCTCGGCGCGACAGCGTATTGGGAGCTTCCTACAGGCTCCAATACCGCCGGCCGGTTCATTTCGTTCGGGGCGAGGGCATGTGGCTCTTCGATCCGGACGGACGTCCCTATCTCGATTTCTACAACAACGTGCCCTCTCTCGGGCATTGTCACCCAGAGATCAACGCTGCCATGGCAGAACAAGCCAGCCGAATTAGCGCAAACACGCGCTATCTTGAACCGAGGCTGGTCGATTATGCCGAACGGCTCGTGGCCGCCTTTCCCCAGGAGCTGAACCGCGTTGTCTTTACCTGCACGGGTAGCGAATCGAACGACCTGGCGCTCCGGATTGCAAGGTTGACCAGCGGCAACGAGGGCGTGATCGTCTCTTCCCATGCCTATCACGGCACCAGTGCGGCCACGGCGATGGTGTCGCCCAATCTGGGCGATGCCATCAAGCTCAGCCCTGCCGTGCGCATGGTGTCGTTGCACGGTCCCTCGGGCATACCCGAGCGGCAAGCTGCGGCATTCTTTGAAGAACAGGTTCGCTCCGCAATCGCTGATTTAAACCGACGTGGGATTGGCATCGCGGCCCTCCTCATCGACACGATTTTCTCCAGCGACGGCGTCTGGGTTGACCCTCCTGGCTTCATCGCCGGTGGAGTTAAAGCGGTGCGGGAGGCAGGTGGCCTCGTGATTGCCGATGAAGTTCAGCCAGGATTTGGGCGGACGGGCACACACATGTGGGGTTTTGGGCGTCACGAAGTTGTGCCTGACCTCGTCACTCTCGGCAAGCCTATGGGCAATGGATTTCCAATCGGCGCGGTTGTTGGCCGCAAGGCACCGATGGATCGCTTTGGCGCAACTGCCCGGTACTCAAACACCTTCGGCGGCAATACCGTCGGGATCGCGGCCGCTGACGCCGTCCTGACCATTTTGCACAGAGAACGCATCCCCGAGCATGCGCATGCCATGGGTGAACGCCTGAAAATGGGGTTGGAGCATCTTGCTAAGCTGCACGGCGGTATCCGCGGCATTCGAAATGCCGGTCTGTTCTTCGGCATCGACATCGGGCTGGATGGAACGGGAGACGCCAGCCGGCGTGCCATGGCATTGGAGATTGTAAACCTGGTGCGTGACGATGGCGTTCTTATCAGCACGACTGGCGCCAACGAGGATACGCTGAAAGTTCGGCCCCCACTGATTTGTCAGGCGGAGCACGTGGATCGGTTTCTCGAAGCCATGGAGTCCGCGCTCAGGAAGGTCGTTGCGTAGGTCTAACATCGACTGCCTCGGCAGCCGACCAGGATCGTGCCATTTATCACCGAAAGCTAAGTCCATGAAACTCGACCGGACAGACATCAAGATCCTGCACGTGCTGCAGCAGAATGGTCGAATGACCAATGTGGAGCTTGCTGAGGTTGTCAACCTATCGCCAAGCCCCTGCCTCATGCGCGTCAAGAAGCTGCAGTCGGAGGGCTATATCGAAGGCTACACGGCGCAGATCAATGTCGCCAAGTTGGGGCAGGCGCTATTGGTGTTTACTGAGGTCACGCTGAAGAACCACCGGCAGACCGATTTTGCACGCTTCCTCGCTGCTATCGAGAAGATCGAGCACCTCATTGAGTGTCATGTGATCTCGGGCGGCTACGACTATCTCTTGAAATTCGTGACTACCGGCATAGGCGAATATCAGGAGATCATGGAGCGGCTGATCGAGCTGGACGTCGGTATTGACAAGTATTTCAGCTACGTCGTGCTGAAATCGCCGATCCGCAGGGCGCAACTGCCGCTGACCAAGCTGTTTCAACCTTAAGCTCCTATAAGCTCCTCGCCCTTTCTCCGGGCGATCCAATCTCTAGAGACAAGGCGCGCCACCATGAAGTTCTCATCCTACTGGCACGACACTGCTCCGGCCTTTGCCGGGGCCGAAGAGGGTCCGATCGATGGCCATTACGATGTCGCCGTGGTCGGCGGCGGCTTCACCGGTCTTGGCGCCGCCAGGCAGCTCGCAAAGGCAGGTGCCAAAGTCGTCGTTCTGGAAGCCGAGGCGGTGGGTTGGGGCGCCTCCGGCCGCAATGGCGGTCACTTGAACAACGGACTTGCGCACAGCTATCTGGCGGCAAAGGCGGAGCTTGGCAAGGAGCGCGCGATTGCGCTTTACAAGGCGCTGGACGACTCGATCGACACGATCGAGGCTCTAATCCAAGACGAGAGAATTGATTGCAGCTTCCGCCGCACCGGTAAGCTGAAGCTCGCCTCCAAGCCCCAGCATCTCCAAGCGATCGCGCGCAACTTCGAAGCCGTGCACGCCGAAGTCGATCCGGACACGGCGTTGCTAAGGGCAGACGACCTGAAGCAGGAAATCGGCTCGCCCTTCCACGGCGCGATGCTCTCGAAGAAGAGCGCGATGATGCATATGGGTCGCTACGTCATAGGGCTCGCCGAGGCAGCGAAGCGTCACGGCGCGACGATCTTCGAGAACGCGGCCGTCACGGGCCATCGGCAGGCGGACCGCCGTCATCATCTGAAAACCGGCCGCGGCAGCGTCACCGCCGATGCGGTGCTTGTTGCCACCGGCGCCTATACACCCTCGACCTTCGGCTATTTCCGGCGCCGGATCATTGCGGTAGGCAGTTTCATTATTGCCACGCGGCCGCTGACCGAAGCGGAGATCGCGGCGACGATGCCCGGCAACCGCACCTGCGTCACGTCGAAGAATATCGGTAACTATTTCCGGCTCTCGCCCGACAACCGGCTGATCTTCGGAGGCCGCGCGCGCTTCTCGGCAACTTCCGACCACGGTTCGGACCCCAAGATTGCAGCAACCCTAAAGGCGAGCCTCGCAGAAATCTTCCCGCAACTCGCCAGTGTCGAGATCGACTATTGCTGGGGCGGGCTCGTCGACATAACCAAGGATCGGTTCCCGCGCGCCGGCTGTCATGACGGCGTCTGGTACGCCTTGGGTTACTCCGGCCATGGCGCCCAGCTTTCGACCCATCTCGGAATGCTGATCGCCGACGCGATCCTCGGCCGGCCGGACCGCAATCCGATGAAGGGGCTCGATTGGCCGGCCGTCCCGGGGCACTTCGGAACCCCCTGGTTCCTGCCGCTGGTCGGCATGTATTACAAGATGTTGGACAGCGTCGGCTAGGACTTCATGTCCTACCCTCGCCTTTCGCCATGATCAGAGCCCGCCGACCTCGACTCTGGAGCCGTCAAAGAAGCGCGACAGCCGGAAGGGCGTGGGATCAACGCAAGGCCTATCGTTAGCAACCAGATCAGCGGCGAGGCGGCCGATGCCGGGGCCAATGCCGAAGCCATGGCCGGAACCGCCCGCGGCCAAATAAAGGCCTTTCACATGATCAGACGCCGAGATAACCGGTACCGCGTCCGGTGTGCAATCCACATAGGCGCCCCAGCTGTCAGCGATTTCGATTCCCGCAAGCGCCGGGAACTGCTCGGTGACGCCCTTCAGGATAGCCGCGATTGTCCGGCGGCTCGGTCTTGGATCGAGAACACGGATTTTTTCGAAAGGCGAAGGCGTATCCTTGTTCCAGCTCGCCAAAGCTTCCGGTCCGTGAAACATGGACTTGCCAACGCCAATCTGGACCGCTTTCAGTCGCTTCAGAAACATCGGCATGAACCAGCGCGCGTAGCGCAGGCCTTGTGGCGTGATATCCAAGGTCGCCCTACCGCTGACAGCGAGCGTGTAACTGCCGTCCAACCTGCGTGTCAGCGAGCACTCAGGCGTATAAATCGCCTCGCCGAGATTCGTTGTGGGTCGTGTACGAATTGCAGTCTGGCGCACGCTTGCCTGCGGGAACTGCACGCCGTACTGGCGACAGAACAAGGAGGTCCACGCACCGCCGGCGTTCAGAACGGCCTGCGACCTGATGATCCCTTTTTCGGTGATGATCCCAGCAACTGCACCATTGACGATATCGAGACCCCGTGCGGCGCATTCCTGGTGGATAGTCGCTCCGAACTTACGCGCACCATTCGCGATGGTCGGCGCCGCAATGGCGGGTTCGCCCTTGCCATCATCGACTGAATGGACGCCGCCGAGCCAGCGGCGGCCTTGCGCGGGAATTCTGTCATGCGTCTCCCGGGCAGTTAGCATCTTGGTATTGACGTTGAATTGCCGAGCGAGATCAAGCCATTGTTCCCATTCCGCCAGCTGCTCCGGGTTGTCCGTCGCATAGAACAGGCCGCATTGGCGGAAGCCGACGTCCTCCTCGATTTTGGCTGCGAACTGGTCCCAAGCCTGCATGGAAATCCCCGAGAGCGGCAGTTCGCGCTCATCGCGGTTCTGCCGGCGGCACCAGCCCCAGTTTCGGCTGGACTGCTCACCGCCGATATAGCCCTTCTCGACCAAAGCAACGGAGAGCCCCCGCTCTGCGAGAAAAAATGCCGCCGACGCGCCGATAATGCCGCCACCGATGACGACGACGTCGGCCTTCGCGGGAAGCTCTTGATCGCTCGGTATGCGTTTGAGGAGTGGTGACATCGTGGCTGACCTGAATTGATTAGTCGGAGCTGTTTTGTGCCTGCCGCGCAGGAGCGTCTTGCGCGAGCACGGCTATCGCGTCGATCTCGACGAGATAGCCGTAGTGGAGTTCGGGCACCGGAACCACGGTGCGCGCCGGGCGCGCCTCTCCCAGCCGCGCTGCATAAACCTGGTTGAAGCGCGGCCAGTTGCTGACGCCAACGATGTAGGCCGTCACCCTGATGAGATCGTCCTTGGTTCCGCCTGCGGCTTCCAGGACCGCCAGCATGTTGTCGATGGCCTGCCCCGCCTGCGTCTCGAAGCTATCGTCGGGAAGCGGCGCCCCATCCGGCCGGATCGGGAGCTGCCCTGATATATAAAGATGCCGGCCCGCCAGTTTGGCCTGGACATAATGACCGGCCGGGCTGGGCGCGCGATCGGTATTCACGGTTATGACGTTCGACATCACCAGCCTCCGAAACGCGGCCAACAAGCCTGAACGGCATGCGAGCCAATGCGGACAACATGATAGACCGGGTGCTGCGCAGCGGTTGCGCATGCGTGGTTCGGCAGGATCCGCACCCGGTCTCCGATCGCCAGATCGGGAAGGCGAGCGTCCGAGCCGCGTCGCACGGCGAGGATGCCATGCTCCTGGTTCGCATCGGCAACGATGATGTCCTGGTAGGCATTGCCGTCGATGTCAGTGACGAGGCCATATCCCTGGTCGATGGCCTGCCTGCTGGTGCCGCGGTCCCGCGACAAAGACATCCATCCGCCATCGGTTATGATCCAACCCTTCTCGCGCTGGTGTCCGATAACCGTCGCAAGAACGCTGAGCGCGATGTCATCGACCTGGCAAATGCCGATGCCTGCCATCACCAGATCGAAGAACACGAACACCCCAGCGCGGACTTCGGTCACGCCTGTTAGATCCTTCGCATGATGGGCCGTCGGCGTCGAACCGACGCTGACGACCGGGCACGGCAGGCCCGCACCACGAAGAAGCTGCGCGGCTTCAACAACGGCCAACCGCTCCGCTTCCGCATAGCGTTGCTGCGCCTCGTCGCCTCCACCTTGGTAGCTATCGCCAGCATGGGTCAAAACGCCACGCAGCTCCGCGCCTGCCGCCAGCGTCTGCCCGATCTCCAGCAACTGCGCGTGATTGGCAGGCACGACACCCGAGCGATGGCCATCGCAATCGATCTCGATCATGGCTGGGATCCGCATTCCGGCGCCTCGGGATGCCTCGGCAACCGCCTGCGCCTGTTCGACGGTATCCAGTACCACCACGAGATCGACGCCCTTGGCGCGCAGCTCGGCGACACGCGCGAGCTTTGAAGGAGCGATGCCGACGGCATAGATCATGTCGCGAACGCCAGCGGCTGCGAACTGCTCTGCTTCCTTCAACGTCGAGACGGTCGCCGGTCCCTCTGGCGCACTCATCAACCGCCGGGCCACGTCAATCGACTTCGCCGTCTTCAGATGCGGTCGCAGCGACACGCCGAGGTCATCGAGCCGGTTCCTGAGCCGCTTGATATTGCGGTCCATCCGGTCCGCATCCAGAACCAGACAGGGCGTTTCCAGCGCCTCAAGAGTGGTCGTGGCTGCCGAGCGAGGGGAGGGGGCGAACGTCGCTAGATCCATTTGTCTGGTCTCCAAATTCGAAACTCACCTTGTCGCCCAATCGTAAAGACGGCAATTAATGATTGGTGAAGGTTCGATTCAGTTGCGCGTTAATTCTGATGGTGCAATCCAGCCCGCGTCGGCCTGAATCCGATCGAGAACGTTGATCTCCGCCTCGATCTCCAGCCGCAGGTTGGAACTGCCGGAAAAAGCACCATTGAAAGCCGCCGTTCCGATGGTAAAGCCTGCAGCACCAGACCGTACGACCGCCGCCATCCTTTCAGGGCTGTCGATCGATCCGGCAACAACCACGGGCTTGGCCACGGCCTCGCACACCTGCGTCATCAGCGCTTCGACATCGCCGCCGAAGCGATAGGCCAGCAGATCGAGACCGCTGACACCGTTGATCGCCGTCAATTGCCGGGCACTTTCCACAATTGTCTCGATCGTTCCTTCGAGCTTGCTCGGATGACCGACAATCTTGCCGGGGAACGGATAGTAGCCGATGTTTCGCCCAGCAATAACTGGGAGAACGACATGCGGTCGGGTGCCACCCATCAAGATGTCGACGCCAAGCTCGACTGCGGCCTGCGCGGATCGTCGTTCGCTCTCCTCATCGAGGCTGACCACTTCGAGGTAGAGCGTGGCACCCCCCGCCTTGATTGCAGAAGCAAGGCTCAAGAGTTTGTCGAATGGTAGGCCAATATCCTTGAACCCCACATGTCTGATGCCGGCGGCAAGAACATCCTGAAGGCGCTCGGCCGCGTCGCCAACGGTGCGGTCGTGGTTGGTCAACATAAATATGAAGTCGGGAGAAGTCTGAGGCATCGAAAGCGCTCCTAGATTGCGTTGAGAAGCAGCGCCTGATCGAAGGCGTAGCGAAGTGAGGAATGGTCTGCCGTACCTTGGCCCGCGATGTCGAATGCGGTGCCGTGATCGACGCTGGTACGGATGAAGGGCAAGCCGATGGTGACGTTGACGCCGTTGTCGATGCCGAGATACTTGACCGGAATGAGGCCCTGGTCGTGATACTGCGCAACGACGATATCGAACTCGCCCCTGCGGGCCCGCATGAAAATCGTGTCTCCTGGCCACGGACCGGACGCGTTTATTCCAAGTTCCTGAGCCCGGCTGATTGCCGGTGCGATAATGTCGAGATCTTCGCGTCCGAACATGCCGTTTTCACCGGCATGGGGATTGAGGCCGGCGACGGCGACGCGGGGCGAGGCGATGCCATATGCCTTACATGCCCCGTGCGCCAATTCGATCGTCCTGAGCACAGATTCCTGCGTCACGAGGTCGATGGCGTCTCGCAACGAGACGTGGATCGTGACCAGGATGACACGGAGTTCGTCGTTTGCCAGCATCATCGCGAACTTGTCGGTCCCCGACCGTTCTGCAAGGATTTCAGTATGGCCGGGATAATTGAGCCCCCCCATTTTCATCGCTTCCTTGTTGATCGGCGCGGTAACGATTGCCCTGATGTTGCCTGCGAGCGCTTCGTCGATCGCCCTCACAACATAGTCGTAGCTGGCGCGGCCAGCGCGCGCGTCCACCTGCCCGATCGGTAAATCGTCAGGTAGATCGGAAACGTTGAGAACGGCTATGAGTTTGTCGTCTGGGACAGCCTCGTCGACTGAAGTGACGGGCTGCACCTGAAGCGGAAGATCGAGGGCTCGGACAGCACGTTCCATCACCTTGGCATCGCCGATCACCACCGCGTGCTCAGGCAGTCCGTCCGCAAAAATGCGTGCGACGATTTCCGGGCCGATCCCACAAGGATCGCCCATGGTTATTCCGATAGGCTTCTTCATTTCTTATCTCCAAGCCAGAGGCCCCGAAGCAATTCGGCTGATTTCAGCAGCACGTTCGACGAACCAAAGCCGCCCGCTTTTGTGATGATGTGTATGGGATGCGATCCGCTCGTGCGTCCGACCGGAATTCCAGGCTCGATCTCGCCCAAAAGTTCGAGCGAACCAATCTCAAGTACGCCCAACACGGATTCGGCAGTGTCGCCGCCGGTCACGAAGAGCCCGGTCACGGGACTGCGCTGCATAATCATGCGGACCGCCTGGCCAAGAGCGATTGCGATGGACCGGGGCTCGGCCTGCGTGCCGCGCTCAGACGTTGTTAAAATGACATCTCCGGCAGACCCAGATTGGCTATATTGCGCAATGGCGCTTTCGGCGGCGAGAACGGGGGAGTGAGACGCCTGCTCGGCGTCGACCACGATCTGCCGCACGCTGCCAGTGCTCATCAGCCTTGAGCATTGCTCGCGGCTCAGAGGGTTGACGCTGCCGATGACGAAGAGATTGAGCGCCGCCGTGGGGGTCGACGGTGCGATGTCAGCGGGGCCAACATAGTCCGCCAACGCAGTCGCCAGTCCCGGAGAACCACACCAAAGAATGGACTTAGGATCGGCCGCCGATTTCACCAGCAGTGCCAGGTCGTCCTGGGTTGCTGCATCAGCTATCAGTAACTTGCTGCCATTCGCGACAAGTTCGCCGGACTTTAATGCGCGAACTTCCTCAAGCCCAAGAAAACGCACTTCCGCGTCTGGAATATCCCGGAACAGAGCCCGAAGACGAGAGTCTGTTATTGGATGGAGCGGGTCCCTCGCAAATTCGGTCTTCTCCAACGGCACGCCACGCAGAAGCTGACGCCCTCCCTCAGTCGTTCGCCCGCCCGCTGGGAAGGCCGGAGCGACGATTGCAACAGCCCGACCGGATGCCGCACGTGCAGCAGATACTTCAGCTCCGACGTGGCCTCGAATGGTGGAATCCACGGTGTTGTAAAGGATCTCCGCGGACGTCAGGCTTTTTGCCGCCAGCGTCGCCCGATCGACAGCGTCCTCAATGGATACTGCCCGGCTTGCTTTGTTCACGGAGATAATCGCAGCATCTTGCAGAGACGATGGCTGATAATCGTTGAAGACAAAGCATCTGTGCCCCATGCTCACGAATGGCGCGGCGCCATCCGTTGCGCTCGTCAGATCGTCGGCGAGAATTCCTACCTTCAAAGTCGCTCTCCGTCGGTTCTCAATGTGACGGAAGACTATTAGCGCTATTGCTTCTGACAAAAAAACGATGAATTCTGACAGAAATCCGTAACTTCAAGTCACAGATATGGCCGCACGAGTCCCTGCATTATCCGCACTGAGAGCCTTTGAATCCGCTGCTCGTCATTTGAATTTCGGGCGCGCCGGCGATGAATTGTTTGTGACGCACAGCGCCATCAGCAAGCAAGTCCGCTTGCTTGAGGAAGACCTTGGCGTAGATCTTTTCGAACGAAGAAACAGGGCCGTTTTCCTCACCGACGCGGGGCGACGCCTTCTTGTCACGATGAGTGAGGTGCTTCGCCAGATCAGCGATTGTTGCGAGGAAATAAGAGTTGGCGGTTCGGCGCCGCTGGTGGTCTCATGCGAGCCGACGTTCACGCAGCGGTGGCTGATCCCTCGCCTCCCACAATTCAATGCACTTCATCCGGATGTCGAGGTTCATGTATTGGCCGCTGGTGGTCCGGTGAGCTTCGACAGGAATCATATTGATTTAGCGCTACGGAGAAGCGACTTTAGCTGGTCGCCGGAGCTCTTTGTGGAAACGGTCGTCGAAGAACGTGTCGGCCCCGTATGCGCGCCACGCCTGTTGGCTTCCGGCAGCGATGATATTCTTTCCTTGCCTCGCATTCATTCGGCCACCCGGCGAGATGCGTGGGCGCGATACATCGCCGATAATTTGCTCGCCGATCCAAATCCAACCGGGAACCAGGTATTCGAACATTTTTATCTGAGCATAGAGGCGGCAATCGCTGGCTTAGGTGCAGCAATCGGCCCAGAGCCGCTGGTGGCCGACGCTGTAGAAAGCGGGCAGCTGGTGGCGCCGCGGGGGTACTCCGGCAACGGATACAGCTACATCCTTTTGAGCCGCCTCCCGTTCGAAGGCGATGCTAGGAAACGAAACTTCCTCTCCTGGCTTCGGCGGCAGTTTGGTCCCTGAAGCGCGCAGTCTGGTCAGTATCTTGAGGCGGATGCTCCGCTACGTGGGAGATAGAGTGGCTAGATGGGCGACATGGTGGAGATCGCAGCCAAGACGGTCGCAGCGGACAACGCGACGCCGGGCCGAACATACCAATCGCGCTGACCAAGTTCAGATGCTGGGGCCGAGTATGTTTGCTCTGGCTTCGATGATATGGTCGTACATGTTTCGCTCGGCCTCTCTGCTGTCGCGGTCTTTGATTGCGTCAAGAATCGCCTGATGGCTGACAATATAGGTCGCCATGCGCTCAGAGGTCAGCGACTGTTCTTTCATTTTTCCCCAGAGGTTTCCCGCCCGTACTGCGTGAATACCTTCATAGAGCGAGGCAAGAAGACCGTTACGAGCGGCTTGGACGATGATGCGATGAAAGACGGCGTCCCATTTCTCGAAATCAACTAGAGATTCCGACGTGCTGCCTCGTGCGATTGATTTCTGCATTTCTTCGACTTCCTGCCTTGTCGCCCGTAACGCTGCCAAGGCAGCGATCTTGGGTTCAATGATCAGCCGCGCCTCAAACACTTCCGCCGGATAGGTGCGCAATGTGTCTCCTTCATTGGTTGCCGGCCGGCGAAGGGCGCTGGAGCCAACGCCGCTGCCGGCGATAAAGGTGCCTCTGCCGACGTGCCTGATAAGGCGGCCTTCCTTCTCCAACGAACTGAGCATCCTTCTGAGGGCGGTACGCGGCAGCCCGAGTTTCAGCGCCAAGTCACGCTCGGGGGGCAGGCGATCGCCTGGTTCCAGACCTTCCGCCTCAATGAAATCCTTCAACACCACGCTCATGTGTCCTCCACAACAATTATTTTGCTAAACCAATTTGATCTATATTGACACCAATGGCAATACCAATCTTATATTGATCATCGAACCAACGCCGATTGGTAGCGAATGGTGTCGAGCCAAGGAGCTGTGCACCCGCTCGAAGAGATTGTGCGGCAGCATGCATGAATCGGCGACAATATTTCAATCGAGACGCTGCGTAGATAAGGGAGATAGACCGATGGCCGTTATGACAGAGGCTGTTACAGCGGGCGACGCAGCGCTTACGGTGCGCGGCCTCACTGTCGACCTGCCGAAAGGCATGGAACGGGCTCATGCCGTCGAAAATGTCTCGTTCGACCTCAAGCGTGGTCAGATCCTTTGCATTATCGGTGAGTCTGGTTCGGGCAAGTCGGTGACTGCAAACACAATCATGGGGCTCTTGCCCAAGATCATTCCGGTCTCATCGGGCGCGATCGATCTCAATGGAACCACCATAGTCGGTGCGCCCGCAAAAACGCTGCGCCAGCTGCGTGGCCGTGTCGTGTCCATGATCTTTCAGGATCCGCTTTCGGCGCTTAACCCGCTGATGACGGTCGGCGACCAAGTCGCTGAAGTGATGACGGCCCATGGAGTGGGCACCAAGGCCTCGCGACGTACCCGCGCCCTTGAATTGCTGACCGAAGTCGGGCTACCCGATCCGGAGCTGATGTACCACCAGTATCCGTTCCGGCTTTCCGGTGGCCAGCGGCAGCGCGTCATGATCGCGATTGCGCTGGCGCTTGAGCCGACCATCCTGATCGCAGACGAACCAACGACAGCTCTTGACGTCACCACGCAGGCGCAGATCCTGAAGCTCATCCGTGACATTCAGCGTCGCAAGGATATGAGCGTCATGTTCATCACCCATGACTTCGGTGTTGTGGCTGAAATTGCCGACAGCGTCGTGGTTATGGAGAAGGGGCGGATTGTCGAACAGGGGAGCGTCGATCAGGTTCTCAAATCCCCCAGCCACCCCTACACTAAGCGCTTGATCGCGGCCGTTCCGCACCTCACGGGCGAAGACAGAAAGTTCAAGGCGCAGACGAGCGACGAGACGATCCTGACGGTCAATGGGTTGTGCAAGACCTATCGCAGTGGCAGCGCGCTGTTCGGTAGCCAGCGTGTCGTGCCTGCGGTGAAGGACGCCTCATTCACGTTGGCTACGGGCCGCACCCTCGGCATTGTCGGCGAAAGCGGCTCCGGAAAATCGTCGCTGGGCCGGCTTCTGATCAAGCTTCAGGACAGCGACAGCGGTCAGATCTTGTTTGAGGGCAAGGATATCGTCAAGCTTTCGGAATCCGAGTTCCGGCCGCTGCGCCCTCGAATTCAGATGATCTTTCAGGATCCTTTTGCCTCGCTCAATCCGCGATCCACGATTGGTCAAATACTGACAGTCGGGCCTGTCGCACATGGTATGCCCTACGTGCAGGCGCGCGAAGAGGCCCGTGCGTTGCTTTCCCACGTCGGTCTCGATGCCGGCGCCTTCGGCCGCTACCCGCACGAATTCTCGGGTGGGCAGCGCCAGCGCATCGGCATCGCCAGGGCCCTGATGTTCAAGCCTAAGCTACTGATTGCCGACGAAGCAGTCTCCGCGCTTGACGTGTCGATCCAGGCCCAGATCCTCAAGCTGCTTGACCAAATCCAGCGCGAGACGGGCGTATCAATGATCTTCATCACCCATGACCTTCGTGTCGCCAGTCAGATCTGTGACGAAATCGCAGTGATGCAGAAGGGCAGGGTCGTCGAGCGCGGCCCGCCGTCTCAGATCTTCCTGAAACCGCAATCGGACTACACCCGTGAACTTGTCGCTGCAATTCCGGGAGAACGACGGAGAGGCACTTGAGAAGGTTCAATTCACCCCTGGCAGTCACTGCCTAATAAGCAAAAGAGAGGGAATAAAATGACAAATGACTCTACGACCAAAAGCAACATTTCTCGGCGCGACGCACTGCGCCTGATGGCAGCCGGCGGCATTGCATGCTTTGCCGCTCCCAACCTGATAGGCAAGCCTGACATTGCCCGGGCCGCGGACAAGAAGCCTGCGGGTCGCGTCGTGGTCGGGCTTTCGCAGGAACCGACCGTCTTCAATCCGCTGATGGCCCATATCGAAACGGACGATGCGGTCCACTTCTCACTCTTCGACGCCCTCTTCCGCATGGATCCAGGCGGCGTTCTCCAGCCCAATCTTGCGCTAGAGGTTCCCACGCAGAAGAACGGCGGCATCTCGGAGGATGGCCTGAACTGGCGCGTCCGCCTGCGTGACGATGTGCACTGGCATGACGGTAATCCCTTCACGGCTGAGGACGTGAAGTTCACCCTTGAACTGATCACCAATCCGAAATTCCGCGCCTGGCGTACGGGCGGCCATTCGTTGGTGCGCGACCTCACTGTGGTCTCGCCAACGGAAATCACCTGGCGCATGGAGCAGGTTTTCGCTCCTTACCTGTCGTTTCTCACCGAAACCTTCATCGTGCCGAAGCACCTTCTCGAGAAGGAGCCTGATCCGAACGCAGCGGCCTTCAATCAGGCACCCATTGGCACCGGCGCCTTCAAGTGGAGCCAGCGTGTGGCCGGCGACCATCTCGAACTGGCGGCGAATCCGGATTATTTTGGCGACGGTCCGTATGTCGAACAGGTCATATTCAAATACATTCCTGACCAGACGGTACTCTACACCCAGTTCAAGAGCGGCGATATCGATCTCACAGACCAGGCGTACATCACGTCCGACCACTACGACGAGGCTAGCAAGTTGCCGGGTCGGGTGGTGAGTCTGGTGCCTGGTGCCTCCGTCGAGTCGTTCTATCTGAATCTTGAGCGGCCGCAGTTCAAGGAACTTGCGGTGCGTCAGGCACTCTATACTGCAATGGACAGAAAGGCGATCATCGACGCCCTCTATTTCGGCGTGGTGACAACGACGGAAACCTTCATGCCGAAGGAGTCGTATTATTTCAATCCGAACCTTCCGGCGCAGGAATACAATCCGGACGCAGCACGCAAGCTCCTCGACGATGCCGGCTGGGTGCCGGGGTCGGATGGGATTCGTGAGAAGAATGGAGTGAAGCTGGCGTTCAACAACTCAACGACATCCGGCAACAATCTCCGCGAGCAGGTGCAGCAGTTCCTGCAGCAGACATTCGCGGAAATTGGCGTCCAGATGACCATCTCGAATTTGCCGGCTGCCGTCATGTTTGGTGAATTCTGGCTGAAGTCACAGTTCGACACGGCGATCTCGGGCGTTACGCATCTGATTGCCGCGGATCCCGACGCCACCAACCGTCTTGCCAGCAGCGCGATTGCCGCGAAGGGTGGAAAGGGATCGAATGTCGGCCAGTATTCCAATCCAGAAGTGGATGCGCTGCTCAAGAAGGGTGCCCAGACCTTCGATCCGGAAGCACGTCGTGAAATCTATCACCGTATCCAGGAAATCGTGCGTCAGGACCTTCCCTTTCTTCCCCTGTTTGCCGCCACCTATGTGGTTGGCACAAAGGAAGGCCTTGAAGGCTGGCAACCGAATACGAACACGCGCACGGCATCATGGCATGCTGCCGGCTGGCACTGGAAGAGCTGAGTTAACCTAACGTCGCTGCTGCCGCGCGTTGCGGCGGCGGCCTCTATTGGCGCTATCACAGGGAGAGCTCAATGCGTAGCTTCCTACTTAACCGGTTCGCTCAGAGCCTTGTACTGCTTCTGATCGTTTCCGTCATCGGCTTCGTGGTCCTAAACCTGATCCCGGGTGGGCCCCTAGCACAATTTGGGCTGGATGCGAGCATGACGCAGGATGACCTGAACCGACTGACGGAGCAGTTGGGCTTGAACCGTCCTCTGTGGATCCAGTACATGGATTGGGCCTGGCGCCTTTTGAAAGGAGATTGGGGCCACTCCTTCCGCGACGGAGCGCCAGTCCTCGACGTGATCGGTCGACACCTCATGGCAACGCTGTTGCTGATGGGATCGTCTACCGTCATCGCGATTGCCATCGGTACGTGGATCGGAGTTCGCGGCGCCATAAAGCGTTATTCGATTTTCGATTACATGGCGACGGTCGGTGCGATGGTGGCCCTTTCGATCCCGACTTTTTGGTTCGGACTGATTGGCATTTACGTATTCTCGCTCAGACTTGGCTGGCTCCCGGCCGGCAACATGTACACGATCGGTGACGAGTCCGTTCTGAACTATCTTCACCATCTCATCCTGCCCAGCGTCGTGCTTGCGCTGGTGCATGTGGCCATCTGGAGCCGCTACATGCGATCGGCTACTCTCGACGTGATCAATCAGGAATTCATCAAGACGGCCCGCGCCAAAGGACTGAGCGAGCGCCGCATTCTGATGAAACACGTCATCGGAAACGCGCTTCTGCCGATGATCACGCTCGCGGGAATGCAGCTTCCCAGCGTCCTCACGGGTGCTTTGGTCACAGAGACGGTATTCACCTGGCCGGGAATGGGCCGCCTGTTCCTCGACAGCCTCGGCTACAGTGACTACCCGGTGGTGATGGGATTGCTCATGTTCTCGGCGATCCTTGTCGTAGTGAGCAACCTCGCCGCCGACATCGTTGTCGCCATCATCGATCCCCGGATCCGTCTGAGTTAAGCGCCTTAAACGCTCATCAGGAGTCAGCCATCATGACTGCCATTGCCGCAAATTCGCCCCGGGAGCGCTGGTGGAACAGCCGATCTGCGCACCGTTTCATGAACCACCATCTGGCCCTCATCGGCATGGTGATGATCGCTCTCCTGACGCTGGCATGCGTCTTAGGACCCCACTTGTTGCCGTACGATTCGCTCTATATCGATCTGCGCGCCCGCTTCGCTCCGCCGCTGACCGGCCGGCATTATCTCGGTACCGACCCGCTGGGAAGGGATCTGGCCGCCCGGTTGTTCATGGCGGGCCGGATTTCGCTCCTGGTCGGTTTCTCGGCAATGCTGCTGTCGACGCTGATCGGGACCCTTGTAGGCGTGGTGGCGGGATATAGAGGTGGCCTGGTCGGCACGGTGCTGATGCGTGCCGTGGATGGCTTCCTGTCCTTCCCATCCATCTTCCTCGTGCTTGCTCTTGCAGCTGCGCTGAAGCCGAGCCCGATCATGATTACCGTCGTTATTGCTGCCACGAGCTGGATGGAAGTTGCCCGAATTGTCGAGGCCGAAGTCCGCTCCCTGCGCGAGCGTGAATTCGTGCTGGCCGGCCGCATGCTGGGATTGAGCGCAACGCACATCATGTTCCGAGAGATCCTTCCCAATGCCATAGGTCCGATCATCGTCGCGGCCACCCTGACCATCGCCCGGGCGATCCTGATGGAGGCCTATATCAGCTTCCTCGGTTATGGAATTCAACCGCCTCTTCCCAGTTGGGGCAACATGCTGAATGGCGCGCAGCAGTATCTGGAGACCGCACCGTGGCTGGCGATCATTCCCGGCGCCGCCATCACGATCGCTGTAACCAGCTTCAATTTCATCGGCGACGGGCTGCGCGACGCGCTCGATGTTCGCGGTGATCACAGCTGAGAGAACACCATCCTAGGCGAGATGACGACGGTCTAACGCAAAGCCATCGGCACTAGGATGTCGAATAGGCTGGACGGCGTAGCAGATTCACTTCATCGCTATCCCTGATGGGTTGGAAACCTTGCGTGTTGCCACGGATGATTGTTGAGGGTTCAAACGTGCCTGTCGGAGATGCGGCGCACGATGCCAGAGGAATGGGTCTATGCCGGTCGAAGTTCAGAAAGTAAGTGACAGCTTTTCGTTTCCAACCGAGGTCGACGTCGTTGTCATCGGGGCGGGGATCGTCGGTACCTGCACGGCCTATGAGCTCGCCCGCAAGGGGGTGTCCGTTGCTTTGCTCGAAAAAGGTATCGTTGGCGGCGAGCAGTCAAGCCGCAATTGGGGATGGGTCCGACAGCAGAACCGCGACCTCCATGAACTTGCGCTTGCCACGTATAGTCTGCGGCGCTGGGAGGAACTGAGCACCGAGATCGGTCGCGATCTTGGGTTTCGTCGAAGCGGGATACTTTACTGCACGAAGAACGAGGCTGATGTTGCTCGGTGGGAAACGTGGGGTAAGGCTGCGCGCCTTCAAGGATTCCACAGCCAGATTCTGAGTGCGTCCGAGGCCAATAATCGGGCTTCGGGTGGCACATCCTCGTGGGTCGGCGGCGTTTGGTCTCCGACCGATGGGAGAGCTGAGCCAAGTCTTGCTGTGCCTGCCATCGCTGAGGCCGCGAAGGAAAGCGGCGTATCGCTCCATCAAAACTGCGCCGTTCGGGGCCTTGACATTACCGAAGGCCGGGTAACAGGCGTGTGGACAGAGCGAGGACTTGTGAAAGCTGGCACCGTTGTTTGCGCTGGTGGAGCATGGGCTTCGCGGTTTTCTCATCGATATGGTATCGAGCTTCCGGTCGCAAACATCTCCGGCACCGCAATTAAGACGACTCCCGCGCCCGAAATCATTCAAGCGGGGTGCCTCTCGGCTTCAAACTTCGTGTTGCGACGTCGGACAGATGGCGCCTACACGATCGCCGTACCCGGACGTGGTACGCTCGACCTCACTCCGAGGGGGATGCGATACGCCTTCAAATTCTATCAGATGTACCGCAGCAAGATTGGGAAGAAGCTGAAGTACCGTCTGAGCAGCAGCTTCTGGAATGGGCCCGATGCTTTCAGTACCTGGGAGAACGATGAAATCTCGCCGTTTGAAAAAAACCGAATTTTAGATCCCGCGCCCGACGGGGAACTCGTGAAGCTCGCATTGAAGAACCTTGAAAGCGAATACCCCGCACTCAAGGGAATCGGGGTCGAACGCGCGTGGGGAGGGCTCATCGATACTTCGCCAGATCTCGTCCCCGTTATTTCAAGAGTGGAGCAATTGCCGGGTTACGTGATTGCTGCGGGGTTCAGCGGGCACGGCTTTGCCATAGGACCGGGTGCCGGCCGGTTGGTCAGCGAGATCGTGATGAACGAGACCCCGATCACCGACATCTCACCCTACAGGCTGAGCCGGTTCAGCGATGGCTCGGCGATCAGACGACCGGAAATGATGTAACGGTTGATCGGCAGTCCAAACTGCTGCTGTCCGTGCGCCGATAAGCGGGCCTCGGACCGACATGGGTCGCTATATCATCAGACAGAACAGGTCTCCAGATTCTTGGCGAGCGGAATCGTCTTCAGGAGCCAATCACAGGGAGCAAAACAGTGGTCCTCGAGCGCTACACCGTGCCACGCCTTGTCCGGCAGCGAGCATTCATAGACCGGGAAAAGTACCTGAAATGGTACGAGGAAAGCGTCGAGAACCCGGACAAGTTCTGGGGCAAGCACGGCAAGCGGATCGACTGGTTCAAGCCCTATACCAAGGTCAAGAACACATCCTTTACCGGCAAG